>NZ_JACHMM010000001.1:6150000-6487500 GCF_014204975.1 Jiangella mangrovi
CTCGGCGCACCTGGCCGGCCGGCGCGCGCTGCTGTGCCTGGACAACGCCGAGCACCTCGGCGACGAGGTCGCCTCGGTGGCCGAGGCCGTCGTGCAGGCCGGCCCGGAGGTGACGGTGCTGGTCACCAGCCGCGAGCCGCTGCGGCTGGCCGGCGAGCAGGTGTGGCGGGTGCCGCCGCTCGGCGACGACGAGGCGGTGACGCTGTTCGTCGAGCGCGGGGCGCTGGTTCGTCCGTCGTACCGCCCCGATCCGTCCGGCGCGGAGGCGATCCGCGCGATCGTCCGGCACCTGGACGGGATCCCGCTGGCCCTCGAGCTGGCTGCGGCCTGGCTGGGCACGCTGTCCGCAGAGCAGATCCTCGCCGGCCTGGACGACCGGTTCCGGCTGCTCGTCAGGGGTCCGCGCAACGCGCAACGGCGCCAGCGGACGCTCGCCGCCTCGATCGGCTGGAGCCATGCGCTGCTCGACGAGGTCGACCGCGCGCTGCTGCGGCGACTGTCGGTCTTCGCCGGGCCGTTCCCGCTGGATGCGGCGACGTCGGTCGGGTGCGGTTCGCCGGTACCGGACGGCGAGGAGCTGACGGCGCTCGCGCGGCTGGTCGACGCGTCCCTGGTGATGACCGAGGAGCACGCCGGCCAGGTCCGCTACCGGCTGCTCGAGACGATCCGGGCCTTCGCCGGCGCCCGGCTCGGCGAGACGGACGAGGACGCCGTCGTGCGTGGCCGGCACCTGCGGTACTACGCCGGCCTGACCGAGGCCGCGGACGCCTGGCGCGAGGCCGACCCGGACCGGTGGCAGTCGACGCTCCAGGGCGAGTACGCCGACCTGCGCGCGGCACTGGACTGGGCGCTCAGCGACGGCGGCGCCCCTGACACGGGCCGGCGGCTGGCGGCGTCGATGGCGTGGTTGTGGCACCTGGACCGGCGCGGCATCGAGGGCGTCGAGTACCTCCGCCGGGCGATCGGGGTGGCTCCGGACGAGCGCTCGATCGTGCAGGCGCGGCTACTCACCGGGCTCGCGCTGGTCCTCGACACCGCCGCCCCGCTCGACCTCGAGTACGACGCGGCGACCCGGGCCCTGGAGCTGGCGACGGAGCTCGGCGACGACGACCTTCGCGCGCTGTGCCTCGACCTGGCCGCCGTCGGGGCCTGCTACACCGACTTCGACCAGGCGTGGGAGCTGGCCGAACAGGCCGCCGCGGCGGCCGCGGCCGCTCGGGCCGATGACGGGCTGGCGGCGACGAGCAGCCGGGCGGTCCAGGCGCTCGTCCTGCACCACCGGGACCGGCACGCCGAGGCGAACGCCGTCTTCGACGACATCGTCCCGGCGCTGGTCCGTCAGCACCGGGGCATCGCCGCCACGATGCTGGGCTTCCAGGCCACCGGCGCGCTGGCCACCGGCGACGTCGACCGGGCGCAAGGGCTGGCCGCCGAAGGCCTCACCGTCGCGCTGCCGCTCGGTGACATCCTGCGGGTCGGCATGGCCCGCGCGGTCCAGGCGGTCGTGCACATCAGGGCCGGCGATCCGGACGCCGCCGACGCGGTGCTCGACCCGGTGCTGCGGCTGGCCGGCGAGGACGAGGTGTTCGTCACCGGTCTCCCGTACGCCCTCGGCCTGCTCGCCGTCAGTCGCGACGATCCGGCCGCAGCGGCCGGGTGGTACCGCCGCGGCGCGGCCGCCTCGGACCGCGGGGTGGACTCCTGGATCGCCGCGCAGTCGCTCGCCGAGCTCGGCGCCGTGCTGGCGACAGCCGGGGACGCGGAGTCCGCGGCGGCGGCGAAGGTCGCGCTGGACCGGGCCGTCGCGACCGCCGCCCGGCTCGGCATGCCGCGGGTCCTGGCGGTCGCCCGGCTGGCACAGGCCGAGCTCGCCGTGGCAGGCGCCGACGGAACACCCCACGCCGTCGAGCTGGTCCACGAGGCCCTGACCCTCCAGGTCGAGCACGGCCTGCGGGCCGGCCTGCCCGACACCTTGGAGGCCCTCGCCCGGCACGGGTCGGCGATCCGGCCCACGCCCGACGACGTCCGGGTGCTCGGCGCCGCCGACGCGGCGCGCTCGAGCCTCGGCCTCCCCCGGCCCCCGGGCCGGCACCGCCAGTTCGTCACCACGCTGGCCGGACTCCGTACGGCCCTCGGCGCGGACGCCGTGGCGACGGCCTGGGACGAGGGAGCCCGGCTGGCCCTCGACGAGGCGGCCGGCTTCGTCCGCCGCGCCCGCGGGTCGCGCGGCCGTCCGGCGAGCGGCTGGGCCAGCCTGACCCCGACCGAGCTGCAGGTCGTCGCCCTGGTGGCGGACGGATGCAGCAACCCGGAGATCGCCGCCCGCCTGTTGATGGGGCGGGGCACGGTCAAGACCCATCTGGCGCACATCTTCGGCAAGCTCGACGTGGCCAACCGGACCGAGCTGGCGTCCCTGGCCAGCGCCCGTGGGCGGGACTGACCTCTCGCGCCGTCGACGCCAGGAGAGGACCGGTACCGTCACGGTCATGACCTCGGACGAGTTCGTGCCGGCCGGCTTCGAGCCGCCGACCTCACTGACCACCGATCAGTTCATCCTCGAACCGCTGGGGCCGCGGCACAATCCGGCGGACCATGCCGCCTGGATGTCGAGCATCGAGCACATCCGCTCCACTCCCGGCTATCCCCACGGCGACTGGCCACCACGCGACGGCATGACCCTCGAGGAGAACCTCTCCGACCTTCGTCAGCACGCGGACGACTTCACCCGGGGTGCCGGATTCACCTTCACCGTCCTCGACCCGGGCGATCACGACGTCATCGGGTGCGTGTACCTCTATCCCTCGGCCTCCGAGGAGTGGGACGTCAGGGTGCGGTCCTGGGTGCGGGCCAACAGATCGCATCTCGACGTACCGCTGGCCGACGCCGTCGCACGCTGGCTCGCCACCGACTGGCCCTGGCAGCGGGTCGACCGCTCCGGTCGCTGAGAACGTGTGGCGAAAGTGCTGCGGCATGCCGGAGAACGGGGCGAGGTGGTTGATGCCAGGGTCCTGGCGCCCCTGATCAATCGTGTGGTGCGGGTGATGGGTGTGGGATCGCTGCGCCGACGATGTGAGATCGCTGTCGTGGACGCGACAGTGATGCCGCGGCGTTTGCGCAGTATGGCCACAGCGATCGCTGCACGGTGACCCGGAACGGCCGTCGCGCCGCGCCGCGCGGGCGTGTCGTTGGCTCGGCTCGGCCCACGGCGTGGCGACACTGCACCAGGTGGGTGGCCGAACTGTCGCCCCGGCAACAGCACCGCCACCCACGTTCCGGCAGCACCACCACACCGTCGACACTCCGCCCGCACCACCGGATCACCGGAGCACGCGGCAGGCGCCCGCCCCCGAATCGGGTCGAGGAACCCTTCCCCAACACGCACTGAGTCAGCTCAGGTGCGGGATCACCGACGTTCCGAAGCGGCGCAGTTGGGTGATCGGGTCCGCGACCGGCCAGACGAAGACCTGGCCGACGCCCGCATCGGCGTAGCGAGCCAGCTTGGCGGCGCACTCCTCGGCAGGCCCGATCAGCACTTGATCGGCGAGGGTGACGGGGTCCCGGCCGAGCATGCGAGCCAGCGCGTCGAGGTGCGTCCGAGCCTCGGCCCCGTCGTCGGTCAGGTAGGTCCACGTCGTCGCGAGAGCGGTCGGGAAGGCGTGCGGGTCTCGCCCCGCGGCTTTCAGGGCGCGGTGCAGCAGGTCGCGGCCGGCGGTGATCTGACCGGGGGTCGTGTTGTACGCCGACGCCAGCCAGCCGTCGCCGAGGTGGGCCACCCGCCGGAGCCCGGCCGCCGAGCCCCAACTGCCGACCCAGATCGGGATCGGCCGGTCCGGCGGTGGCACCGCGTCGTCGGTGAGCACGGAGCGGAGCACGCGGACCGACGCATCGAACCGTGGCCACCGCTCCTCGAACGACACCCCGGCCGCCTCGTAGTCGGCGGCCGAGGATCCCGGTCCGACACCGAGCACGAAGCGGCCGCCGGACAGGAGGTCCAACGCCGCCGCGGCCTTGGCTAGCGCCACCGGCCCCCGGACCACCGGCAGCGCCACCGTCGTCGCCAAGGTCAGATCGACGCTGCGCTCCACGACCGTGGACAGCGCGACGATCCCGTCCAGCCACGGCCGCTGGAACACCAGGTGGTCGTTGGCGCTGATCGCGTCGAACCCCGCCTCGCGCGCGGCATCGACATAGCCGGCCAGCGGGACATGTCCCGAGCCGTCGGCATCGATCAGCGGCAGGTGCGCACCGAACCTCACGATCCCGTCAGCCGAGCTTCCCGAGGATCCCCCTCATCTCATCGGCGTCGAACGCGCGAAGCGTCGTCGTCCGGATGTTCCCCTGCCCGGCGATGGCCAGCAGGAACGCCGTCCCGGACTCGTCGTCGGGGAACTCGGCGACCGAGACGATGTCGTACGGGCCGACGGTCCAGTAGACGTCCTTGAGACTGCCGCCCATGCGCTCGGCCAGCTCACCGGCGGCCTTGGCGCGGTCGAGCGACTCCTTGGACTGACGGACCCCCTGGTCGGTCCAGTTGATCAAGCTGACGAATGTGGGCATCGCAGCTCACCCCCTGAGGATGGTGCCCTTCTGAGAGTCGCCGTTCCGGGGCACGCGACGTTCCTCACGCTACGCCGTGGGTCACCCCTCCGGGAGCGAGCCGACGACTCGATTTCCCCACGCCTCGACCGTCAAGCGCGGCCCGGAGTTCGCCGGCGGCCTTGGCACGCCTGGCCATCTGCTTGGCAAGGCTCACCGTCGCTCCGATGTCCGTTTCATCCCGATCTCCAGGGCGGTCAGCCCTGCCAAGGCGCGCCACCATGTCGAGAACCGCTCAACAGCTTCGTCCCTGGCGCAGACACCGAGTACTGGAGGATGACAGTCATGGGACGGATCAAGCAGTTCGACCACATCGGCATCACCGTCGCCGACCTCGACGAGATGACGGCGTTCTTCGTCGGCCTGGGACTGGAGGTCGAGTGGCGCACGTTCCTGGAGGGCGAGTTCGTCGACACCGTCATCGGCATCCCGGACGCGCGGACCGAGATGGTGATGCTGCGCTCACCTGACGGCGGCACCGGGCTCGAGCTCTCGCGCTTCGTCCGGCCCACCCACGAGCCCGGGTCGCCCGCCGCCATGGCCACGGAGCTGGGCATCCGCAGCGTGTGCTTCGTGGTCGACGACCTCGAGGCGGCAGTCGACCGCCTGGCGGCCGACGGGTACGGTCTGGTCGGCGGGATCGGCCGGTACGAAAGCGCGCGGATGGCCTACGTGCGCGGGCCGGAGGGCATCATCGTCTCGCTGACCGACCGGATCGAGGAGACAGCATGAGCACGACCGTGACCGACGAGCAGATCCAGGCACTGGCGGCAACGGCGAAGCCGTTCAGCCTGGCGGTGCTCCGGTGGGGTCCGCGGCGCAGCACGGACGGCGCCGAGGCGATCGAGCGGGAGCACCAGCGGCGCATGGTGTCGCTGCGCGCCGACGGCGTCATCGCGGTTCTGTGCCCGGTCGCCTCGGACACCATGGCCGGCGTGGCCGTCATGACCGTCCCGGTCGAGGAGGCCCAGGCGATCATGGCCGAGGACCCCTGCGTCCGGGCCGGGATGATCAGCTGCGAGATCCACCAGTGCCACGGCTTCCCCGGAGACACGATCCCCGCCTGAACGAGGGACCGACCGACGTCGGCGATTCGCTTGCACGACCAGGTCGCGGTGGCCAGGCTCGCCCTATGAGCGCCCCCACTGATCCTGTATCAGCGTCTGCTCCCGGCGCGCCGGGAGCAGACGCCCCGGAGGCCGCGCCGGTGCTGCGGCGCATCGTCACCCTGCTCGCGCCCTACCGCTGGCCTCTGCTCGCGGTGGCGCTCGCGGTGGTGGCCAGCGCGGCACTGACCTCGGTCGCGCCGTTCCTCACCAAGGCCGTGTTCGACGACGCGCTGTTCCCGCCGTCTGGCGAGCCGGACCTGACGCTGCTGGCCTGGCTGGTCGGAGGGCTGGTGGCGATCCCGCTGGTGACGGCGTTGATCGGGGTCGGGCAGACGTACCTGACCACGCAGGTCGGGAACGGCGCGATGGCCGACCTGCGGGTGGCGCTCTTCAGCCACCTGCAGAAGATGGATCTCGCCTTCTTCACCTCGACCCGGACCGGCGACATCCAGTCCCGGCTCGCGAACGACGTCGGCGGCGTCCGCGACGTCCTCACGAACACCGCGACGACGATCCTGCAGAACACCGTGACGGTGGTGGCGGCGTTCGTCTCCATGGTGCTGCTGTCCTGGCAGCTGACCCTGATCACCCTGGTGCTCATGCCGGTCTTCGTGGTCGTGCAGATCCGGGTGGGACGACGGCGGCAGCGGCTCGCCAAGCGCACCCAGGAGTCGATGTCGGAGATGACCGCGATCACCGAGGAGTCGCTGGGGGTCTCGGGGATCCTGCTGGCCAAGGTGTTCAACCGCTCCGACGCGGAGATCGAGCGCTACCGGCGCGAGAACGCCCGCCAGGCCCGCCTGCAGCTGAAGACGGCCATGTCGGGGCGGACCTTCTTCACGCTGGTGAGCACGTTCTTCGGGCTGACGCCGGCCATCGTGTACCTGGTGGCCGGCTACCTGGTGACCGGCGGCGACACAACCCTGACCGCCGGCACCATCATCGCCTTCACCACCCTGCAGTCGAGGCTGCAGATGCCGCTGGTCCAGCTCATGCGGGTGACGCTCGACGTGCAGACGTCACTGGCGCTGTTCCGCCGGCTCTTCGAGTACCTCGACCTGGTGCCGGCGATCCAGGACTCCCCCGGCGCGGCGACGCTGGACCCGGCCACCACGCGCGGCGACGTCGAGCTGCGCGACGTCTGGTTCCGGTACCCGGAGCCGCACGCCCTGTCGAGCACCACCCGCGAGCGATCGAGGCGGCGCGACGGGCGGCAGCGCGCGCTCGTCGTCCCGCCGGTGGCCACCGTCGCCGACCCGGCGGCGGCCAACGTGCTGCCACCGGGGTCGGCGCCGTCGATCGCGCCCGCGGTGGCGGTGCTCGAGACGGTGGACGACGGCGGCCCCGCGCCCGACGTGAGCCCCCAGGAGGCGCCCTGGACGCTGCGCGGCATCTCGCTGCGGGTGCGGCCGGGGCAGCTGGCGGCCATCGTCGGCCCGTCCGGATCGGGCAAGACCACCCTGACGTACCTCGTCCCGCGACTCCACGAGGTGACCCGGGGCGCCTGCCTCATCGACGGCGTCGACGTGCGGGACGTGACGCTGTCGTCGCTGGCCGACGTCGTGGGCATGGTGACCCAGGAGCCCTACCTCTTCCACGGCTCCATCGCCGAGAACCTCCGCTACGCCAAGGCGGACGCCACCGACGCCGAGGTGGTCGACGCCGCCCGCGCGGCGAACATCCACGACCGCATCATGAGCTTCGCCGACGGCTACGAGACCATCACCGGCGAGCGCGGGTTCCGGCTGTCCGGCGGCGAGAAGCAGCGTCTGTCGATCGCCCGCGTCCTGCTCATGGACCCGCGAGTGCTGATCCTGGACGAGGCGACCAGCGCGCTGGACACCGCCACCGAGCGGCTCGTGCAGGAGGCGCTGGAGCGGGCGATGTCGAACCGGACCACGTTCGCCATCGCCCACCGCCTGTCGACCATCATGAACGCCGACGTGATCTTCGGGATCGAGGACGGCGAGCTCGTCGAGCACGGTACCCACGACGAGCTGCTGGCGCGGGGCGGGCTGTACGCCAGGCTCTACGAGGAGCAGTTCGGCCGCGGCACGGTCGAGGCGCGCTTCGACGACGCCGTCCGCTTCACCGACGGGCACACCATGGCCCGCCGGCCCGGACCGCCCAAAGCCGATGTCGCCGTGTGAGGATCGACCATGAGCGAGACCATCGCGGGAGTCGAGATCCCGGCGACGACGGCGGCAGCGGCGGCCACGCGACTGGTCGAGACCATGACCAGCCCACTGCTCTTCCACCACTCCAGGCGGGTCTTCCTGCTGGGCACGCTGCAGGCGCGTGAGCTCGGCCTGGAGCCCGATCCCGAGCTGCTCTACCTCTCCGCCCTGTTCCACGACGTCGGCCTGGCGACGCCCTTCTCCGACGCCGTGCAGCGGTTCGAGCTCGACGGAGCCGACCACGCGCGGCGGTTCATGCTCGAGCACGGGTTCGACGCCGGGGCCACAGAGGTCGTCTGGACCGCGATCGCGCTGCACACGACGCCGGGGATCCCCGGCCGCCTGGCGCCGGAGGTCGCCGCCACCGCCTACGGCGTCCAGACCGACGCCGTAGGGCTGGGCCTGGACCGGCTCGACGGCGACCGGGTGGCGGCGATCGTCGCGGCGCATCCGCGCGAGGACTTCGCGAACGGGTTCCTGCAGGCGATGGCCGACGGGCTCCGGGACCGGCCGGGGACCACCTACGGCACGATGAACGCGGACGTGCTGGAGCACTTCGTTCCCGGCTTCCGCCGCGTCAGCATGGTCGAGCGGGTCCTCGGCTCGGCCTGGCCGCGCTGACTCCTATGATGAGAGTGACGAGGAGTGGTCATGGCCGCCAGCTCGACGTGCGCGATCGTCGCCTATCGAGGAGTCTCGGCCGACGAGGCCGAGATCTTCCGCTTCGTGCTGTCACAGATCCCGGGCTTCCGCACCGTGGTCGTCGGCACCGCGCTCGGCCAGGTGCCGGGCCCGGGCGGCGCCCAGACCGTCGACGCCACCTTCGCCGAGATCAACGCCCCTGAGATCGTCGCCGTCCCGGGTGGTGTGGGGGCCGACCGGCACCCCGAGATCGCATCCTGGCTGCGCCGCGTGTCACCGCGGTGGCTGCTGGCGAGCTCGACGGGTTCGACACTGCTGGCCTCGGCCGGTCTGCTCGACGACGCCACCGCGGCCACCCACTGGCTGGCCGGCCCGCTCCTCGAGCGCTACGGCGCCCACCCATCGGCCGAGCGGCTGGTCATCGACGGGCCGGTCATCACGTGTTCCGGCGGCCCGGCGGCGTTCCAGGCCGCCCTGATCGTCGCTCGGAGCTACGGCGGCCCCGAGCTCGTCGCGGCCATCGCCGCCACGGCGACCGCCGCCCGCGCGGAACGGCCTCCGCGCCGGAGCGCCTGGGCCCGGGTACGCGACGCGCTCCGGGGACGTGAGCCGGCGCCGCTGGAGTCCAATCCGCTCGACCGCGCTCTCGGCGACGTCGAGACCTTCGACCTGGGCGTCATCACCGCCCATCCGGACCGCCGCGACGACGAGCGCTGAGCCGCCGTCTCCGTCAGGTGGTGGTCGTGGTCACCGTGGTGATGGCGACGGCTGATGCGGCGGCCACGGCCGCAGCGGTGCGCATGACGGCCGCGTTCACGGCCTCGGCGCCCCAGTGGCCCTGCTCGAGCTCCTTCGCCCGCTGGTAGGTCGTGCTGGACCACGTCGCGAGGGCGGGCCGGATCGACGGCAGCGTGCCGCTCGCCGAGACCAGCCCGAGCACCGCGGCGGTGTGCGGGTCGGGGGGCGCGCCGTCCTCGAGCACGGCGCGCGCCCGGCGCCGCAGCTCGGCCTCGTGCCGGCCGTCCTCGACCTCGAGCGACGTCGTGGGGAACAGCCGCAGCAGCTTCTTCTTCTCGCGGCGCAGCAGCCCGCGCTCGACCAGCCGGTCGACCACCTGGGTGTCGAGCCCGGACCCGAGGGTGATGAGCAGCGTCTGCACGCCGCGGGGCTTCTCGGCGACCTTCTCGTGGGCGTCCCGCAGCAACGGGTCGGCGAGCGGGTCGCCGTCGACGGCGAGCACCTTCGGGCCGTTCAGCCCGGCGTGGCCCTCGTCGATCTCGATGCGGCCGCGCAGCGCCAGGTCGACGAGCATGGCGCCGCCCAGCGTGTAGTACAGCGTGCCGGCGCCGGCCGGGATGCCGTGGTCGTCGTCGAGCAGCAGGAGCATGAGGTCCTCGACGATCAGCAGGTCGTTCTCCATGGTCGTCCTCTCGTCGCCGCGAGCGGCGTCATAGCCAGTCGTGCTCGCGCGCGTACCGCGCGGCGTCGTGCCGGGTCCGGGTCTGGGTCTTCTGCATGGCGTTGGACAGGTAGTTGCGGACGGTGCCCTCGGCGAGGTGGAGCTGGCGGGCGATGTCGGCGACGGCGTACCCCTCGCCGGTCGCGCGGAGCACGTCGACCTCGCGGTCGGTGAGCGGGCAGTCGTCGACGAGCGCCAGGGCCGAGACGTCCGGGTCGATCCAGCGCCGGCCCTGGTGCAGGCTCGCGATGACGGACGTGATGTGCGCCGGCTCCGCGGACTTGCTGACGAAGCCCTGGACGCCCAGCTTCAAGGCCTTGCGCAGGACGCCGGGCCGGGCGTGCCGGGTCAGCATGAGGATCACCTGGTCGGGCCGGACCCGGCGGATCGCCGAGACCGCGCCGAGGCCGTCGACGCCGGGCATCTCGAGGTCGATGACCAGCACGTCGGGCTGATGCCGCAGCGTCGCCCGGACGGCCTCCTCGCCGTTCTCCGCCTCGGCGAGGACGCTGATGTCGCCTTCCAGCGGCAGCAGCGCCGCGAGCGCCTTGCGCAGCAGCACCTCGTCGTCGGCGAGCACGACGGTGGTCATCGGGCCTCCCCTGTCTCGGGTGCGGACGGTGTCGACGATGCGGTCGGTGCGGACTGGGGGAACGTCGCCGCCGTCAGGAACCATCCGTCGCTCTGCTCGACGGTCAGCTCGCCGCCGTCGCCAGCCACGCGGTCCCGCAGCGCGGCGAGCCCGCCGAGCTCCGGCAGCGGGCTCTCCGGGGCGCCGTCGTTGGCGATGGCGATGCCCGACGGCGTGAGCGTGATGCGCACCTGCCCCGCCTGGGCGTGGCGCAGGATGTTGGTCGTCGTCTCGCGCAGCACCTGGCCGAGCAGCTCGTTCGCGTGCGGGCCGGCGTCGCCGTCGCGGTCGATGCGCACGTCGATGCCGGCGGCCTCGAAGAGGTTCTTCGCGTTCTCCAGCTCCGCGCTGAGGTTGAGCCGCCGCTGGGCGTAGGCGAGCTCCTTGGTCTGGGTGATGGTGTCGCTGACCAGCGCGTGGATCTCGCGCAGCTCCTGCTCCACCCGGCCGGGGTCGCGGTGCACCAGCTTCTGCGCGAGGGCGATCTTGAGCTTCACCACGTGCAGCGTGTGGCCCTGAATGTCGTGCAGGTCGCTGGCGAAGCGCACCCGCTCGCGCACGACCGCCAGCTCCGCCTCACGCCGTCGCGACTCCTCCAGCTCGTCGACGACGTCGTAGAACCGCTTGTTGGGGAACATCAGCCCGGTCACGACGGCGACGACGCCCACGGGGACGATGACGTACTCGATCAGCACGTCGCGCGGGACGTCCTGCGTCACCAGGAACCGGGTCGCTCCGACGACGGCGACGAAGGCGATCAGGGCGACGGCGGCAGCGGTGCGGTGCCGTCGCAGCCGGGGCACCATCATCGGCCCGACGACGGACAGGGCGAAGATCGCCTTGCCGCTGCCGGCGACCAGCACGCCGAAGGCCCAGACGCCCGCGGCGACGACCAGGCAGGGCACGGCGACCCGCGCGAGGTCCCCCCTCGTCCAGGCCACGAACGCCACCATGGCCGCGACCACGCCGATGCTCGAGCCGACGCCGTCGACCCACGTCTCGGCGTCCAGCGCCACCGTCAGCACGCCGCCGAGAGCGACCGCCGGGAGCACCATGAGGAGGTTGAGCCTGCGCAGCTGTCCCCGGGTCGTGGTCTCGGACATCGTGCGTCCAGTATTCGGGCGGACGTGCGGGCGTGCCAGTGACACTGCGTCATACGTGCACATGACGCGGCGCCACTACCGGCAACGGCTCCCCGCCGGTGAGATCGAGGTATGTCCACAGCAGTCATCGAGGTCGAGAACCTGCACGTCCGCTACGGCGACTTCCACGCCGTTGACGATCTGTCCTTCCAGGTGCGACGGGGTGAGCTGTACGCGCTGCTCGGCACGAACGGCGCCGGCAAGACGTCGACGCTCGAGGTCATCGAGGGGCACCGGCCGGCCGCCTCGGGCACCGTCCGCGTCTTCGGGCGGCGCCCGGACGACCGCGGCGCCGTCCGCCCGCGCATGGGCATCATGCTGCAGGAGAGCGGCTTCTCCCCCGACCTGACGGTGACGGAGTCGGTCCGGCTCATCGGCACGCTGACCCGCCGCCAGGACGACGCCGGCCGCGTGCTCGGCGTCGCCGGCCTGACGCACAAGGCGGGCACGCTGGTGTCGCAGCTGTCCGGCGGCGAGAAGCGGCGCCTCGACTTCGCCACCGCCATCTACGGCGGACCCGAGCTGGTCATCCTCGACGAGCCCACCACCGGCCTCGACATCCAGTCGCGCGACGCGCTCTGGGCAGCCGTCGACCGGCTGCGCGAGGAGGGCTCCACCGTCGTGCTCACCACCCACTACCTCGAGGAGGCGCAGCAGCGCGCCGACCGCATCGGGCTCATGCACCAGGGCACGTTCCACCGCGAGGGCACCGTCGTCGAGCTGACGCAGACGCTGCCGTCGCTCATCGGCTTCACGCTCCCGCCCGGCGCTCCCGAGCCGCCGCTGGGGGCCGGTGTGGCCGCCGACGGGGCGGTCCTGGTCGAGACCTTCGACCTGCAGGGCGACCTGCACCGCCTGCTGGGCTGGGCGCACGACGCCGGGGTGGACCTGCGGGAGCTGAAGGCCGGCCCGACCAGCCTCGACGACGTCTTCCGCGCCATCGAGCGCGGCTGAAGGAAGGACACGTCCCATGCTCGCGATCGCTCGCAGTGAGCTGATCCAGATCTTCCGGAACCGGCTCGTCCTGGTCACCGGGCTCATCATCCCGGTCTTCGTCAGCGCCTTCTTCGTCCACCGGCACGAGATCTTCGCCGAGGCGGCCAGCCTCGGCTACATCGCGGCGATCGTCATGTTCACCGTGATGGCCTTCGGGCTCTACACCACCGCCGTGACCACGCTGGCCTCGCGGCGGCAGAACCTCTTCCTCAAGCGGCTGCGCTCGACCGCCGCGGGCGACGCCGACATCATCACCGGGCTGCTCCTGCCGGTGACGGTGATCGCGCTGCTCCAGGTGGCCGTGATCCTGATCGTGCTGGGCGTGGTCGCCGGCGGACCGGCCCAGGTGGCGCTACTGGCCGTGGCGGTCGTGGCGACGCTGGCCATGATGGCCGGCCTGGCCCTGGCCACCGCGGGACTCACGAACTCGCCGGAGCACGCCCAGGTGACGACGCTGCCGGTCAGCCTGTCGGTGATCGCGGTCGCCAGCTGGGTGGGCATCACCGGCACCGAGGACCTCGCGCCGCTCAAGCGGGTGCTGCCCGGCGGCTCGGCCACCGAGCTCGTCGTCGACGCCTGGGACGGCGGGGCCGCCGTCGCGGACTCGCTGATCCTCCTGGTGCCGACCCTGAGCTGGGTGGTCGTCGCGGTGGCGCTGGCCGGCCGGATGTTCCGCTGGGAACCGCGCCGCTGAGCCGGCACCGGTGCACCGACATGATCATCAAGGATTCGCATCGCTATGACGGGGTCGATCCTTGATGATCATCGTGCGGCCGCGCGGCGCCCGCCGCCGCCGAGAATCGCACGAACGAGGTGACGCTCAGGCCAACAGTTGGCACCACCGTCACCTCACCCGCCACCAACCGCAGCCGCACGCGGCCGCTCAGGCGACGACCGGCTGCGTCGCCGCCACGGCGCGAGGTACTTAGACCGTCAGGAGGCTGTTCTCCTCGCTATAGCGAGGACAACTCCCTCCTGACGCTCGCTCGCCGTGAAGCATGATCATCAACGTTTCGGGTCGCTATAGCAGCCCAAATGGTTGATGATCATGGAAACGGGGGAGCCGACATGACCGCCCCGAGCCGTTCGTCGATCTCGTCGAGCCCGATCCGCCCGTCGCCGTAGGCTGTCCGGACCAGCTCCGCGCCCCGCTCACGGTCGGCGTCGGACACGCGCTCCAGCGCCCACGACGCCTCGTCCCCGCGCCGCACCGGTTCGTCGCCCATGGCGACGCACTCTACGCAAGCCCGGGCTCAGCGGTGGGGCGCGGAAGGGTGATCGTCGCCGACGTGCCGGAGGGGCCGCTGTCGATCTCGACCCGGCCGTGCTGGGCGTCGACGAGGGCGCGCACGACGGCGAGACCCAAACCCGAGGTGCGGCTGGAGCCGACGGCGCGGGTGTTGAGGAACGGCTCGAACAGGTGCGGCAGCAGCTCCGGGTCGATGCCGGGCCCGTCGTCGGCGACGGTGAGGACGATCGTGTCGTCGCGGAGGGCGGCGCCGACGGTGGCGCGGGTGCCGGGCGGGTTGTGGTCGACGGCGTTGGCGATGAGGTGGGCGAGGCACTGCTCGAGCCGGGCCTGGTCGCCGAGCAGCACGTCGGGCGGCGGCGGCACGACGGTGACGGACGGGGCGTAGGGCAGGGCGTCCACGCGATCCTGCACGGCGCCGAACAGGTCGGGCACGAACACCAGGTCCCGCCGCACGTCGATCTCGTCGCGGCCGCGGGCGATGTCGGTGAGGTCGTCGAGCACGCGCCTCAACCGGTCGAGCTCGTGCCGCACGATCGCCGCGTCGGCGGTGCCGAGCAGCTCCAGGTGGCCCTCGGCGACGGCCAGGGGCGTGCGCACCTCGTGCGAGATCGCGGCCAGGTAGCGGCGCCGGCTGATGTCGCCCTGCTCGATGCGGGTGAGCATCTGGTTCAGCTCGGTGGCCAGCTCGGCGATCTCGTCCTCGGTGGCCGGCACCGGGACGCGGCTGGCGAGGTCGGCGGGCGAGATGGCCTTCGCGGCCGCGGAGACGTCGCGGACGGGGCGCAGCGTGCGCCGCACCACCAGCCAGAGCGCGAGCCCGCCGCCGGCGAGGCCGATCACCCCGGCGAGGGCCGCGCCGCGCAGCACCGTGGCCGCGGTGTCGGTGGCGGGATCCAGGGGCGCGACGACGGTGACGGTGGCGACGCCGTCGCCGGACTCGTCGAGGACGGTGGCGTCGAGGACCCGCACCGAGCCGCCGGTGGTGTCGAGGGAGCGGATGGTGCCCGGCTCGGCCGGAGGTGCGTCGCGGCCGCGCATCAGGGTCGCCACGCGGGACGGGCCGCCGGTGCTCTGCAGGCGGGTGCCGTTCACCGTCACCAGCGACACGTGGCGGGTGCCGCTGGGATGGATGGCCAGCGCCTGCCGTGCGGCCCGCTCGGCCTCGGGGCCGGACACCGTCCCGCCCGGACCCACCGCGGCGGCCAGCTGGTCGTCCAGCGCGGCGCCGAGCTGGACCGCCTCGTCCTCGAGCAGGACGTCGATGTCGCCGCGGCCGGACATCCGCACCATCTCGTAGGTGAGCGCCGCCACGCCGCCGATCACCAGCGCCATGACCGCCAGCGACCGGATGAGGACGCGGCCGGTGAGGGTCACTCGAACTCGGTTCCCGTCCCGAGCCGGTAGCCGGCGCCGCGGATCGTCTGGATGAGGTCGCCGCCGAGCTTGCGGCGCAGCTGGCTGATGTAGACCTCGACGACGTTCGACGCGCCCTCGAAGTCGTAGCCCCACACCCGGTCCAGCAGCTGCGGCTGCGAGAACACCTGCCCGGGGTGGCGGATGAGCACCTCGAGCAGGGCGAACTCGCGGGCCGACAGCGTCACAGTCCGGCCGTCGACCGCCGCGGTGTGCGCGCCGAGGTGCAGCGTCAGCGGACCCACGGCCAGCACGTCGCCGCGGCCCTGGTCGCCGCCGCGCAGCCGGGCCCGGATCCGGGCCAGCAGCTCGCTCATGCTGAACGGCTTGACCATGTAGTCGTCGGCCCCGGCGTCCAGGTTGGCGACGCGGTCGCTCACCGAATCGCGAGCAGTGAGCACGATCACGGGCACCGAGGGGCGACGGCGGCGCAGGCGGCGCAGCAGCTCCTCGCCCGGGATGCCGGGCAGCCCGAGGTCCAGCACGACGATCTCGACCTCGGAGGACAGCGCCATGACCAGCCCGTCGATGCCGTCGTCAGCGACGACCACCTGGTAACCGGCGTTCTCGAGGCCGCGGCGCACGAACGCGACGATCCCTGCCTCGTCCTCGACCAGCAGAATTGCCAACCCTCGCCTCTTCTCGATCCGCGGTGGCGTCCAGCGTCGCGACCGATGCTGAAGGCTCCATGAGGAGAACCTGAAGACGGCTTTCAGGTCGCCTTCATCTCAGCATCATGGTGCCGGTGGATCGTCGGTAGTCCAACCGGTTCGAGCATGGGATCCACAGTGCGCGTTCGACAGCTGCTCGTCCCCGCCGGTCTCGCGGCCGCCGGGCTCGGCGGGGCCGCGGCGGTCGGCTACCTCCTGATCAGCGACCCCGTCGGGACCTTCGAGCCCATCCGGGTGGGCGTCGCCGTCAGTGGCACGCCGTCGCCGCCGCCCGACGGAGGGCCCGGCGGAGGGCCCGAGTCCGAGTCGGTCCAGGGCCTCGAGCAGCTGGTCGGCGAGCTGCGGCCCGGCACCGAGGCCGACGACTGGTACGTCGCCGGCGTCGAGGTCGACTTCGGGCCCGAGGCCTGGCTGTTCTCCGATCCCGTCGCCGACGACTTCGACCGCGACGGCGTCACCGAGCCCGTCCTCGCCGAGCTGCGCGACCTCGACGGCACCGAGGTCACCCTCGGCGTCCGCTACGAGCCGGACGACCAGCGCGACGACGCCGACGTGTTCACGGTCAACGGCATCACCTACCGCGACGCCATCGGCGACACCCCCTGGCAGACCGACATCGCCGCCATGGTCGACCACGTGACCGTCGCCACGACCGCCGCCCACGCCGTCGGCCCCGGCGCCCGCGTCGTCGAGGTCGAGTGGAACACCGAGGACGGCTGGGACGGCTGGGAGGTCGACGTCGTCAGCGGCGACGGCGCCGAGTACGACGTGTTCCTCGACGCCTCCGGCACCGTCTTCGCCGTCCACCCCGGCGACTAGCCCAGGCGCCGCGCCGTCGCGGCCGGCAACCCGGCCGTGGTCAGGAGGCGTCGAGGAAGGTCGCGAAGCCGGCGATCAGCGCCGTCACGGTGATCTCGAGGCGGCTCTCGACGGTGACCGGGCCGTCGGCGAGCGCCGCGGCGAAGACGGGCAGCCCGGCGTCGGCCAGGGCGCCGGCGTCGGGCGGCGGCTCGGCCGGAGCCGTCGCGTAGGCGAGGTGCTGCCCGACGACGGCGGAGGCGACCGCGTAGACCAGGTGCAACGCCGTCCGCGGCGCGAACCCGGCGTCGCGCAGGACCCGCAGGACGCCCTCGAGGACGGCCAGTGTCGCCGGGGTGATCGCGGGCCGCGACGCGAACAGGACGACGGCGCCGGGGTGGCGCGTCAGCCCGCGGTGCAGCTCGTCGGCGTGGCCGGCGACGACCTCCTGCCAGGGCGCGGACTCGCGCGGCGGGCCGAGCGACTCGGCGAGGACGTACTCGACGATGGCGTCCTCGAGCCCCTGCTTGTTGCGCACGTGGTGGTAGAGCGTCATCGCCTCGACGCCGAGCTCGCCGGCCAGCTTGCGCATGGACAGCGCGTCGACGCCGTCGCGGTCGACCAGGCGGACCGCGGCCTCGAGCACCTGGTCGCGGGTCAGCCCCGCGTGGCGGCCCTGCACTCGCGCTTTGCCCACGTCAGAACCTCCTTGCATCACTTACGGCGTAAGACTACCATCGAGCCGTAAGTCATACACCGTAAGAGAAGGGAGTCCACCATGACGACGCAGACCGAGACCCGCACCCGCCGTTGGCAGAGCACGGCGCAGGCGCTGCAGCTCGGGGTGGGCCTGCAGGTCGTGTGCCTCCTGCTGCCGCTGCTCGACCTCTGGTTCTTCGGCTCGATCGAGGGGCATGTGCAGGACGCCTATCCCGAGTGGGGCGCCGACGACGTCGCGCTCGACCGCAACGCCATCGCCATCACGCTGGTGGTCATCGGCGTCCTGGGACTGGCGGGCTGGTTCGGCGCGCTCTGGGCGGCGAAGCGCGACCGTGGCGTGCGCGCTACAGTGACGACGCTGTTCGCGCTCGGCATGGGCACGCTGACGGTCGTCGCCGGCGTCGGCGGCGAGCCCTACGACCAGTACGTCCCGCTCTGGCTGGGCACCACCATCCTGCTGGTCATGGCGCTGCCCGCCGTGACGGCCCTGCTGGCGGTCTGGTTCCGCGGGCGCGACTGACGTTGTGAAGAACCCCGCCGACGGAGAGGACACCATGCCCGCCTACGTCATCGCACACCTGCAGGACGCCGCCCCGCACCCGGACATCGCCGAGTACATCGAGCGCATTCCCGGCACGTTCGAGCCGTACGGCGGCCGATTCCTGGTGCACGCCACGCAGCACGCGGTGCTCGAGGGCGGCTGGCCGGGCGGCGTCGTGATGATCGGCTTCCCGAGCCTCACCGAGGCGCGGACCTGGTGGGACTCCCCCGAGTACCAAGAGATCGCACCGCTGCGCTCGCGGCACATCGAGGGCGACATCATCATGGTCGACGGCGTCCCCGACGGCTACGACCCCGCCACCACGGCGAAGGCGATCCGCGACGCCGTCCCCGCCGAATAGCCCACTTGAGTCCGATGATCATGTCCCCTCACGGCGCCACAGCGACCGCGAGGGGACATGATCACGAGCGGGTCAGGACCCACTCCCCAACCGCTCCGGCGGCGACGGGGTCAGCCCTCGGCCGCGGGCTCCACCAGTGCGGGAGCCGCAGCTGACGCCGTCACCACCGCCGCTGCCGGGCCGCGGTCCTTCGCCGGGCCGTACAGCGCCCGCCCCGGCCGCGCCCCGGTGAGAGCGCCGTCGCGCAGCACCGCCGTCCCGGAGACGAAGACGTCGTCGACGCCCTCGGCGAGCTGGCGGGGGCGCTCGAAGTTGGCCGGGGCGAGGCTGCGCTCGAGCGAGAACACGACCACGTCGGCCACGGCGCCGTCGCGCAGGACGCCGCGGTCGGGCAGGCCGAGCCTCTGGGCGGGGAACGACGACATCTTGCGGACGGCCTCGGGCAGGCTGAGCAGCCGCTCCTCGCGGACGAAGTCGGCCAGGACGCGCGTGAAGCAGCCGTAGGCGCGCGGGCTCGGGGCCAGGCCGATGAAGACGGAGTCGCTGGCGATCATGCCGAGCGGGTGGCAGACGAACTTCCACAGCGTCATCGCGTGCGGGCTGGGCCGGGTGAACGTCGCGCCGGGGTTGGCCGCCACGAGGTCGCAGACGGCCACGCCGAGCGAGACGCCGAGGGTGCTGACGACCTCGCTGAGGTACCAGCCCTCGAAGCGGTCGTACTCGGAACTGGTGAGATAGCCCAGCCGCAGGTCCGAGAACGGGGCGCTGGCGACGTACTGCCGGGCCGCGCCGCTGGACTCGACCTCGGCGGCGATGCGCTCGCGGGTGGCGCCGTCGGCCAGCCGTTCGCGCAGGCGGTCCGGCCCGCCCTCCTGCACCCAGAGCGGGAGCAGCCGGCTGAGCCGGGTGCCGCCCCACTCGTAGGTGTAGGTGTCGAACGTGACGTCGAGGCCGGCGTCGCGCTCGGCCTGCAGCAGGTCGAGCATCCGCTGCGCGCCGCCGGTGTACTCGGCTCGGGCGGACCGGGAGAAGTGCGTGACCTGCAGCGGCGCGCCGGACCGGCGGGCGATGTCGACGGCCTCGCGGAACGGGTCGAGGTAGGTGTCGCCCAGGCCGTAGCGGACGTGGGTGTGGTACATCCCGCCCAGCTCCGCCGCCTCGGCCGCCAGCGCGACGAGCTCGTCCGTCGTCGCGTGCGCGCCCGGCGGGTAGTCCAGCCCCGTCGACAGGCCGAAGGCGCCGTCGTACATCGCGTCGCGGACCTGGCCCCGCATGCGGTCCAGAGCGGCGCCGTCGGCGATGCCGGGCTCCCAGCCCAGCGCGTTGACCCGCAGCGCCGTGTTGCCGACGAGCGTCGCGACGTTGACGGCGACGGTGCGGTCGTAGGCGGCGAGCTGGTCGGCGACCGAGCCCCAGCCCAGCGGCTCGGCGGGCAGCCCCGCGATGCCGGCGTTCTGCTCCGAGAACGCGCTCAGGTCCGCCGGCCGGTCGAACGGCGCGTAGGACAGCCCGTCGACGCCGATGACCTCGGTGGTGACGCCCTGGCGGATCTTCATCTCCAGGTCCGGGTCGCCGAGCAGCACCAGGTCGGAATGGCTGTGCAGGTCGATGAAGCCGGGCGCGACGATGCGGCCGGTGGCGTCGACGCGCTCGCGGGCCGGCACGTCCGCCGTCGACCCCCGCAGCAGCGTCACCCGGCCGTCGCGGATCCCGACGGCCGCGGTGAAGGCCGGGTTGCCGGTGCCGTCGACGACCGTGCCGTGCTCGATGAGCACGTCGAACGGCGCCCGCGTCGAGGCCGTCATCGGGTCCCGCCCAGGTCGAGCACGAAGCGCGGCTCGGAACGTTCCAATTCCTCCAGCCGCAGCCGCGGGCCGAGCCCTGGTGACGGGTCCACCCGCCAGACGCCGCCGTCGACGCGCGGCGGGTTCTCGACGTAGCGCTCCCAGTACGGCGCCTGCTCCGGCGTGATCATCGACTCACTCATGAGGAAGTTCGGCAGCGTAGCGGAGAGCTGCCAGGTCGCGGCGCTCTGCAGCGGACCGAACGGGTTGTGGAACGCGACGGAGACGCCGTGCGCCTCGGCCAGGGTGGCGATCTTCCGCGCCGCCGTCAGCCCGCCGCAGATGCCCACGTCGGGCTGAGCGACGGCCACGGTGTGCTGCTCGATGAACGGCGCGCTCGAGAAGTGGTTGCCCCACCGCTCCCCCGCCGCGATGGGCGTGCTGACCCGGCTGGACACCTCGCGCAACCAGTCCGGCCGCTCGTACGGCACCGGCTCCTCGATGAAGGTGAGGTCGTACGGCGCCAGCGCCTCGGCCAGCCGGATCGAGTTCGCGACGTTGAGCCGGCCGTGACAGTCGACCATGAGGTGGACGTCGGGGCCGACGGCCTCGCGCGCGGCCTGGAAGTACTCGGCGATGTAGCCGAAGATCCACGGCGGCAGCAGCTCGGTCTCGGTCTGGCGTGCGGGGACGAGCTGGCCGTGCTCGTGGTGGACGCTGGTCACCTTCTCGTAGAACCCGGGCAGCGTCGTCTTGATCGCCTTGAACCCGGCGTCGACCCGGGCGCGTGCCGTCGCCGCCAGCGCGTCCGGCGACTCGCCGGCCTTCGCGTGGGTGTAGACCAGCACCTCGTCGCGGAACGCGCCGCCGAGCAGCCGGTGCACGGGCACGCCGAGCACCCGCGCGTTGAGGTCCCAGAGCGCCATGTCGACCGCGCTGATGCCGATGGTCAGCAGCGTCCCGCCGAGGAACGCGTCGCGGTACATCCGCTCGCTGAGCTGCTCGATGCGGGTCGGGTCCTGGCCGCGCAGCTCGTCGCCCAGTTCGTCGAGCAACGCGACGATCGACCGCGTCCGCCGCCGCATGGCGACCTCGGCCTCCCCGACCGCGCCGTCGTCGGTCTCGACCCTGACGTACACGGCGTTGTAGAAGCCGAAGTCCACCGGCCACGAACGAATTCGATCGATCTTCATGACACCTCCTTCCTAGAACCTAGGACTTAGGTGTTTACTTATCAAGCCCTGAACTATGCTCGTGCCTCACCTGCCCCGGTAGTGGTCGAGAGGATGTGACGCGACAGTGGCGCGATCCGGCACAGAGGTCGACGAGTCCGCACCCGCGGCGGACGACGACGACCGCCTCACCCGGCGGCTGTCCGACCACGGGCGCCGTGTCCCCCTCGGCGTCCAGGTGGCCGAGCGCATCCGGGCCGACATCTCCAAGGGCGGCCTGCAGCCCGGCGAGGAACTGCCCTCCGAGGCCGAGTACGGCGAGCGCTTCGACGTCAGCCAGCGCGTGGTCCGCGACGCGCTGCGCACCCTCAACAACGAGGGCATCATCTCGACGCGGCAGGGCAAGCGCGCCGTCGTCGGCAGCCTCCGCCCGGCCGCCATGGGCAACTACATCCGCTTCCTCGTCGACACCGACCCGTCGGCCATCGACGAGCTCATGGACTTCCGCGCGCTGCTCGAGGGGCACGCCGCCCGGCTGGCCGCCGAGCGCGCCACCGCCGAGGACGTCGCCGAGATGCGCAAGGCGCTCTCTCGGGTGCTCGAGACCGGCGACGACCTCGAGGCGCGGGTCCCCGCCGACCTGCGGCTGCACGAGCTCATCTCGCAGGCCTGCGGCAACCGCCTCGTCGACAGCATGCTGCAGGTGCTCTCCGAGACGCTGGCCGAGGAGCGCCGCCGCGGCGCCCAGATCACCCGGTCCAAGGGCGTCGGCCACGACGAGACCAACCAGCAGCACGTCGCGCTCATCGAGGCCATCGCCGCCCACGACGGCGACGCCGCCGAGCGGTGCGCGGTCGAGATCGTCCAGCGAGCGCTGGGCTACTGGTCGTCGGCCGCGCGCCATGACGGGTCCTGACTCCTCCGGGCGCGGCGACTGGCTGACCGCTCGGGGCGCCGCGAACCGTGGCGTCTCCGCGGTGGTCGGCAGCGGGACGCCGCCGGCCGTGGTGGGTCGCTGGGCGACCGGCGCCGACGTCCGCCAGGTCGCCGAGTTCGACTCGGGCGTGCTGGTCCTGGCCGGCGCGACGCTGCAGGCCTGGTCCTGGGACGGCACGCTGCTGTGGTCGGACGGGACGTCGGCGGCGACGCGGGTGCTGCACGTGGTGGGCGATACGGCTCTCGTCCTGTCGGGCGAGCGCGTGGTGCGGCGGGTGTCGCTGCGGACCGGCGCCTCGACGTGGCAGGGCGTGGCTCCGGACGGCACGAACCTGTCCGGTCCGGGGTCGTCGAAGGTGGCCGATGTGGGAGGCCGCGTCCTCTGGTTCACCGCGCCGACCTACGCGACCGCCGTCACGTGCCGCGAGCTGCTGCCCGGCGGCTCGGTCGAGACGCGCTGGGTGCGCGACTTCGGCGGCCACTACGACACCGGCTTCGGCCCGGTCATGGTGGTCGACGACGTACTGGGTTCGGGTGAGCCGCAGCTGCTGCTGTCCACGCGCACCGGCTCGGGCTACGGCACCAGCGACGACGACGTCAGCAGCGAGCGGCTGGTGCTCGGCCGCGAGGACGGGCGGCTGCTGCAGGTCGTCCTGTCGATCGACGACGGGTCGACGGTGACGGAGGTCGCCTACCGTCCCGATCCCGGCGACTACCCGTGCGCCCGCCCGTACGGCCTGCTACGGGTGGCGTCCGCGCCCGATGGCGAGCGGATCGTCGTCATGGTGAGCTGCCAGGTCGAGGAGTACTACGCCGTCACGCGGGTGCGCGACGGCGAGCTGTCGCGGGCGTGGGGGCGGTTCGTCGAGAAGGACTGGCCGCACGACGCCCAGGAGCTGCGGCCGCAGGTGTCGTCCGTCGTGCCGCGGCACGGGTCGAACCCGTGGCTGGTCACCGGCCACCACGACGGCGCGACCTGGACCACCGTCGTCGACGACGCCGTCACCGGCGAGCGGCTGCGGTCCCTGCCCGGGCACTACTTCTGGGGCGCTGCGGGCACGCTGGCGATCGTCTCCCCCGCGACCGCGCGGGCGCTGACCGGCCGCGAGCCGACGCTGGCGGTGCGGCTGGACGACCTCGACGCCGTGGTGGCCTCGCACGAGGGTCAACCGGTGGTGTGCGGCGCCGACGAGCTGCCGGCCGACGTGTCCTTCCACGCCGAGCGGCGGTCGCTCGTGGGCCTCGCGGGCGGTGTGGTGACCCGGCAACCGGACGGGACGGCGGTTTGGTGGTCGCCGGCGACGGGTTCGACGACGCCGCTGGGGGTGCCCGATGTGGTGGGCGCGTACTCGGGCGTGGGCGGCGCGGTGGTGCTCCTCGATGCCGAGGGTGCGCTGCACCGGATCGGGGCGGACCTGTCTCTGGGCGGGGTCGTGCGGCCGGGCGGACGGCGGGCGCAGGCGCTCGTCGTCACCGACGGCGACCGGCCTCTGGTCCTGCTCGACGGTGAGCGCTCCAGCCGGGCGGTGGGGCTCGACGGGTCCGAGGTCGCGTTGCCGGGGCGGGTCGTGGCGGCCGCGCGCGAGCCGTCCGGTGCCGCCGTCGTCGCCTGTCTGATGGACGACGGCGTGCGGTGCGTGGGTCTCGGAGGCGGCGAGGCGCGTGCCGTGGTGCCGGCACGTGGCCGGCCGACGCACGCCGTCCTGTTCGACGAGGCGCGGTTGCTGCTGGTGGCGGCGCGGACCGGCGTACACACGGCGACGATCGGCGTGTTCCGGGTCGTCGACGGCTCGCCGCTCTGGACCGACCCCGACCAGGGCCCGCACCCCAACACCCCTGCCGTCGCCCAGGATGCGGACGGCCGGTGGCTGGTCGCGTACGACGATCACGGCCAGCTCACCGTCCGCGACGGCTTGACCGGCGAGGTGCTGGCCAAGGACGACTGGACGGCCGCCTACACGACACCCATGCGGGTCGAGTCGCCGCCCGGGTGGCTGCGGGTGGGCGGCATCCACGGGATCGACGCGGTCGACGAGGCCGGCGCCGTCCGCTGGCGGCACGGCGCGCCATTGTGGACGTACTTCCCCGGCGAGGCGGCGCTGGCCGGTGCCGTGCTCGGCTGCGTGACGCGCGACGGCCGGCTGGACGCGTTCTCCGTCGCGGATGGGCGGGTCCTGTGGAGCGCTGAGCTGGGCGCGGTGGCGCAGCGGCCGCCGCTGGTCGCCGTGTCCTTGGCCAGTGGGGAGGGGTTGAGCTTCGTGGCAGGGACGGCCGACGGTTCACTGGTCGCGTTCTCTGCCGGGTCGGGTGAGCGGCGCGACTGGTCGGTGTCGTTCGGCGTCGCCGTCGAGACGTTGGTGGTGTGCTCGTTCGGCGGGCCGCGGCTCCTCGCCGGGACCGCCGACGGAGTGGTGCACGCCGTCGCGTTCTGAGGGGTTTCGCCGGGCGACCGTGCGCTGGGTTTGCCGAGTTGGCCGGCCCCTGCTGCTCTCCATGGTCGGGCGCGCGCTGGCGATGGGTTGCGCTGGCCGCTGACGGCTGCGCTGTGGTGTTCGGCAGTTGGTCCCGCCGACATCCAGCCCCGACGGCCGCTTTCCATGATCATCAAGGATTCACCACACCATAGGGGGTCGGATCCTTGATGATCATGGAGAAGGTCGGCTCAACAGCGCCTCGGAGGCCGACCTTCTCCATGATCAACGGTCGAGGGGCGAGCCGGTCGGCACTCCGGCCGTGGAACGGGTGTAGACGGGGCAAATCACGACATGATAGGACCTAGGTCATGTCACTAAGGTCCTAGGTCTGTGGTAAGGAGCCCGCCATGCCACGTCGTCACCTGTTCCGGAACGTCATCGCCGCCGTCGCGACGCTCGCGACCGCCGCCACCGGGCTCGGCCTGGCCGCCGTCCCCGCCCACGCCGTCGCTCCTGAGGACGGCACCGTCATCCAGTTGTCCGACGGCAGTTATCTGCCGATCGTCCCCGTCACCGGACACTCCCCCGTCGAGGCCGTCGGGTACCGGGTCAGCGGCGGCCAGTTGCGCGCCTACGACCAGGACGGCGTCCAGCTGTGGGCCCGTTCTACCACCGGCACGCAGCTGTCCGGCGGCTACGACTTCGACGCCGACGGCTGGCCGGACGTGGCCGTCACCATCTCGGCGAGCACCGGGTCCACCTGCGGCGTCACGCCGCTCACGACCACCACGCTGCACTTCTACCAGGGCGCCACCGGCACTCAGCACACCCCGCTCAGCCCGATGAGCGACATCTGCTGGTCCTTCCCGGGCACGACGCCGTACCCGACGCGCCAGTGGTCGGAGCTGGCGCCGCTCTGGGGCGACGAGACCAGCACGCTGTTCACGTCGCCCTACTACGCGACGACGTCGTGGTACCTCGGCTTCGCGAGCGGAAGCTTCAACACGGCCGGCGCGCTCTACTATCCGTCGACGTCGTCGTACGACGCCACGTACACGAACTCCCAGCCGAACACGTACCCGACCGGCACCGACTACATCCAGTACGCCCACGTCGCGAACGGACTCATCACGTCGGTCAGCGGGCAGAACCGGGCCGTCTTCTGGACCAGCGGCCGCGTCGCGCAGTACTCCATCGGCGCGCTCAGCAGCAGCCAGCTGGTCGCCGACCGGCCGTACCTGACCGGCGGGCGCACCGACATCGCCGGGCGCAACTACGGGCTGGTCGCCGTCGACCCCGGAAGCCCAAACTCGATCGTCCTGCTGGCCGGGACCAGCAACTACTCGCTCTACCAGGACGCGATCACCGGCACCCAGAGCTACGACATCTGGGGCGGCATCGAGCGGCACGTCTCGATCTACGACGCCGCCGCGAACACCGTCCAGGACCGCTTCTTCAGCTACGCCCACGACAACAACGACGGCAACCGCTACCAGTACCGCGTCTCCTACCCCGCGCACCCGTTCGTCCAGCGCGCCGGCGCCTCGCGGCTGGCCTACAACGTGTTCCGCGACGGCCGGTGGCGGCTGCACGTCAGCCAGGCCGGCTCGACGACGTCGCTGTACGAGCTCGACGACGTCTTCCTGTGGGACATCGTCGACGTCGACGGCGACGGGACGCAGGAGTGGCTGATCAGCCCGACGCGGTTCGGCTCGGACCCGCTGGGCCCGGGGTACTACTTCCCGAAGTGGCAGACCGGCGCCTACCACTGGAACGAGACGGCGCTGACGCTCACCAGCATCGCCACCTTCACCGACGCCATCCCGTACCTGCAGAAGACCTTCACCACCGCCAACACGTCGAGCAGCGACGGCTCGCTGGCGCAGGCGCACGTCGTCGCCGACGGCGGCGTGCGTGAGCTGCTCGTGCGCACCAGCTCCGGAACCGTGGAGCGCCGCACCCTCTGACCCATCCCCAGCAACGATCGGAGACCGAGATGCCCCCCGTACGTCGCCGAACGTTCCTCGCCGGTACCGCCGGCGCCGCTGCCCTGGCCGGCGTCACCGGTGTCCCGGGCGTCCCCGCCCTGTCCCGGCTGACCGGCACCGCCGCCGCGGTCACCGGCCCCGGCGGCACCCCCGGCCAGTGGGCACTCCCCCGCGCCGACGCCCGCAACACCGGCCACCAGCCGCTCCCCGGCGGGCTGCGCCGGCAGCCGAAGGTGGTCGCCAGCGCCTACCTGGGCGGCTCGACGCCGTGGGTGATGGCGGCCGACCTCGACGGCGACGGCTCGACGTCGCTGCTGTTCCTGACCGCGGGCTCGGTCGTCGCGACCGGGCCGCGGCTGGAACCGCGCTGGTCCGCGCCCGGCCTGTCCCCCGCCGACATCGCCGGCGTCTACGACCTCGCCGGCGACGGCGGCCGTCAGGTGGTCGTCATCGGCACGACGACGGTGGCGGCGCTCGACGCCGCGACCGGCGAGGTGCTGTGGTCGCACGACTTCGGCGCCGTCGTCGCGTTCGACTGGATGAGCATCGGCCCGCTCGCGGACGGCGTCGCCGGGCAGCAAATCGTCGTCTGGCCGTACCTGAGCCCCGTCGGCATCTCGATCGCCTTCGACCGCGGCGTCGCCGACGGGTACGAGCTCTGGCGGACGTCGCCGGACTACGTCCAGCCCGCGTACGCGCCCGAGCTGGTCATCGGCGACGCCGACGGCGACGGGCGCAACGAGCTGGTCATCGCCGGCTACGCGCAGATCCTCGCCTACGACGGGCGCACCGGCGTGCTGCGCGACACCGGCAGCGGCTGGCGCGGCCGGGCGGACTGGGTCACCGGGCCGAACGTCGACGGGCGCAACTACGGCCAGGTCCAGCTGATCGAGCTCGACGGCGACGGCCGGCTCGAGCTGGTCGAGGTGTGCGACGGCGTCACGCTGCACGCCGCCGTCGTCGACAGCGACGCCGAGGGCCTGAAGCTGCTGTGGGACGAGTTCGTCGAGTATCCCGAGAGCGGCAAGTCCCTGCGCACCACGGTCAACGGCGTCGGCGACCTCGACGGCGACGGCCGGGTCGAGATCGCGGTGTCGCTGTTCAACCACACCGGCGACGGGCGCTGGCACGTCCTGGTCATCGACGCGCTGCAGGGCTTCGGCGGCCCGGTCAAGGCCGACCTCGTCGACCGCTACCTCTGGGGCGTCCAGGACCTCGACGGCGACGGGCGCAGCGAGCTGCTGGTCGCCGTCACGACCGACCAGACCCCGCCCGCCGTGGCGACGCTCGAGGTCTACGCCCTGGACGGCGCCGGAGCGTGGTCCCCGGTCTGGTCGCTCGCGGACGCCCAGTACGTCATGGACCCGCACACGCCGGTCCCGGCGACGCTGAGCCCGCACTCGCGCACCGGCCGCTCCGAGATCCTGCGGCCCGGGCCGCTGGCCTCGTTCGTCGTGCGCACCGGCGGCTCGCTGCGGGGCTACACGTTCGCCGGCGGCGCCGTCACGCAGACGTGGACCCGGGCCGACGACGGCGGCGTGCTGCACCGGGCCGGCGACCTCGACGGCAGCGGCACGGCGACGGTGCTCTACCAGCTGCCGTCGGGCGAGCTGCAGGCCGAGGACGCCGCCGGCACGGTGCTCGGCAGCACCCGGCTCGGCGCGCTGGTCTGCGACCCGATCGTCGCCGACCTCGACGGGCGCGGCCGCAGCAGCGTCGTCGTCAGCGCGTTCGACGAGGTGCGGGTGCTGGACCTGCGCGGCAGCACCTTCAAGGAGCGCTGGCGGGTGCCCGGCCGCGGCGAGTACGTGTACCTCGGCGGGCTGCAGTCGGCCACCGCGGCGGACCTGAACGGCGACGGCCGGGCCGAGGTGGTGTTCGTCGACGCCGTGGGCCCGCGGTCACGGCTGCGGGTGTTCGACGGCGCCGGCAACGAGGTGTGGAGCCACGTCTTCGACGACCTGCCCGCACCCACGTTCGTCGGCCCCAACGGCGTCTACCTGTGGACGTTCGGCGACTTCACCGGCGACGGCCGCCTCGACGTGTACGTCGGCGCGAACAAGGCCGGCTACAACACCGAGATCTCGCGGATCCTCGACGGGCGCGACGGCACGCTGCTGGCCAGCCGCGACAATGACGGCCCGGGTCACGCGGGCGGGCAGTTCGGCCCGTGGGTCGGCCCGCCGGCGGCCGCGGACACCGACGGCGACGGCGTCGACAACGCGTTCTTCCTGGCCGCCGACCTGCTTTATGACATCAGCGGGACCGACTTCGCCGACCCCGGGATCGTGCAGGGCCACGTCGGGCTCTACCACACGCCGATCCTGGTCGACGTCGACGGCGACGGCGCGCTGGAGGTCGTGCTGGCGGCCGGGTTCGACTACCTCGACGTGGTGACGTTCGCGTCGTCGCCGTCGGGCAGCACGCTGTGGCGGGTCGCGACCGTCCCCGGCGCGCACCTCGGCCACCAGCCCGGCATCGCCGACGTCGACGGCGACGGCGTGGTCGAGCTCGGGGTCCTGCTGAACGACGGCACCTTCGAGTGCCGCAACGCCGCGACCGGCGCGCTGCTGTGGACCCACGACCTGGGCGCCGCCGGCAGCGCCGTCACCACCGTCGACGCCGACCGTGACGGCCGCCCCGAGTTCGTCGTCGGCACCGTCGACGGCCGGGTCGTCTGCCTCACCTCGGACGGCGGGCAGGCCGTCGTCAGGTGGACGGTCGAGCTGGGCCACAAGCTCGGCGACGTGGTCGCGGCCGACGTCGACGGCGACGGGCGCAGCGAGCTCCTCGTCACCGCCGACGACGGCTACCTCTACGTCATCGCCTGACCCGAACGGACGTCACCTGATCGTTTTCGACGCGACGATCAGGTGACCGTCCGGCCCCTTCCGTGCGTCGCTTCGTCACCTGATCATCTCCACCAGGTGGACGCGAAACGATCAGGTGACGAAGTGGCACGGTAAAGCCGCGGTTTCGTCACCTGATCGCCGGGTGTCCGAATGCTGAAGACGATCAGGTGACGAAGCGGCCGGGGAAGGGACGCGAAACAGCGCCCTGCCCGCCCCGCTGCACGTCGCGGGGCGGGCAAGGCGGTCGGCGGGTCAGGTGGAAAGAGCACCCGCTTCGAGGGTGGCGAGGACACGGGCGGCGGGCAGGATGTCGGCCGCCTGCACGGCGGGCGGCGGGCCGCCGGCGACGGCGTCGAGGAAGGCGCGGTCCTGGGCGGTGACGGCGTCGAACTGGACGGTGGCGACGTCGCCGCCGTCGTACACCACCTCGCCGTTCTCGCGCAGCACCGCCCCGTTGACCAGCAGCGTCCGCTCGGGAGCGATGACGAGGAAGTCGCTGACCGCCTCGCGCGAGTGGTACGAGACTGCCACCGACGCCAGTCGGCCGTCGGCGGTCACGAAGGCGCCGGCGACGTCCATGGGCGAGCCGCTGCCGGGCCACGGAGGCGCCGCCGTCCCGGTGACGGTCACCGGCTCGGCCGGGCGCAGGTGCCAGAGCGCGGCATCGACCGCGTGGCCGCCGTGGTGCCAGAGCGCGCTGTCGGTCCAGTCGCGCAGCTTGCCGGTCCAGCCCATGTCGGTCTGCCGCAGCATCAGCTGCCGCACGACGACCAGGGACGGCAGCGTGCCGGTCGACTCGAGCCGGTCCTGCAGCCGGCGGTGCGGCTCCCAGTAGCGCAGCGTGTGCCCGACGGCGGCAACGCGCCCCGCGCGGGCGGCGGCGTCGGCGACCGCGGCGGCGTCGGACGCGGACAGCCCGACGGGGATCTCGCACAGCACGTGCCGGCCCGACTCCAGCACCGCCACCGACTGCGACGCGTGCAGGTGGCTGGGGGTGGCGACGATGACCGCCTCGACGTCGTCGTCGGCGAGCAGGTCGTCCAGCGCGCCGTACGTCCGCGCGACACCGTGCGTCGAAGCGAACGCGGCCAGCTCGTCCGGCTTGGGCCCCGCGACGGCGACCGGCGTGACGCCGAGGCGGGCCAGCGCCTGCGCGTGCACGTCGCCGATGGCGCCCGGGCCGACGATCGCGACTCCGGTCATGGGTGTGCTCCCTCCGTCGACGATGTGACCGTGGCGGGCAGGCCGAACACCCGCGCCGCGGTGCGGCCGAGCACATCGGCCTGCTGCCGCGCGTCCAGTCCCCAGTGCGACCGCGCCAGCTCGGCGGCGGCGTCGTACTCCCCCGCCGCGAGGCCGGCCCGGTTCCAGTCGCCGCTCCACATGGTCCGCTCGGACCCGAACGCGTCCAGCAACCGCTCGAGGTACGGCAGGGCGTCGGGGTACGGGTACGGGGTGCCGGCGTTGGCGAAGAAGCCCGACCACATCACGCTGACGTTCGGCAGCGACGCCAGCTCCAGCAGCGACGGAAACGCCTCGGCGTCCGGCGAGCCGGGACCGTAGCGGAACCAGCCCAGGTGCTCCAGCCGCACGTGCAGTCGCGGCCGCTCGGCGACGACGGAACGAAACTCGTCGGAGACGACGGACGCGAACGGGCCGGTCAGGCTGGCCACCGCCCCGGCGTCGGCGAGCACGTCGAACACGGCGTCGCCGCTGCCGTCGGCCAGCCCGGACGGCGCCACCCGCAGCCCGGCGAAGCCGCCCGACAGCAGCGCGGCCGCGTGCTCCACACCGTCGGCGATCGCCACGCCGGCGAAGCGTCCCGGGTCGGAGCGGACGGCGTCGAGCAGGTACCGGTTGTCGGTGGTGCCCAGGTGCTGGACGAGCACCGCCCCGGCGACGCCCGACGCCGTCATCGCCGCTCGGTAGTCCGAGATCGCGGCGTACTTCGGCGGCCCGGTGTGGACATGGGCATCGACGACGGCGACCGGACTCACGCGACGTCCACGGTGGCGCAGGCCGCCCGGAAGTCCTCCGCCGTCGAGGTGTAGCCGACGTTGCACTCGATGTGCCGGATCGCCATGAAGTTCGCCCAGCCGCCCTCGCGGGTCTCGGGGAACTCGAACGTCGACACGCAGTCGCGCAGCACGACGACGCGGTAGTTGCGGTACAGCGCGTCGGTGACGGTGGTGCCGAGGCAGACCCGGCTGTCGAACCCGACGACGACGAGGTTGCGGACGCCGCGGTTGCGCAGCGCGCTGTCCAGCTCGGTCTCGTGGAAGCCGCTGTAGTACTGCTTGCGGATGAGGACGTCGTCGTCGTCCGGGGCGATGACCTTGGAGTGCTCGAGGATCGGCGTCGGCGGCTTCCACGCGGTCAGCACGTCGACGTCGCAGACCCGCTGCGACATGTTGCGCCACTCGTTGCCCTCGTCGATGCCGGGCGACAGGTAGTTCGTCAGGTACACCGTCGGCAGGCCGATCGCCCGGGCGGCATCCTTCACCGGCCGGATCTTGTTCCGGACCATGTCGCGGGTCGCCTCGTCGACCTCGTAGATGCCGTCCAGGCCCTCGGGCACGTCGTCGTCGAAGCCGGCGCCGTAGACGTCGACGATGAGCAGCGCGGTGTCGTCGAGCCCGAGCTCCAGGTCGTCCTCGGCGTGACCGAGCGGCGAGTCGATGGTCGGGTACAGCCGGTAGTAGCGGCCGGGCAGGCGCAGCGTCATGGTCGGTCGTCCTCCTCGGCGACGGGTGCGGTGGGGGCGTCCGGCCGGTCGCGGACGGCGTGCCGGTACAGCGCCTGGGTGCCCAGGTCGCCGCCGCCGGCGTCGGACAGCCAGCGGTAGCGCTCGCGGGCGGACCGGCCCGCCGCGAGGTCGAGCCCGTGCTCCTCGCCCGCGGCCTCGGCCAGCGCGAGGTCCTTGATCATGTGGTCGACCTTGAAGCCGGGCGCGAGGTCGCCCCGGACCAGCCGCGGCCACATGAAGTCCAGCAGCGGGCCGGTGCCCAGGCCGCGCCCGACGACGTCGGCGACGACCTCGGGGTCCAGTCCCAGCGCGCCGGCGAGCGCCCACGCGTCGGCGATGCCGCCCGCGATGCCGCCGATGAGCAGCTGGTTGACCAGCTTGACGCTCTGCCCGGCGCCGGGCCCGCCGATGAGCACCGGCGTCCCGAGCACCTCGAACGCCGGCCGGGCCCGCTCGAACGCCTCGGCCGACCCGCCGGCCATGATCGTCAGCGTGCCGGCCGCCGCGCCCATCGGGCCGCCGGAGACCGGTGCGTCCAGCGCCTCGACACCCCGGTCAGTGGCCGCGACAGCGAGGCGCCGGGCCAGCTCGGGCGGGCTGGTGGACATGTCGGCGACGACGGCGGGTGGCGCGGCCGCCGCGAGCAGTCCCGACGGGCCCAGCACGGCCGCCTCGACGGTGTCCGGGTCGGGCAGGAACGCGATGGCGAGGTCGGCACCGTCGCCGGCCGCCGCGGCGGAGTCCGCCCACGACGCTCCGGCCGCCAGCACCTCCTCGGCGCTCTCCTTGCGCCGCGAGTGCACGGTGACCTCGTGCCCCGCGTCGACCAGCCGCTGCGCCACGGGCCGGCCCATCAGGCCGATCCCGACGACTGCGATCCTCACCCGACCTCCTCCGAGACCACCGAAATGCCAGGGCCCGACGGCGACGGCGCACCGGCCGTGTCCTCGGCCGACTCCGCGAAATGACAGGCGACGGCGGACCCGCCGGCCACCGCCCGCAGTACCGGCCGCTCCGTCAGGCACCGCTCCGGCCGGCCCAGCCGCACGTGCAGCGGGCAGCGCGACGCGTAGTGGCAGCCGGTGGCCAGGGCCGGCGACGGCTCCGCGCCCGCCACGCCATCCGCCGTCGACTCCCCGCGGTCCGGCGCCGCGTCGGGCGCGTCTCCGGTCGCCTCGGCCAGGTCCGCGGCGAGGTCCGCCGCGGCGCCGTCGCGCTCGCCGAGCCCGGGCACCGCCGCGATGAGCCGCCGCGAGTACGGGTGCAGCGGGCTCTCGAGCAGTCGCTCACGCGGCGCCACCTCGACCAGCCGGCCCTGGTAGAGCACCGCGATGCGCTCGCACAGGAAGTAGACCGCGCGCAGGTCGTGGCTGATGAACAGCAGCGACAGCCCGAGCTCGCGGCGCAGCCGGGAGAACAGGTTCAGCACCTGCGCCTGCACGGACACGTCCAGCGCGGACACCGGCTCGTCGGCGACGATCAGCCGCGGCGACAGGCTCAGCGCGCGGGCGATGCCGATGCGCTGGCGCTGCCCGCCGCTGAACTGGTGCGGGTAGCGGTCCAGCATCGAGGGGTGCAGGCCGACCCGTTCGAGCAGCTCGCCGAGCGCGGCGTCGCGACCGCCGGGCGTCGGGAGCCGGTGGATCTCGTACGGGTCGGAGAGGATGTCGCGGATCTTTCGCCGCGGGTTGAACGCGTGCTGGGTGTTCTGGAAGATCATCTGGACGGTGCGCCGGTACGCGAGCTGGTCGCGGCCGCGCAGGGCCCCGATGTCCTGCCCCTCGACCAGCACCCGGCCGGACGTCGGCGTCAGCAGCTTCGCGACCACCCGGCCCAGCGTCGTCTTGCCGGAACCGCTCTCGCCCACCAGCGCCACCGACTCGCCCGCGGCGATGGTGAGCGACACGTCGTCGACGGCCAGGTGGGTGCGCCGGCCCGGCAGCAGCGCGCGGCGGGCGCCGAACTCGTGCGACACCTGCTCGATTCTCAGCAGCGGCTCGCTCATCGGCGCACCTCCTCCAGCGGACTGGCATCCAGAGGGAAGTGACAGGCGGCGTGGACGGCGACGCCGTCGGCGCTGCCGGGCCACGTCGACGAGCACTCCTCGGGTCCGCCGAGCGCGACGTGATGGCGGCAGCGGGCCTGGAACCGGCAGCCGCCGGGCCACGCGGCGGGATCCGGCGGCATGCCGGGCACCGTCTCGAGCTGGTCCGGCGGCACCCCGCCCAGCGGCGGGATGCTGCCGAGCAGGGCGGCGGTGTACGGATGGCTCGGGGACGTGAGCACCTCGTCGACGCCGCCCTGCTCGACGACCTGGCCGGCGTACATCACGACGACGCGGTCGCAGATCTCGCGGACCGTGCTGATGTCGTGCGTCACGAAGACGATGGCCGTGCCCAGCTCGTCGCGCAGCTGCACCAGCAGCCGCAGGATCTCCGCCTGGATCGAGACGTCCAGGGCGGTGGTGGGCTCGTCGGCCAGCAGCAGCACCGGCTCGTTCTGCAACCCCAGCGCGATGGCCGAGCGCTGCTGCATGCCGCCGCTCAGCTCGTGCGGATACGCCGAGAGGGCCTGTTCGGGCCGCGGCAGCCGCGCCCGGCGCAGCGCGTCGAGAGCCCGGCCGCGGCGCTGCTGGGAGTTCAGCTCCGGGCTGTGGGTGCGCAGGCTGAGCCGCAGCTGCCTCCCGATCCGGGCGACGGGGTTCAGCGCGGCTCCGGCGTCGGACGGGATCAGCGCCACCTGCCGGCCGCGCAGCGAGCGGATGACCGACGGGTCGGCGCCGAGCAGGTCGCGCCCGCCGAACGTGATGCTGCCGCCCGCCACCCGCCCGCCCGCCGGCAGCAGGCCGAGCAGCGCGAGCAGGGTCAGGCTCTTGCCGCAGCCGGACTCCCCCACGATGCCGACGATCTCGCGCGCGCCGACCTCGAAGCCGACGCCGTCGACCGGCCGGGACACGCCGGCGCCGTGGCCGAACTCGACCGCGAGGTCGCGGACGCTGAGCAGCGGCTGGTCGGTCATTGGCTGGCCCCCTGCGGGTCGAGCCGGTCGCGCAGGACGTCGGCCATGATGTTGATGCCGAGGACGACCAGCAGGATCGGGACGCCGGCGATGACGCCGATCCACGGATGGCTGAGCACGAACCCGCGCGACTGCGCGAGCAGCGCGCCCCACGACGCGTCGGGCGGCTGGACGCCCAGCCCGAGGAAGCCGAGGCCGGCCTCGTCGAGCACGGCGAACCCCAGCAGCACCGTCGTCTGCACGATGAGCAGCGGCAGCAGCGCCGGCACGATCTCCTTGCGGATGATCCGCCAGCGCCCGGCGCCGATGACCCGCGCGGCGTCGGTAAAGGCGAGGTCGCGGACGCCGACGACGGCGCTGCGCACCAGCCGGGCGTAGAACGGCCAGAACGCCAGCCCGAGCGCCAGCATGGTCGTGGTGAACGACGGGCCGAAGATGCCGACGATGCCGATGGCGACCAGCAGCGTCGGGATGGCGAAGAACAGGTCCACCACCCGTATGACGGCGAGGTCGACCCAGCCGCCGAGGTACCCCGTCAGCAGCCCGAGCGGGACCGCGATGGCCGAGGCCAGTGCCACCGTCCCGAGCGCGATCAGCATGGTCATGCGCCCGCCGACCGCCATGCGGGTGAACAGGTCGCGGCCGAGGTCGTCGGTGCCGAACCAGTGCTCGGCCGACGGCCCGGAGAACCGTGCGTTCAGGTCGGTGGCGTTCGGGTCGTACCCGGAGATCATGGGCCCGACCAGCATGAACAGCGCCAGCAGGCCGAGCAGCCCGCCGCCCACGATCAGCTTCCAGCCGCGCTTCACCCGGGGGCCGTCGGCGGTCGCGGCCACGACGGCGACGGCGCTCACGTGAGCCTCACCCGCGGGTCCAGCAGGCCCTGCAGGACCTCGGCGATGACGTTGACGACGATGAAGATCGCCCCGTACACCAGCATCAGCGCCTGGATCATCGGGTAGTCGCGCTCGCTGACGCCGGCCGCGACCAGCCGGCCCATGCCGGGCCAGTTGAACAGCTCTTCGACGACGATGGAACCGGCCAGCAGGAACCCGACCGTCAGCGCGATGGCGACGATGAGCTGCGGCATCGAGATGCGCAGCACGACCGTGCGCGCCACCGTCCCCTCGGGCAGGCCCTGCGCCCGGGCGTACGCGACGCTGGGCTCACCACCGGTCTCGACGACGGCGGTGCGGGTCAGCCGGGCGAGGTAGGGCGCGATGGCCAGTCCCAGCGTCAGTGCGGGCAGCACCAGCAGCCGCAGGTTCTGCCCGGGGTCGACGTCGAACGGCACGTAGCCCTGACTCGGCAGCCAGCCCAGCTGCAGCGCCAGCAGCAGCATGAGCAGCGTCCCCAGCCAGAACCCCGGGGTCGCCAGGCCGACCAGCGTCGCCCCGGTGATGACGTTGTCGGCCCGGCTGCCGCGCCGGAACCCGGCATACAGCCCGGCCGGGATCGCGAGCGCCAGCCCCACCAGGAGTCCGCCGAGCGCCAGTTCGAGCGTCGCCGGGATCCGGTCGATCAGGATGTCCGACACCGGCATCCGCGAGCGGTACGAGAGCCCGAAGTCGCCGGTCACGACGTTGCCGAGCCAGCTCGTGTACTGCTGGTACCAGGGTTCGTCGAGGCCGAGCTGGTCGCGAAGCTTCGCGACCAGCTCGGGATCGCTGTTCACCCCGAGCATGGCGGTCACCGGGTCGCCCGGGATGAGCCGGACGTAGGCGAAGGCCAGGATGCTCAGGCCGAAAAGCAGCGGGACGGCGAGCAGGAGACGTCGCGCGATGTACTGGAGCACCGGCACCTCCCTCCCTGGTCGGCAGTGTGCGTCACTCGCTCAGCGTCGCTTCCACCAGGGTGTACGAGTCGGCGTCGACGCCCGGCTTGTAGTTCTGCACCCGCTGGGTCATGCCGACCTGCGGCCACTGGTATCCCACCACGAGCATCGGGAGCTCGTCGGCCTGCCATTCCTCCAGGTCCTTGATGATCTGGATGGAGGTCTCCTCGTCGACCTGCTGCGCCTCGGTGACCTTGGCGTTGATCTCGGGGTCGTCGAGGTGCGTGGTCAGCGCGGTGAGCGAGCCGCCGGTGGCGAACCAGTTGGCGTAGAGGTCCATCGAGTCCGCCGCGCCGGCGCCGCCGTGGTACATCGTGAACTTGCCGGCGGAGACGTCGCCCCAGTAGGCGGCCGGGTCGTACTTGCTCGGCGTGACCTCGATGCCGACCTCCTGCAGGTTCTGCTGGAGGATCTGCACGTGGCACTCGGCGGCGGGCCAGTTGCCCTCGTACGGGACCTCGAAGGCCAGCGGCGTGCCGTCCTCGACGCCGTCGACGCCGTCGGCCACGCGGGTGCCGCCGCCGTCGGGCTCGACCCAGCCGGCCGCGTCGAGCAGGTCGGCGGCCTCGGCCAGCGCGTCCTCGCGGTTGTCGGCCTTGTAGGTATTGATCTCCTCGTAGGCCGGGTCCCACGGGCGCAGGATGTTGCCGTAGGTGACGCCGCCGGTGCCGAACCAGCAGGCCTCCTGCTTGCCCTCGCGGTCGACGGCCCAGGCGACGGCCTGACGGACGTCCTTGTCGTCGAACGGCGCCTTGGTCCGGTCCCAGCCCCAGAACAGCGGGGCCAGCTGGTCGGACTGCACGATCTGCAGGGTGCCCTCGGACTTCAGCCGCTCGGCGTCGGAGTAGGCGACGCTGGCGACGTCGGCCGAGCCGGACTCCAGCGCGGCCGCGTTGGCCGTCGGGTCGTTGTTGAACGAGACCTGGATGGTCGCGATGCCGGGCGGCTTGAAGTAGTGCTCGTTGGCCGTGAACGTCATCTGGCTCTTGGGCGTGTACTCCGACAGCGTCCAGGGGCCCGACGTCACGGTCGGCATGGTGAAGTAGTCGGGGTCGGCGCTGACTGCGGCCTCGGACAGGATCGCCGCGTTGGCGGGACGCCCCACCAGCGCCGGGAACGTGCTCATCGGCCCGGACAGCGCGAACACCACGGTGGTGTCGTCGACGGCCTCGACGGAGGTCAGCGTGGCCAGCTGGGCCTGCAGGGCCTCGCCGGTCTTCATGCGGTCGAACGAGAACTTCACGTCCGCCGCGGTGATGGGCGAGCCGTCGCTGAAGGCGATGCCGTCGCGCAGCGTGAACGTGTAGACGGTGCCGTCGTCGGACACCTCCCACGAGTCGGCCAGCGCGCCGACGATCTCACCCTCGCCGTCGCGCTCGGTGAGGGTCTCGTACATCATCGCCATCGGGACGCGGGAGGCGTCCGCGAACGCGGTGGAGGGGTCGAAGCCCTGGGTGGGCTCGACGCCGAGCATGCGCAGCGGGCCGGCGGACTGGCCGCCGGTGGCGCCGTCGCCGCCCTCGCCCGCGGCAGGCGATTCGGACGAGCCGCCGCCACAGCCGGCGAGCGCGACCGCGGTCACCAGGCCGGTGACCAGGACTCGGAAGTGATGACGCTTCGGCATCGCACGCTCCTTCAGGTGGTCGATCCGCCGGAGGGGATGGACGGGACCCTAGGTTCCGGTTCAAAGTGTAGTCAAGTCTCTTGACATAGGTCCTATGTAAGGATTGGGTTACGACATGAGCGACGGCTTCTCCCTGTCCGGGGTGTTCCCCGCGAGCCTGACGATGTTCGACGAGGCCGGCCGCCTGGACGAGCCGGCCTCCCGCACCCACCTCGAGTCGCTGGTCGACGCGGGTGCGCACGGCCTGGTCGTCGCCGGCACCAGCGGCGAGTTCGTGGCCATGACCTCGGACGAGAAGGTCCGGCTGGTCGCGACGGCGGTGGCCGCGGCGGCCGGGCGGGTCCCCGTCGTCGCCGGTACCGGGACGGCGTCGACGGCCGAGACCGTCGAGCTGACCAGGGCGGCCGCCGACGCCGGCGCCGCCGCCGCGCTGGTGATCCTCCCCTACTACATGCGCCCGCACCGCGAGGAGGTGCTGGCCCACCTGCGCACCGTCGGCGCGGCCAGCCCGGTGCCGGTGCTGGTCTACAACAACCCGGCCAACAGCGGCACCACCGAGCTCGACGCCGTCGACATCGGCATGCTCTACCGTGAGGGCGTCGTCCACGGCGTCAAGAGCACCTTCCCCACCGTCCACCAGGTGCCCGAGGTCATCGACGAGACCGGCCCCGACTTCGCCGTCTTCTACGGCGGGTTCATGGCGCCGCTGTCCGGGCTGGCCGAGGGCGCGCACGGCTGGATCAGCGGCGTCCTCAACGTCGCGGTCACCGAGGCGCTGGCGCTGTACGACGCGGTCCGCGCGGGCGACCTGGCGACGGCGCGGCACTGGGCGGCCGTGATCCGGCAGTACCGCTACCTGTACACGCGCCGTCCGCTCGGCCAGGTCGGCGACCTGGCGCTCTACCGGGCGATGCTGGAGCTCCGCGGGCAGCACGGCGGACACTGCCGGGCGCCGCTGCTGCCGCTGACGGCGGAGCAGCGGGCCGAGCTCGAGCGGCTCATGGCCGAGAACCCGGCGCTGTTCGGCGCCGCCCGCGCGGCCGCGCGTCCATGACCAGATCAGGATCATGGCGGCCCCGCCGCCCGTCCTCCACCACGACCCACGTCGGCACCGTGATCACGGGCGCCGTCATGCTCAACCTCGACATCGCCGCGGTCAGCGTCGCACTGCCGACGTTCCAGGCCGCGTTCGGCACGACCGTCGCCACGGCGGCCTGGACGATGACCGGCTACACGCTCGCGCTCGCCGCCGTCATCCCGTTCACCGGCTGGGCCACGGACCGGTTCGGCGCCCGGCGGCTGTACCTGAGCGCGCTCGCGCTGTACCTGTGCGGGGCGGTGCTGTGCAGCGTCGCCTGGGACATCGGCGCGCTGATCGGCGCCCGGACCATGCAGGGGGCCGGCGCCGGCATGCTCGTGCCGCTGGCCATGACGATCACCACCCGCGCCGCCGGGCCGGGCCGCGTCGGCCGCCTCACGGCCGTCCTCTTCGCGGTGGCGGCCACCGGCGCGATCGTGGGGCCGGTCCTGGCCGGCTGGCTGCTCGGGATCGCCTCCTGGCACTGGGTCTTCCTCGTCACCGTGCCGTTCGGCGTCGTCACGTTCGCGGCCGCGTTCCGGGTGCTGCCGAGGGTCCCGTCGCAGCGGACGGAGCGCTTCGACTTCGCCGGCCTGGCGCTGCTGTCGCCCGGCCTGGCGGCGATCCTCTTCGGTGTCTCGTCGGCGCCGGGACGGTCGTCCCTCGCCACGGCGGCGGTGCTGGTGCCGGCTGCCGCGGGCCTGCTGCTGGTCGCGGCGTTCGTCCTGCACGCGCTGCGCACCGACCACCCGGTCATCGACCTGCGGATGTTCCGTCACCGTGAGCTGACCGTCGCCGTCGTCACCATGGCGATGTTCTTCGTGGCGTTCACCGGCACGGGGCTGCTGCTCCCCGCCTACTTCCTGCAGGTCCGCGGCGAGAGCGCGCTGACCGCCGGGCTGCTGATGGCCCCGCAGAGCGTCGCCGCCATCGTCACCATGCTCGTGTGCGGCCGGTACGCCGACCGGACGGGGCCGCGGCGGCTCGTGGCCGGCGGCCTGACGCTCGTGGTGCTGGGCCTGACGACCCTCGCCCGGGTCGGGGCGGACACGTCGTACGCGCTGCTGGCCGGCTCGCTGGTCGTGATCGGGCTGGGCCTCGGGATGACGACGATGCCGCTGACGGCCGCCGCGCTCGCCAGCCTCGCCCCCGCCCAGGTGGCCCGCGGCTCGACGCTGATCAACATCGTCCAGCAGGCCGCGACGTCCGCCGGGATCGCCGTCACGTCGGTACTGCTGACCAGCCGCCTGCTCGAGGTCCCCGCCGCCGGCGACCGGTCCGCCGTGGCGCGGGCGTTCGCGTCGACCTACGCCGTCGCCGTTGCCCTGGTGATGCTCACGATCGTCCCGGCGCTCTTCCTGCGCCGCACCCGCCGCCGCGCTCGCGGGTCAGCGCGCGACGACCCGGGCGGCGCAGCGCCGGCAGCCGGGGTCGTGGCAGACGCCGGCCAGCGGGTCGCGACGGAACGCGTCCGCCGCCGCGGCCAGCACCTGGGCCGCCGGGTACGTCCGCCACCGGCTCGCCCCCACGACGCCGGTGCGCTCCAGGTGGGCCACGGCCGGTGCGAGCCGCTCGAACCCGCGGGAACAGCCACCGTGGCGCGTCTCGACGGGTGCGTCGACACCGCCGACCCGCGCCCAGCGGACCATGAGCGCCAGCCCGGCCGCCTCCTCGGCGGCGTGCAGCAGCGTCAGCGCGTCCAGCCCCACACCGGCCAGCACGACCACGCCGTCGTGCCGGCCCAGCTCGCGCAGCGGCGCGAACGGGTCGGCGGCGCTCTGCCCGGCGACCAGCGGCTCCGCCAGCGGGCCGACGGCGGCGAACGACGACAGCGGGTTGGCGCCGCGGTACCGGTCCGGCCGGGCCAGCACGGCCCGCGGGATCGCCCCCATCCCCCGGTCGACGGTGTCCTCCGCGGGGTCGTACCCGGTGGCGGGCGCGACGGCCGGGATCGAGCCGTCGTCCTCGCTGTTGTGCGGCAGCGGGACGTGCCCGGCGGGCGGCGGGGCGGCGAAGGTCGCGCTGGCCGACGGCACCAGCACCGTGCAGCCGGCCGCGAGCAGCCCGTCGACGACGGCGTCCGCTCCCCCGGCGACCCGGCCGAACGACGAGAGCGCCGAGTGCAGGCACACCGGCCGCCCGGCCAGCCCGAGCCGCTCCGCGGCGGCGCGCACGTCCGCCGTCGTGACCTCCGTCGTCTCTGCCGTCATCACGTCACCTCAGACCTAGGCTCCAGGCTGGAGGCCTCATGCTAGTGGGCTACGTCAGCGACGAGAACGACGTCGCGATCGCCGATGCCGCCGTCGAGCTGATGGGCGCCGACGGCGTCCCGGTCGTCTGCCGGTCCAGCGCGAGCGGCCGCGTCGACGCCGACGTCGCGCCCGGCCGGTACGACGTCGTGCTGGCGCGCGACGGCTACGGGCCGAAGCGCACGACCGCCGTCGTCGGGGCCGAGCCGGTGCGGTTCCGCCTGCTCAGCGACCGGACGTACGGGTTCGTCTGGCCGAAGGAGACGACGTCGGGCACTACGGCGGAGATCCGCGTCTCGTGCCCGCTCCCCTACCGGCTGTCGCTCTGGCGCTACGGCGCCGCCCGCGAGCCCGTCGCGCCGCTGGGCGTCGGCGAGCACGAGCCCGGCGCCACGGCGAACCCGCTGCCCGACGGCGACGTCGCCGGCTCCGGCGTGGACTGGTCGCCCGGCGACTTTCCCGGCCAGCGCGTGGTCGCGCCGGAGCGGAGCGGCCTGTACTTCGTGCACGTCGACGACGAGGGCGGCGGGTTCCACGGGCTGCCCTGGATCGTGTCGCCGTCGGCCCCCACGGCACCCGTGGCGGTGCTGGCCAGCGACCTGACGTGGACGGCGTACAACTCCTTCGGCGGGCGCAGCAACTACCTGAACCCGGCTGGGCTGCCACCGGCGCCGACGGTGTCGCGGCGCCAGGACCTCGCGTTCTACGCGACGCCGGAGCGGGGCGAGTGGGAGGACGAGTACTACCCGCCGCTCTCGCTGCGCCGCCCCGAGCCCGACGCCAGCATCCCGCTCGACGAGGAGGTCGACGGCCCGACGACGACCCGGCCCGGCCCGCACCTGGCCGCCGCGGACTGGCGGCTGCTGGCCTGGCTGGAGCGGCAGGGCTATGCCCACGACCTGTACGCGGAGTCGCGGCTGGACCGCGGCGAGGTGCCGCTGGACGCCTACCGCGTGCTGGTCCTCGGCTGCCACCCGGAGTACTGGACGTACGCGATGTTCCAGCGGGTCCGCGACTGGGTGCACGCGGGCGGCCGGCTGCTGCACCTCGGCGGCAACGGCCTCAACTGCGAGGTCGAGCTGCTCGACGGCGACCGCCTGCTGGTGCACAACGGCGACACCCGCAAGCTCGGTCCCGGCGAGGGTCCGGACTGGAGCCGGTTCACCGCCCGGCGCGAGCCCGAGGCGGCGCTGCTGGGCGTCGGCTACGACCAGCGCGGCCTGCTGACGGCGGCGCCGTACGAGGTGGTGTCGCCCTCGCATTGGGCGTTCGAAGGAACGGGGGTGGGCGCCGGCGACCTGTTCGGCGAGCGGTCACTGAACGGGCGGATCCTCGGCGGCGCGTCCGGCCACGAGACGGACAAGATCTCGCCGCACTCGCCGCCCGGCACGACGCTGCTGGCGCGCGGCGTGAACGCGGACGGCGGCGGGGCGCACCTGGTGCACGTGCCGGCGTTCGGCCGCGGCGAGGTGGTGTCGGCCGGGTCCATCGCGTTCGTCATGTCGCTGCTGGCCGACGACGTCGTGTCGGCCCTGACCCGGAACGTGCTGGACCGGTTCCTGGCGGAGCGATGAGCTGCGGCCCGATGGGCTTCCGGGACCGGGTGGCCGACGGGATGCTGGCCGACGCGCGGGTGTGGGCGTCGCGGCCGGTGGGCGTGGAGTGGATCGCCCCGGTCGCCGACGACCCGGTGTACGAGAACCTCTACGACCGGTTCTGGGCGATCATGGCCGACGCCGCCGCCCTCGAGCACCTGGCGTTGACGGCGCGGGTGGACGGCTCGCGGTGGGCGGCGGACGCGGCGGCGACCCGGCTGCTGGGGACGGCCCGGCGGTGGCGGCGCGAGGCAGAGCTGGCGCCGGACTACGGGACCGCGTACGCGACGACGCGGATCGTCAAGGCGCTCGCGGTCGGCTACGAGTGCCTGCGCGACGTGCTGCCGTCGGCCGCCGCCGAGGAGGTGACCGGCGTGCTGGCGGACTGCCTGCGCCGGCTCGCGGCGGACTGGTTCTCCCGGCCCCTGGTCCGCGGGCCGGTGGGCGTCGGGGCGGACCGGCACTCCCCGCACCACTCCAGTGTCGAGTGGTCCTCGTTCGGGATCGGCGCGCTGGCGCTGTTGGGGCGCCTCCCTGAGGCCTCGACGTGGGTCGAGGATGCCGAGCGGCAGTTCCGCGACCACCTGCTGCCCGGCGCCCTGGCTCCCGACGGCGCCGCGCCCGAGGGCATGGACTTCTGGGCGTCGACGGTGCTCAGCCAGGTGCAGTTCCTCGACCCGCTGCGCCGCGCGACCGGCCACGACCTGCTGACGGCGCACGCGCGTTCGCTGGACCCGGTGCCGGGCCTGGCGATGTACCTGCCCCGGCGGACGGCGACGCCCGAGGGTCACCCGCACTACGGGCCCAGCACCGGCCTGTGCGCGGTGTTCTCGGCGCTGGCCCGCGAGCGCGACGACCCCGGGCTGGCCGCCGTCGCCGCCCAGGAGGCCGCGGCGGGGCGCATGGAGGTCTGGCCCGCCCGGTCCCCGCGCCGCGGCGAGCAGCTCTGGATGGCATGGAACGCGTACGCGGCGCTCTGGCACCCCGGCGGGCCGGAGGATGACGCCGTCGGGCCGCCGCCCGCACTGAGCTGGCACTCCCCCACGCTCGGCGAGGCGTACGTCCGCTCCGGCTGGGGCCCCGGATCGTTCGTCGTCGCCGTCCGCCGTGGCAAGGTCACGGCGTGGGCCGACGGCGTCTGCGCGCTCGCCGACCTCACCCCCCACACCGTCGTCGACGTCGAGGAGTCGCGTCGCACCGGCTCCGGCGTCTACCGCGTCGAACCGCCCGGGCTGGAGCCGGCCGGGCTGCGGGTCGCGGACCTCGGCGACGCCGTCGTCGTCACCGGGGCCGACGCGGACGGCCGGCCGCTGCTGCGGGTGAGCGTCGACCGGCGCCGGCGGACGGTCACCGTGCTGCGCCTCGACGGGCATCGCCGGCGCTGGTGGTGGGCGACGGCCGCCACTCCCGCCGTCGTCGCCGGCACCGTCACGGAGATCACCGCGGACGGGTACCGGCCGGACCTGCGGGCCGGTTACGGCCTGCTCGACGTCGTCGAGACCGACCCGCGCGCGTACCCCCTCGCGACCGTCGAGCCGGACGCCGGGCGCATCGAGGTCGCCGTCCAGCTGGGCAAGAACCGGCCTGGCGCGACGGGCCCGAGGGGGCAGGATCGGGAGCGGACCCGAAGGCCCCACACAGGAGGACTCGCATGAAGATCACGTCGGTCACGGCCGTCCCGATCCGCGCGCGCCGGCACACCCCCATGGTGGCGACGCAGGGCTCGATCGACGTGTCCGAGTTCGGCGTGGTGCGCGTCGACACCGACGAGGGCCTCACCGGCTGGGGCGAGATCGCGATGTCGTGGGGCCGGGTCGGCCGCGCGCTCTGCCGCGACGTCGAGCTGACCCTCGGCCCCACGGTCAACGGGCTCGACCCGCGTGACCTGCCGCGTTGCGCCGCCGCCATGGAGCAGCGGCTGCCGCTGCCGATGGACGGCGGGCACGCGGCCCGGGCCGGCGTCGAGATGGCGCTGCTCGACGTGGCCGGGAAGGCGGCCGGGCTGCCGGCGTACCAGCTGCTCGGCGGCCGCGCCCGCGACACCGTCCCCGTCGCCTGGCCGATCCCCTGGGGCACCGTCGAGGCCACCGTCGCCGCGGCGGAGGAGGCGGTCGCGGCCGGCTTCCCGACAGTGAAGCTCAAGATCGGCCGAGCGGGACGGCTCGACGAGACCGTGGTCGCCGCGGTCCGGGCCGCCGTCGGCGACGACATCGCCATCAAGGTCGACGCGAACATGGCCTACCGCAGCGCGAACCAGGCGCTGGCCGCGCTGCGCCCGCTGGAGCGGCACGGCCTGCAGCTGATCGAGCAGCCGCTGCCGCCGCGCGACCTGGACGAGCTGGCGCGCCTGCGCGACCGGCTCGAGACGCCGCTGCTGCTGGACGAGTCCTGCTGGGAGCTGCGCGACGTCGGCGAGATCGTCCGCCGCGGCGCCGGCGACGTGCTCAACGTGTACGTGACGGAGATGGGCGGGCCGGCGCAGGCGGTCAAGGCGTTCGCCGCGGGCGAGGCCGCCGGCTTGGTCGGCCTGCTCGGCAGCCAGTGCGAACTCGGCCTCGCCACAGCCGCGTGCGCGCACGTCGGCGTCGTCGTGAGCAACCTGGCCTACGAGTCCGACGTCGTCGGGCCGCTGCGCTACGTCCGCGACATCGTCCACGAGCCGCCGGTCATCGCCGGCGGCGTGCTGGTCCCGCCGGACCGCCCCGGCCTCGGGGTCGAGGTCGACCCCGAGGCGATCGAGGCGATGCGGTGCTGACTCCGTCAGCCCCGGTGCCGTCAGTCCTTGTAGCGGACGAACAGCAGCGGGTGGAACGACGGGTCGCCGGTCAGCTGGCCGGCCATGAGCATGCCGGTGGTCGGCCGCCGCCCGCCGAAACCGGGCGGGACCCGGCTGCCCTGGCGCGCGCTGAGCAGGTTCGGCCAGAGCGCGGCCGCGACGCCGGGGATGGTGTGGTGGTCGACGGTCCAGTCGACGCCGTCGGTGCTGGTGGCGACCACGAGGTCAGCGCCCTCGCTGGAGAAGACGGTGATCTCGCCGTCCGGCGCGACCAGGACCTGCGAGTGGTTGTCCATGGCGCCGACAGGGACCGGGTCGCCGTCGAGCCCCCGCTGGTAGTACAGCGTGCCGACGCCGCCGTCGCGCCGGTAGAAGACGCTGTGGACCACACCGTCCGCGTCGACGGTGAGGTCCGACGCGTCGACCCAGTTGCCGTCGCCGTCGGGCGCCGGGTTCTCGGTGAGGATGCGCTGTTCCGGGAAGCTGCGGCCGTCGTCGGCCGACGAGAACAGCAGCGCGGCGTCGAGGTACGCGGAGTTCGGCGTGCCCAGGACGTACTGGCTGAAGCTCAGCGACACCTCCCCCGGCTCCGTGCCCGGCTGCACCCGCGGGTAGAGCCAGGCGCGGCCGGCCGGCGGGCTGCCGACCTTGCTGGTGTGGACGTCCTGCCCGGTCACGGTGTCGAAGACGTTGATCCACAGGTCCCAGCCGTCGACGGCGTACGCGGAGTACAGGTAGCGGCCGTCCCTGTCGATGGCGAGGCCCTGGTAGTAGCGCTCGCTGCCAGGCTGCCTGATGGTGTGGTCGGTCGGCTGGTCGAAGTCCACGGAGCCGTTGGCATGGTGCTCGGTGAACTCCAGCCGCACCGGGTAGACGGCGCCCAGGTCGGCGCCGGGGGCGGGCGCGACGCCCGGGTAGCACTCGGCGCCGGTGTAGCAGGCCACCTGCAGGTGCAGGTCGCCCTCGCCGTCGACGAGCAGTGCGACCGGCTGGTACACGTGCCCCGGCAGCCGGACGACGGGCGTCCAGACGGTGCCGTTGCGCGAGCGCCACACCTGCGCCGACCACGGGTACTGCGCCCCGTCGCCGTCGAGCGTGGCCGCGTAGTAGAAGCGGCCGTCGTAGACGACCTTCGGGATCTGCGCGCCCCACGTGGGGACGACGTTGGTCAGCGCGAGGTCGTCGGAGACGACGGACGCGCGGACCACGGCGGGCGGATCGGGCTCGGCGGCCGCGGAGCCTCCGGAGAGGACTGCGGCCACGGTGGCCACGGCAAGCAGGAGGGAACGGTGCACGGGCATGGCGGCTCCCTGGTGACGTCGGTGGATGTGCCCCCGACGCTAGGGACCCGCCGCCGGGCCGGCAGGACCCCTCGTTGCCCGGCGCTCCCCCGATCTTGCCCAGTCCCCCCACCCTCCGTTGGTGGGAGCGCGCGGTTACCAGGTGCGGAGGATGTCGGCGACGATCTCGACGGTGCGGTCGACGTCGTCGTCGGTGTGGGCGGCGGAGAGGAACCAGAGGCCGCGCGGCACGATGTTGACGCCGCGCCGGAGCAGCTCGGCGTGCAGGCGGGCCATGCCGGCGCGGTCGGTGGCGGCGAAGTCGCGGTAGTCGTTCACGGCGTCCGCCGAGGTCAGGTAGGTCTGGAAGACCGGGCCGGGGCCGTCGACCAGCATCGGCACCCCGGCCGACGCCGCCGCCGAGCGCAGCCCGGACATCAGGCGCTGCCCCGTCGCCCGCAGCGACGGGTAGAGCTCGTCGCCGTCGCGGTGCAGCCGGCCCAGCGTGGCGACCGCCGCGGCCATGCCGACGGGGTTGCTGTTGAACGTCCCGGCGTGGCCCACCGACCCGGCGGTGATCTGGTCCATGACCTCGGCGCGCCCGGCGATCGCGGCCACCGGCAGGCCGCCGGCGATCGCCTTGCCGAACACCGCGAGGTCGGGCACGACGCCGAACCACTCCTGCGCTCCGCCGCGGGCCAGCCGGAAACCGGTGATGACCTCGTCGAACACCAGCAGGGCGCCGGCCGCCGAGGTCAGTTTCCGCACCGCCTCGAGGAAGCCCGGCGCCGGCGCGATGCAGCCGGTGTTGCACAGCAGCGGCTCCATGACGACGGCGGCGATGTCGTCGCGGTGCTCGGCGAGGACGGCGCTGAACGCGTCGAGGTCGTTCCAGGGCGCCAGGACGATGTCGCCGGCGGCGCTGACCTGCTGCCCGCCGCTGCCCGCGACCGGCAGCGGCGCCTCACGCGGGCCCGCGGCGTCCACCGGCGGGTGCAGGCTCCACAGCGCGGCGTCGAGCCAGCCGTGGTAGTGCCCCTCGAACTTGAGGATCTTCTGCCGCCCGGTCAGTCCGCGGGCCAGCCGCCACGCGCCGATGACCGCCTCGGAGCCGACCGTGTTGAACCGGACCAGCTCCGCGCCCGGCACCATCGCCTGGACCAGCTCGGCCGCCTCGATCTCGAGGGCGTGCTGGCCGGCGTAGGCCTGGCCGCGCGCCACCTGGCGGGTCACGGCCTCGACCACCTCGGGCGCGCTGTGGCCGAGGATCATCGGGCCCTGGCCGAGCACGTAGTCGACGTAGTCGTTGCCGTCGACGTCGGTCAGGTGCGCCCCGAGAGCGTGGTCGACGTACACCGGCTCGGGCAGGCCGCGCCGGGCGTCGCTGGACACGCCGGCGGGCAGCACCCGGCTCGCCCGGGCGGCCAGCTCGGCGCCGCGCCGCAGCGGTGTGCGGGCGCCCACGGCGACGGTCGGGTTGGTCATCGATCCTCCTCGATCAGCGGTGGTCCGACCGTAGAGTCCCTCGTCACGGGCGTGTCAACCGCACCGCGCCGCTGCCCGCCAACAGGACAACAACGGACCCGGCACGACACGAACTGCGCTTGCTGCCGCCGTCGCGCGACCCCTAGCGTGGCGGCCTCGCCGCATTGGCGGCACGAGACGCAAGCGACACGACGGGGAGGACAGCGCACCGTGGACCAGCTCGGCATCGGCATCGTCGGGACGGGCATCATGGCCCGCCAGCACGCCGCCGTGCTCGCCGCCTACCACCGCAGCCGCGTCGCGGGCTGGACCAGCCGCGACCCCGGCAGCGCCAGAACCGCCGGGCTGGACGAGTTCGGCCCGGCGCCGGTGCACGGCAGCCTCACCGACCTGCTCGCCGACGACGGCGTGGGGGCGGTCCTCGTCGCCACCCCGGACCACGCGCACGCCGAGGCCGCCCTGGCCGCCGTCGAGGCCGGCCGGTCCGTCCTGATCGAGAAGCCGCTGGCGACCACCGTCGACGACGCCCGGCGCATCCGGGACGCGGCGCGATCCGCCGGGGTCACCGTGATGACGCTCTACAACCACCGCTGGGTGCCGGCCTACTGGCAGGCGCACGAGCGGGCGGCAGACGGCGCGCTCGGCCGGCCGGTGCTGGCCTACGCGCGCAAGAACGACACCCTCTTCGTCCCCACCGAGATGCTGGACTGGGCGGACCGGACGACGCCGTCGTTCTTCCTGTCCGGGCACGACCTCGACCTGATCCTGTGGTGCTTCGAGGACCACGTGGTCGAGGTCTACGCGACCGCGGTGCACGGCGTGCTCCGCGACCGCGGCATCGACACCCCCGACGCCGTCCAGGCCCAGCTCCGGCTGTCCGGCGGCGCCGTCGTCACCCTCGAGGCCTGCTGGATCTACCCCGACACGTTCCCCACCATGACGGACTCCTTCCTCGAGCTCGTGTTCAGCGACGCGGTGATCCACCTCGACCGCAAGCACGAGCAGATCGAGATCGCGACCCACGACGCGTACGCCTACCCGCGCAACCAGCTGGCGGGGCGGGTGGGCGGCAAGCCGTCGGGCTCGATCGCCGGCGCCGTCCAACACTTCGTCGACGCCGTGCTGGACGGCCACCCGCCGATCGTGTCGATCGACAGCTCGGTGCACGTCACCGAGGTCCTCGCCGCCATCGACCGGTCCTGGCGCTCCGGCCGGCCGGTCGACCTGACCGTGGAGACAGACTGATGAACCGACGATCCATCCTGCGCGGCACCGCCGTCGCGACCGCCGTCATGCTCAGCCTGACGGCGTGCATCACCGGCTCGGACTCCGGCGACGAGCCGGAGACGGAGAACACCGGCGACGCCACCGGCGCGGCCGGCGAGGAGCCGGCGGAGCTCACCGGCGACCTCGAGGTGGTCAGCTTCTACCCCGAGGGCTCCCCCGACCACGAGCGGCTCACCGGCCTGGCCGAGGAGTTCGAGTCGCGGCACCCCGGCGTCACCGTCACGCTGACGTTCGGCGGCGGCCAGGACACCCCGCAGATCGAGGCGCGCTGGCGCGCCGGCGACCCGCCCGAGGTCAACTACGGCTTCATGGACGCCGCGGCGCCCGACGGCGGCCCCTGGGTCGCGGGCGGCCAGGTCATGTCGCTCGACGACGTCATGCAGGAGCCGCTCGAGGGCTACGACGGCACTTGGGAGGACGCGATCCTGCCCGGCGTCCGCCCGCTGATCAGCGTCGGCGACGAGATCTACGGCGCGCCGGAGTCGGTGACCACGCTGCAGTTCTTCTACAACGCGGCGATCTTCGAGGAGCAGGGCATCGAGCCCCCGCAGACCTTCGACGACCTCGTCGCGGCGGCCGACACGCTGAAGGCGGCCGGCATCGCGCCGTTCACCGTCACGGGCACGTTCCTGCCGTACCTGCAGATGTACTGGGACTATCTGGCGCTGCGCCACATCGGCCTCGACGGGCTGCAGCAGGCCATCGCCGGCGAGACGGAGCTGGCCACGCTGCCCGGCGCCGCCGAGGCCGCGGCCGACCTCGAGCGGCTGACGACCGGCGGGTACTTCCTCGACGGCTTCCGCGGCGTCGACTTCACCTCGGCGCAGATGTCGTTCTTCCAGGGCGACGCCGCGATGATCCTCATGGGCTCCTGGCTGATCGGTGAGATGGCGGCCGCGATCCCGGCGGACTTCCAGGTCGGCACGTTCCCGTTCCCGGCAGTCGACGGCGGCAGCGGCGACCAGGAGGGGCTCTTCGGCGGCACCAACGCGCAGGTCGTCGCGCAGGACGCCGAGAACACCGACGCGGCCGTGGCCTGGCTGCAGTTCATCGCCGAGCCCGAGAACCAGTCGGCCTACGTCGAGGGCACCGGCGGCATCTCCGCCTACACCGGCGTCGCGGCGCCCGAGGGCTTCGAGGACGTCACCGCCATGCTCGAGGAGGGCGCGGCGTTCGCGCCGTCGTACATGGGTCTGCTGGCACTCAGCCAGGAGGTCCAGACGGCCTACCAGCAGCCGATCGCCCAGCTGTTCTTCGGCGAGATCGACGGCGCGCAGATGCTGACGGCGATGTCCGACGGCCTGCTGGCCGCCGCGGGCTGAGCCGCGGGACCCCGTAGACGATGAGGACGAAGGGAGCGACGGTGCCACGCAGCCGGCCCAACCTGCTCGAACGGCAGCGACGCCGGCTCGTGGTGCCGTTCCTCCTGCCCGCCCTGGTGCTCTACGGGTTGTTCATGCTCTACCCGGCGTTCACCACCTTCTACGTCGCGCTGACGAAGTGGGACGGGGTGTCCGCGCCGGAGTGGGTCGGGGCCGGCAACTTCAGCCGGCTCGCCGACGACCCGCTGTTCACCAGCACCATCACCAACACGATCGTCTTCACCGTGCTCGGCGCGCTGGTGCTCTTCCCCGGCGCGATGTTCTTCGGCTATGTGACGCAGCGGCTGAAGTTCGGGCGGCTCTACCGCTTCCTCATCCTGGCGCCGGTCGCGCTGTCGGTGACGACCGCCGCGCTGCTGTGGAAGTTCCTGGTCGACCCGAACTTCGGCGCGCTGCAGAGCATCCTGCGCGCCGTCGGGCTGGACTCGTTGGCCTCGATCGAGCTGCTCGGCCGGTCGTCCACCGCCATGGTCATGGTCGTGCTGGCCACCGTCTGGCACGGCATCGGGCTCTGGATGACGTTCTTCGCCGCCGCGGTCGAACGGGTGCCGGCGGAGATGAAGGAGTCGGCGACGCTCGACGGCGCCAGCTCGTTCCAGGTGTTCCGGTTCGTCGTCTGGCCACTGATGTGGGAGGTCACCCGCACGCTGCTGGTGCTCTGGATGATCCAGGGACTCCAGACGTTCGCGTTCATCATCGCGATGACCAACGGCGGCCCGCTGCGCGCCACCGAGGTCATCGGGACCTACCTGTACAAGGTCGCGTTCGCGTCGTCGGAGTTCGGCTACGGCGCCGCGATCGCCGTCGTGCTGTTCGCCGCGATCCTCGTGCTGACCCTGCTCTCCCAGCGACTCACCCGGCGCGAAAGCGAGCAGTACTGATGACGACCCCGACCACCACCCCGCCGGCCGCCGCCGTCACGCCGTCGCCGCCGGCGCCGCCGCACCCGTCGCGGCCGCGCAAGCCGGTCCGTCCCGGCCGCGTCCTGACCCACCTGGCGCTCGCGTCGTACTGCCTGACCTCGGTCAGCGCGTTCGTCTGGTGCGTCATGGTGTCGCTGAAGACGAACCCCGAGTTCTTCTCCACCAGCCCCTGGTCACTGCCGTCGGACCCGCAGTTCGGCAACTACGCCGAGGCGTGGAGCAGCGCCCAGATCAGCCGGTTCTTCGTCAACAGCCTCTACGTGACCGTGGCCAGCGTCGGCATCAGCCTGCTGTTCTCGGTGATGGCGGCGTACGTGCTGGCCCGGGTCGACTTCCCGGGCCGGACGGCGGTCCGGATGGTCTTCCTCAGCGGGCTGATGATGCCCGCGTTCCTGGTGATCGTGCCGCTGTACTTCCTGCTGCGCAACCTCGGCCTGCTCGGCTCGCTGCACGGCCTGATCCTGGTCTACATCGCCACCCAGATCCCGTTCAGCATCTACCTGCTGCAGAGTTTCTTCCAGTCGCTGCCGAAGGAGCTCGAGGAGGCCGCCTGCGTCGACGGCGCCTCGCCCACGCGCACGTTCTTCTCCGTCGTGCTGCCGCAGGTCTCCCCCGCCGTCGCCAGCGTGGCGCTGCTCAACACGCTGACCATCTGGAACGAGTTCTTCTTCGCGCTGGTGTTCCTCACCGACCCGCAACAGCAGACGATCCCCGTCGGCGTCCTGGGGCTGTCGGTGAACGCGCAGTACAGCGCGAACTGGGTGCAACTGTTCGCGGGCCTGGTGATCACCATGATCCCGATGCTCGTGCTCTTCGCCTTCGCGCAGGAACGCATCGCGCGGGGTGTCAGTGTCGGAGCGCTGAAGGGCTGAGATGACCGACGTGCGGCTGAGCGTCACCGAGGAGATCGGCGTCCCCCGGAGCGGCGAGGTGGTGCGCTGCGGCGTCCCCTGGGCTGTCGACGGACCGGTGTCGGTGCTGGTGGACGGCATCGAGGTGCCGCACCAGGTGCTGTGGCGGCAGGCCGGGTGGGTGGGGCTGGCGTTCCCCGTGACGGTCGGCGCGCTCGGGTCGGTGCCGGTAGTGGTGCGGCCCGGGTCCGGCGATGTCCCCGGTGTGCCGGTGGCCGCCTCGGCAACGGTCTCCGAGGTCTCGACGGGGACGGTGTCGGCGGTCGTCGGGCTGGACCCGTTCGCCGTCGCCGTGCCTGCGCTCGGGCTGCCGGCTACTGAGGTCGTGCTCGTGAGCGACGACGGCGTCCGGCACGCCGCAGTGGTGCCGGACGACGGTGTCACCGTCACTTGTACGGGACCGTTGGTGGCGCAGGTGGAGCTCGCCGGGCGGTACGGACCGTCCTGGGGTTTTCGGGCCCGGCTGACGGCGCGCGCGGGGGCCTCGTCGGTGGACCTGCAGGTGGCGATCGTCAACGACGACGACGCGCCGGAGAGCGAGGTTGCCGAGTGGGCCGTCGAGCTGTCCACCGGCCCCGTCGACTCCGCCGTCTGCGGCGTGTTCGGGGCCGCCCACCGCAGCGCGCCGCCGTTCGCCGTCAGCCACCGGGGCGAGGGACACCCGCGCGGGATCTTCGCGACGTCGCAGGTCGTGGGCGGGTCGGAGTGGGAGGACGCGAGCGAGCCGGACTACGCGACCCGCTGGGAGTGGGCCGAGCTGCACGGCCGGCAGGCGGTGAACTGGCTGGTGGCATCGCGGCCGGGTGGGGCTGACGCCGTCACCGTCGCCGTCCACCGGTTCGCCGAGAACCACCCGAGCGACCTGGCGGTGACGCCGTCGGGCGTGACCGTGCGGTTCTGGCCGGCCGACGCGGGACCGCTGCGGCTGACCCAGGGCGCCGCGAAGACCCGGCTGCTGCGGGTGACCGGCGGCGAGGACCGGCGGGCGGGCGCGGTGCTGGACTCGCCGCTCGTGCCTGCTGTCGCGTCGATGGTGCCCGGGTATCTGCCGTACCTGCCGGAGCGGTACCCGAACCTCGAGGCGCACATCCGCGAGGAACTGTCCGGCTGGTACCAGGGCGGGCAGTCGCTGGGCTTCCACGACTTCGGCGACAGCGTCCAGGGCATCACCACCGGGCCGCGCACCGGGTACAGCGCGAACAACGAGCACGACGCGCTGCTGGCGCTCTCGCTGCATTACCTGAGGTCCGGCGAGCGGGCGTACTACGACTCCGCGCAGGCCTACGCCGACCACCTCTGCGACGTCGACCTCATCCACCACAGCGTGCATCCGCACGAGGTCGGCGGGCTGCGGGCGCACGGGCGGGCGCACGTGCACTACGTGACCGCGCGGACGCCGTCGGGCCCGGTGCGGACGTCGATCGACACCGGGCACCTGTGGACCGAGGGGCTGGTGCTGTTCGGTCAGGTGTCGGGCGACGGGCGGTATCTCGAGGCCGCGCGGCGAGTCGCCGACTGCATCGTCGGGCTGACGGATCTGGGCTGGACCCGGCCGGAACCCGGCCCGCGCAACAGCGGCTGGTCGCTGCAGGCGCTCTGTGCTGTCGCGTCCGCGACCGGTTCGCCGGTGTACCTCGACGCCGCGGCGCGGACGGCGAAGGCGGCGCTGGCCGCGCAGCACCCGGACGGGCGCTGGCTGATGCGGCTCGGGCTGGTCGACGACTACTGCGCCTGGCAGAACGCGGTGCTGCTGACCGGGCTGGCGCGGTTGCAGGCGCTGTCGCCGTCATCGGAGGTCGCGGCGGCGTTCGAGGCCGGAGCGCGGGCGCTGCTGACGCTGGGCCGCAACCGCGACGGCAGCTTCGTCTACCTGACCCGGTTCGACTACCGCTGGGCCAACCGGTCCGCGCTGATCCGCGAGGCGCTGGCGCTGGCGTTCGACGCGACCGGCGACGACGCCTTCCTGCGGGCCGGGCTGGCGGGCGGGTTGCGCTGGTACCGGCCGCGTGGGGTGGGGGTTGCGCTGAGCAACGACGTCGCCGAATGGCGCGGGCACCTGCCGTTCCTGCGGCGGGCGCACGAGGCCGGGCTGCTCACCGACCTGCCGGACGCCGGATGACCGGGGGTTCGATGCGGGTCGATGCGAACGTCGTGGTCGGCCCGTGGCCGTCGGACGCGTCTGCGTCGTGGACGGTCGACGACGTCGAGCGGCATCTGGACCGGTTCGGGCTGTCGGCTGCGCTCGTGCGGTCCGCGCTGGCGGTGACGTACGACGCTGCCTTGGGCAACGCTGCGTTGCTGGCCGACGTCGAGGGGCACCCGCGGCTGCTGCCGTCGTTCGTGCTGGGGCCGCTGGACTGCGGTGAGCACGGCGCCGACCCCGTTGCCGGCGCGAAGGCGATCTGGCTGCTGCCCGCGCGGCACGGCTGGAGCCTCACTGGACCGGAGGCCGGTTCGCTGCAAGACGTGCTGCGGCGAGCCGGTCTCCCTGTGTTCATCGACCTCGAGGAGACCGACTGGTCGGCGATCGACGCCCTGTGCGCCGCGTTGCCGTCCGTCGACGTCGTCGTCGCCGGGATCGGGTACCGGACGCTGCGGCAGGCGTTCCCCGTCATGGACCGGCGCCCTCGCCTGCACGTCGACCTCTCCTACCTCGCGGCGCTGGACGGGCTCGAGCTGTTCGTGTCGCGGTACGGGGCCTCGCGGGTGCTGCTGGGCACGGGGGCGCCGGTCCGCGACGACGCCGCGCCGCTGTTCCTGCTCTCGCACTCAGGACTGTCGACCGCCGACCAGGCGATGGTCGTCGGCGGCACCGCCGCCCGCCTCCTCGGTCTCGCCGCGGATCCGGTCCCGGATCCGGTCGGCGAAAGCACGTTGTCGGTCCCCGCCCTTAGGGTGGGGACCCTCCCGACCGGGCGGGGACCGAACACCGCGGAACCGCAGGCTGACGCCGTCGTCGATGAGCAGCCGGACATCGTCGACGCGCACGTCCACCTGGGTCGCTGGCCGTCGTCCTGGCTGCCGCACCCCGACGCCGACACGCTGCTGACCGCGTACGACCGCACCGGGACCCGGCACGCCGTCATCTCGCACCTGTCCTCGATCTGGGGCGGCGACACCCCGGCCGGCAACGCCGCCGCGCTGGCCGCCGCCGAGGCGCACCCGGACCGGCTCTCCGTGTGGCTGGTCGCGAACCCGAACCGGCCGCAGGACGCCGCGCTCCTGGCGGAGCAACTGCAATCGCCGCTGGTCCGCGGGTTCAAGGTGCACCCCGACACGCACGACTGCCCCATCGACGACGCCCGGCTGGACTGGGTCTGGCGGCTCGCGGTGGAGGCGTCGGTGCCGGTGCTGGCGCATGGCTTCGCCGGGACGGTGCACAGCGACCCGCTGCTGTTCGGCGCGGTGGCCGCCCGCTACCCGTCGCTACCGCTGATCGTCGGCCACTCCGGCGCGACCGTCGACGGCTTCCGCCGCACCATCGCCGTCGCCCAGGAGCACCCGTCGATCCTGGCCGAGACCTGCGGTTCGTGGATGACCGGCCGGTGGCTGCGCCGGCTGGTCTCGGAACTCGGGGCGGACCGGGTGCTGCACGGCACGGACGCCTGCCTCATCGACCCGCGGTACGGCGTCGGGCGCGTGCTCGGCGCCGGCCTCTCCGCCGCCGCCCAGGCGCTCGTGCTCGGCGGCAACGCCCGCCGGGTCCTCGGCCTGTCGGCCCGCTCCCCCTCACCGCTCGCAGGAGGTCACTGATGTTCCTCTGCCGTATCCGCACCGACGCCGGCACCGTCCCCGCCGTCCGGCTCGACGACGAGACGCTGCTCGACCTGTCGCCGCTCGGTGGTGACGACCTCGTGGAGCTGCTGCAGACCCCCGACCTCGAGGCGAAGGTGGCCGCACTGGCGGCTTCCGCTGCCGGGGTGCGGATTCCGGTCGCGTCGGCGCGGTTCGACGTGCCCGTCGCCCGCCCGCAGAAGATCGTCTGCGTCGCCCTCAACTACGTCGCCCACGCCGAGGAGGGCGCCCAGGCCGTGCCCACCGAGCCGGTCATCTTCTTCAAGCCGCCGTCGTCGCTGCTCCCCCACGGCGAGACGGTCCGCTGCCCGGCGCGCTCCGAGCGGCTGGACTTCGAGGTGGAGCTCGCGGTCGTGATCGGGCGCCGTTCCCGGGACGTCGCCGTCGCCGACTGGCGGGACGCCGTGCTCGGCTACACCGTCCTCAACGACATGACGGCGCGCGACCTGCAGCTCGTGGCGATCGAGAAGAACCAGCCGTGGGACCACAGCAAGGGCTTCGACACGTTCGCCCCCTGCGGCCCGTACCTGGTGACGGCGGACGAGATCGCCGACCCGGGGTCGTTGGACCTGTCGCTCACGACCGACGGCGTCGTGCGGCAGTCGTCGAACACGCGGTACATGGTGTTCGGCGTGCCCGAGCTGATCTCGGTGATCTCGGCCGGCATCACCCTCGAGCCGGGCGACATCATCGCCACCGGCACCCCGTCGGGCATCGGCAAGGTCGACGACGGCGGCACCATGGTCGCGACGGTCGAGGGCGTGGGCTCGCTGGTGAACACCGCGGCGTACGAACGCGCGACCGTGGGGGCACCGGTCTGATGGCCGTGACGGTCGCCTGCGCCCAGGTCGCACCGGTCCTGGGCGACGTGCCCGCCAACCTGGCCGCAATCTCGTCGTCGGCACGTGAAGCCGCGGCGGGCGGCGCATCGCTGGTCGTCCTTCCGGAGTGCGCGGTGACCGGCTATCCCTTCTCCCGCTCCGACGCCGAAGCCGTGGCGTCACCGGCCGATGGCCCGGTCGCTGAGGAGTTGGGGACGGTGGCCGCCTCACTCGGGGTGCATCTCGCGGCCGGCCACATCGAGTCGTCCGGCGCCGACCTGTACGACGCGCTGTCGCTGTTCGGCCCGGACGGCTCGCGGCTCGCGACGTACCGGAAGGCGCACCTGTTCAGCACCGAGCGCTCGGTCTACGCCGCCGGGCCCGGTCCTCTGGTCGTCGACACCGCGATCGGGCGGCTGGGGCTGACGGTCTGCTACGACCTGATCTTCCCCGAGTACGTCCGCGCGCTGGTCGACGCCGGCGCCACGATGATCGTGAACGCGACCAACTGGATCACCGATCCGTGGCAGACCGGCATGGGCTGGGACGGGTCGATGGTGCGGTCGCTGGCGCGGGTGCGAGCGCTGGAGAACGGCGTGCCGGTGGTGATGTCCTGCCTGGCGGGTGCCGGTGGCGGCTTCACCAGCATCGGCCACTCGACCATCGCCTCGGCCTCCGGCCGAGTCCTTGCATCGCTCGGGTCTGAGGAAGGCGTGACCACCGCCCAGCTCGAGACGGACGACGAGGACACCCGCCGCTGGTCGAGCATCGCCACCTACCGCGCCGACCGCCGCCCCGATCTCTATGGTTGAGGGATCGGTGTAGCTCTGGCGACACTGATCCCTCAACCATTCACCATCCGGGTTCAGCGCGTGGCGGGTGGTTTGGTGGGGCTATAGCACCACCAAACCACCCGCCATCAGTGCACTACGGGGTCCAGCGCATGACGTGGGTGCCGCTGCCCCAGTAGACCCGCCCGGAATCGTCGAAGGCGATGGTGCGGTAGTAGCCACCACCCACCTCGGCGAGGGTCGTGACCGAGTCATCTGCCGGGTCGATGCGGAACAGGGCGCCGCCCGAGGTCCCGTACACGAGGCCGTCCGGACCGGTCGCCAGTGCCAGAGCCGACCCCAGCGGGAACGAGCCCAACACCGTCACCACGCGCGTCGACGGGTCGAAGCGGAACCAGTCGCCCTCGAGCGTCGACCCGTAGACGACACCGTTCCCGGCCACGGTGAGCGACGCGATCCATTCCGAGCCGGGCACCGGGACCACGGAATACGTCACCGTCGACGACGCCTCGTCGAACACCAGCAGCTGAGCCGGGCCCGTCGCCGTCACGCCGTCGCCGTGGGTGGTCGAGCCCACATACACCTCACCGGAGCCTGCGGCCAGGGCGAACAGGTTGTGGTCGCCGGCCAGGCCGCGCCACGACGACACCGCATGGGTGTCGCCGTCGATCCGCGACAGCGCGCCACCCAGCTGCCCGTACGCCGCGCCCGATGCCAGATAGACGTCGCCGGACGAGCCCTGGACCATGTCCCACGGACGGTACTGCTCCTCCCCCACGGGCCCGAGATCGACCGGGTTCGATACCAACGGATCGACCCCGGGCGCCCACGGCCGCGAAGGGTCGTACACCGTCACCACGTTGTGCGTGTACGAGCCCATGTAGAGCTCGGAGTCGGTCGACGCCAGCGACAGGATCTCGCCGCTGCGCCCCGCGGCCACCCCACCCAGCACCGTTGTCGCCCCGGAACCAGGATCGATCCGGAACAGCGCATTCGTCTCGTAGGTGCCGCCGTAGATCGCGCCGTCCGGGCCGGTGCGCAGAGCCGTGACGTTGCTGCCGGAGCCCGCGAACGTGAGCTGTGCCGTCACCACCTCGCCGGTCGCAGGGTTGAAGCGGCCGAACAGGCCCTTCTGGCCGACGCCGACCAGCCACTCCGACCCGTCGATCGTCGCCCGCGAGATCTGCCCGGACACCCAGGACGCGTCCGTCAGGTACGAGCAGGATCCAGAACTGAAGGAGTGCCGGACGATCCCGAACGCCGAGCCCGGGCAGGTCCCGACGGCGTAGGCCTCGTTCGCGGAGATCGGCACGATCCCGGTCCCGGTCAGTCCCGGGACCTCGCCGAGGAACTCGGTGCGGGTGCCACGCAGCCCGAAGCGGAGCACCCGCTGGTCCGGCACGACTAGCTGCACCAGCAGGTTGTTGCCGACGACCGCCGCGTTGTACGCGAACGAGTAGTCGGCGTACTGCTCCGGCAGGATGGACGTCGCGACGCCGGTGCGGGTGTCGACGATGTTGGCCGACGCGGGGGTGCCGCCGCCGACGAAGACCCGCCGGCCGTCGAGCGGCACGATCGCCTTCGCATAGAGCCGGTCCGCCTGCACGACACCGAGATCGCGAAGCTCCGCCGACTCCTGGTCGTACGAGAAGAGCTTCCCCGACGGGTAGGTGCCGAGGTACGTCTTGCCGCCGCGGCCGGCGCCGACCCCGAAGAAGAACGTGTGGCCGATGTCGGTCTCGTCGGTGGTCGCGACGATCCCCAGCTGCTCGGTTTCCGGGTCGTAGCGCCACAGGTGCGCCAGGCCGTCGCCGTGCTGGGTGGCGAGGTAAACGCGGCCGTCGGAGCCGATCGAGGTGTGGTAGCCACCCCACGAGTCGGGCATCGGGAGCTCCTTGACCAGCTCACCGGTCTCGACGTCGATCGCGAAGAACGTCACGCCGGGCGAGCTGGCCGCGTAGGTGCTGCCGTAGAGCATCGGGCGTCCGTCGCGGTCGGCGCCGACAACGCTGTCGAGGATGAGGAAGTTCGTGATCGGGACGCCGAGGTCCTCGACCGTGCCGATGGCGGCAGGACCGATGGCGGCTGGGGCGACGGGGGCGGCTGCGGCCGTCGCCCCCGTGGCCATGAGGACGGCGGCGAGCAGAGCGGTGAGCCGTCTGAGCATCCGGGGGCCTCCTCTGACGATGGTTGCCCCGGACGGTAGACGGTGCGGCACGCCCCGGCCCAGGCGCGTGATTGCGCACTTCAGAGGGCAAGAATCCACCCTGTGCGCCGCCGCCGCGCTCCCTATCGTGGCGGCAATGATCCGCATCGTCACCGATCAGAAGGGCGCCGACGCGGCCCGGCGCGAGGGGCGGGACGTCTGGTCGGCGCCGGCCGCTGCCGAAGCGCTGAGCATTCTCGGCGTCCCCGCGACCGTCCATGACGGGCTCCCGCCGATGGACGACGGCGTCAGCCTGCCGGTTCTCGTCGTCGACGAGCCGGACCCGGACACCGCCGCCGCCCTGCTCGACTGGGCCGACGGCGGCGGCGCGCTCGTGGTGTGCGGTCACGACCCGGGCTGGACCGGCCTGACGGCGACACCGGCACCCGCCGAGGCGCTCGTCCACGTCGGCGACGACCGGCTGCGCGCGTTCGGCGGCTGGTCGCTCGCCGTGCCCGACGGCGGCAGCGTCGGCGCCCGCTGGGCCCACGACCAGAGCCCCGCCATCGTCACGACCGCGCGCGGGCATGGCGCGGTCGCCGTCGTCGGGCCGGATCTCTGGCACACGCTGGTGCGGATCACGCAGGGTCATCCGGTGCACCGCGACGGGGTTCCGCCGGCCGACGGGTCCGCGCCGATCGACGACGGGTTGCTCAAGTGCGACGACGGCATCGCGCTCTCGTGGGCCGAGGACCGGACGACCGCCGACGGCGGCACACCGGACGCCGCCTACGAGCACGACCACCCGCCCACGCGCAGCCTGCCGTTCTTCGGCGCGGCGCAGGCCGACCGGTGGCGCGAGGTGCTGCTGCACCTGCTGCTCGACCTGGCCGGCGAGGCCGGCACCGTCCTGCCGCTGGTGGCGCCGTGGCCGGACGGCGCGCCCGCCGCGGCGCACGTCAGCCACGACTCCGATGCCAACGACGACCCGTCGGCCCGCGCCGCGCTGGACGCGTTCGCCGCCGCCGGCATCCCGGTGACCTGGTGCTTCCTGTATCCGGGCGGCTACTCGCAGGACGTGTACGACGAGGTGGTCGCGGCCGGGCACGAGCCGGCGCTGCACTACAACGCGATGCTCGACACGCCGGACTGCACGTGGGGCTTCGAGCGGCTGCGTGAGCAGCTGGCCTGGGCGACCCACCAGGTGCGCGGCGCGCCGATCGTCACGAACAAGAACCACTTCACCCGGTGGGAGGGGTGGGACGAGTTCCACCTGTGGTGCGAGGATCTCGGCCTGCGGGTCGACCAGAGCCACGGGCCGAGCGTCCAGGGCGCGATCGGGTTCCCGTTCGGGACCTGCCACCCGCACCATCCGCTGACGAGCGCCGCCCACGGCAACCGGCCGGCCGACGTGCTCGACCTGCCACTGCAGACGCAGGACCTCTGGCTGACCTGCACACTCGAGGTCCGCGACGCCTTCGTCGGCGAGGTGCTGCGCCGGCACGGCCTGGTGCACCTGCTCTTCCACGGCCAGCACCTGCAGCACCACGTCGAGGTCCGGTCGGCGCTGGCCGAGACGGTGCATCGGCTGCGCGCCGCCGGAGTCGGGTTCCACACCAGCGCCGCACTGGCGGACTGGTCGGAGCGACGGCGGCAGCTGCGGCTGCGGGTGAGCGAGCAGGAGGACGGCGCCGTGACAGTCACCGTCGAGGGAGACGTCGACGGCGTCGCGCTGCTGTTCCCGGCGCACCTCCGGCCCGGTGGCGGCGAGGCGCACGAGCGGGTCGTCCGCTACGGCCGCGCCTTCACGCAGGTCCGGCTCGACGGCCGCGCCCTCAGGCTGGTCCCGGCGTGACCCGGCTCGCGCTCGACGGCGGCAGGCCGGTGCGGACCCGCCCGCTGCCCACCGTCCTCGTCCCGGCCGGGCGGACGTTCGGCGCGGAGGAGCGCGCGGCCGTCCTCGAGGTGATCGACAGCGGGGTGCTCAACGCGTCGTGCGGCGGACCGTGGCTACGCGAGCTCGAGGCGACCATGGCGGACCTGCACGGCATCGGGCACGCCGTCGCCAGCTCGTCCGGCACGGCCGCACTGCACCTCGCCGTCGCTGCCGTCGATCCGGAGCCGGGCGACGAGATCATCACCACTCCCCTGACCGACTGGGGCACGATCGCCGCGATCCTCGCCCAGAACGCGGTCCCCGTCTTCGCCGACGTCGACCCGCTGACCGGCAACCTCGACCCTGCCTCGGTGGCCGCGTATCTCTCGCCGCGGACCCGGGCGATCCTCGTCGTGCACCTGTTCGGCGCGGCCGCGGCGGTCCGCGAGCTCCGGGCGCTCGCCGACCGCGCCGGCGTCCCGCTGATCGAGGACTGCGCCCAGGCCTACCTCGCCCGCCCTGCCTCCGGCGCCCCGCCCGTCGGCACGTACGGCGCCGTCGGCTGCTTCAGCCTGCAGCAGTACAAGCACGTCACCGCCGGCGACGGCGGCCTCTGCATCACCGACGACCCCGCGGTGGCGGAACGGATGCGGCTCTTCGCCGACAAGGCCTGGCCGCGCGACGAGGGCCGGTTCCACCGCTTCCTCGCCCTGAACTACCGCATGACCAACCTCACCGCGGCCGTCGCCGGCGTCCAGCTGCGCCGGCTCCCCGACGTGGTGGAACGACGGCGTCAGCATGCGGCCCGGCTGCTCGACGCCGTCGGCGACCTCCCGGGCGTCCGCTTCCCACCGGAGCCGGACCTGCACGCCTGGTGGGTCCTCCCTCTCATCGTCGACGGCAGCAACCACCGCAACCGACGCTGGGCCGAGGCGCTCACCGCCGAGGGGATCCCGGCGGTCGCGGGCTGGCTGCAGTCGCCGGTCTACCTCTACCCGGCACTGACCGAGCGGCGCACGTACGGGCAGTCCGCGTTCCCCCTGACCAGTCCCCCGGCCCGGAGGGACTGGACCTTTCACCGAGGTCTCTGCCCCCAGGCCGAGCGGCTCGTCGACGACACTCTCGTCGTGCTGCAGTGGAACGAGAACTACACCGACGCCGACGTCGACGACATCGCCGCCGCCCTCACGAAGGTGGCGGCGGCGATGTCGGACTGACCGATCCCTACGTCGGGGTGTAGGTGAGGTAGTCGAGCCGGGTGAAGGCCGACGAGCCGGTCGGGCGGGTCGAGAGCAGCATCCGGATCCCGCTCCCGGCGTCGGGCACCCAGGAGCCGGTCTCCTTGCGCTCGAGGTTCGGCGAGTACACCTGCGCCGCCCCGCTGACCGGGAACGTCTCCGTCGCCCACGACGTCCCGGTCGTCGACCGCAGGACGTGCAGCGATCCGGAGCCGGCCGCCGGTGTGCCGAGCACGAACCGCTCACCCGACGCCGCGACCGCCAGCTGCGCGTGGTTCTCGTAGGTGCCGAGGTCGACCGGGCTGCCGGGCAGCGTCACCGAACCGGCGTTGCCGCGCCAGTAGTACAGGTGCGACACCCCGGAGATCATCTTGTAGAACAGGACGTGTGGCTGGTTGGACCCGTCGACCACCAGGTCCGCCGCGTCGCACCAGTTCGACACCCCGTCCGGCGACGGACACGAGGCGACCATGTAGCGCTGGCCCGACGGGAACGAGGCGCCGCCGTCGGTCGACCGCCACAGTTGCACGCCGTGGATCGTCGCGCTGCTGCCGGTGTTGAGCACCGTCTGGTTGAACAGCAGCCACACCTCGCCGCTCGACGTGCCCGGCCGGACCCGCGGATACAGGTACGCCTCGTCGACCCCCGGGTTGGCCACCAGCGTGCTCGTCTCGGTGTTGGTCCAGGTGTCGAACCGGCTGACGTTCAGGCTCCAGTCGGCCTTGCTGTAGGCGTGGTAGATGTAGCGGCGGTCGTTGTCGATCGCCATGCCGCCGTAGTACCGCTCCGCGCCGGCCGAGCGCACCGACTGGTCGCTCCACGAGCCGAAGTCGAACGACCCGTCCCCCAGCCGCGTCGAGAACTGCAGGCGGGTCAGGTAGACGCGCTCCATGGACGCGCCACTGGCGGCGGCGACGCCCGGGTAGCACTGGCCGCCGGTGTAGCACGGGACGGTCAGCCAGAGCCTGTTGCCCGAGTCCAGCAGCAGCGACGGCGGCTGGTAGACCCACTGGTTCAGCGTGACGGCGAGGGTCCAGTTGACGCCGTCGGGCGACTTCCAGATGCGCGAGATCCACGGGTAGGAGGTGCCGGAGCCGTCCAGCGTCACGGCATAGCGCCAGCCGTTCGAGTCCTGGACGATCTTCGGCAGTTGCGGGCTGTGCATCGGCGTGACGTTGGTGGCGCCGATGGTGGACGAGATGGTCGAGACGGTGGTCGACGACGCCGCGGCGGGCGCGATCGGCCCGGCGACGGCCGTGGTGACGAGGGTCGCGACGGCGAGGACGGCGGAGATCAGCCTGCGTCCGGACACGGTCCTCACCGCCCCGGCCCGACGATGACCCGCACCGGCGCGGACGTGCTGGGCGCGTGCGCCAGGTCGCCGCCGTACACGGCGACCAGCGAGTACCGGCCCGGCCCGCCCACATCGGATGCGCTGGCGGTCACGACGGCGGTGCCGTCGGCCAACGACGCCGACGCGACGGCCTCGCCCACCCCACCATCAGCACGAACACGGTGCAGCGTGACGGTGCCCTGCGGCTCCCCCGGCGGGCTGTCGACCCGGACGGTCACGGAGGCCGGCCCACCGGCCGCCGCCGGCCGCAGCCCGGTCGACGCCGCGGTGGACGTCGCAGCCGGCGCCACGTCCGGCAGCACCCGCAGCAACGCCGCGCCACCGCCCCAGTACGCCCGGTCCGACCCGTCGAACGCCAGCGTCCGGTAGTAGCCGCTGCCCGGCGTCGCCACCGTCTCGACGGTGTCCGTGCCGGCCGGGATGCGGACGATCGCGCTGCCCGTGTGGCCGTACAGGTCGCCGCCGGGACCGTCGATCAGGCCCAGCAGCTGCCCGCCCGGGAACGCGCCCAGCACGGTCACCGCACCGGACACCGGGTCCATCCGGAACCACGAGCCGTCCGCCGACCCGTACAGCGTCCCGTCGGCCGCCGTCTCCAGCGACAGGATCCGGGTCGCGCCCGGCACGGGGACGACCGAGTCGATCACCGTCCCGTCATCGGGGTCGACGGTGAGCACCTGCGCGTCGCCGCCGGCGTCGGTGTCGTCGCCGTAGCGGGTCGTGCCGCCGTAGATGACGCCGTCGCCGGCCGCCACGGCGAAGAAATGCTGGTTCCCGGCCAGCCCGCGGAACGACTCGACGTCGTACGTCACCGGGTCGATCGCCGTCAGCGCACCCTGCAGCGCACCGTACGCCGCCGACGACGCGACCCAGACCCGCCCGTCGGGACCGACCTCCATGTCCCAGGGCCGGTACTGGTTGTCGCCGACGGGGCCCAGGTCCCGCGGGTTCGAGGTCGCCGAACTGCCCGGGTTCCACGGCTCCGACGGGTCGAACACGGTCACCACATTGTTGATGTACGACCCGATGAAGATCTTGTCGCCGGCCGTCGCCATCGACAGGATCTCGCCGGTCCGCCCGGGCGCGACGTTGCCGTAGACGGTGGTGTCGCCGGTGCCGGGGTCGTAGCCGAACAGCGCGTTCGTCTCGTACGTGCCGCCGTACACCGACCCGTCGGGGCCGGTGACCAGCGCGGTGATGTTCGTCGGGTTGCCGGGCAGCGCGAGCTGGTGGGTCCAGACCTCGCCGGTCGCCGGGTTCCAGCGCCCGAGCAGGCCGCCGCTGCCGACGCTGGTGAACCACTGCTGCCCGTCGATGGTCACCGGCCACATCCGCGCGGCCGACACGAACGACGGCGGCGTCCCGGTGTCGGTGGTGGCGAGGGTGTCGCCGTCGACGGCGATGATGCTGGTGCCGCCGGCGCCGCCGCCGATCGCGTAGAAGTCGTTCGGATCGGCGCCGCCCTGTGGGGCGAACCCCATGCCGGTGATGCCCGTGACTTCGGCGTCGAACGTCATCGTCGCCGCGTCGAACCGGATGATCCTCGAGTCCGGCGTCACCAGCTGCACGTACACCCAGTCGCCGATGCGCAGGGAGTTGTAGGCGAACGAGTAGTGCTGGTACGCCGCCGGCAGCACCTCCGTCGTCGCGCCGGTGGCGATGTCGACGACGAGGACGCTCGCGTCGGTGCCCTGCGCGACCACGAGCCGGTTCGCGTCGAGCACCGTCAGGCCCTTGGGATAGGTGCGGGTCGCGACGACGAGCCGGACGGCGTCCGTGGCCGGGTCGTACTCGTAGACGCCCGTGCCGGAGTGCACGCCGCAGTAGACCTTGCCGGTGTACGGCGACACGGTGATGCCGAAGCACATGATGCCGCTGGGCATCGTCGCCGCCAGCGTGACGGTGTCGGCGACCGGGTCGTACTCCCAGATCTGCGACGCGCTGGACGAGTTCAGCGGGCCGAGGAAGACGTGCCCGTTCGGCGCCGCGGCGACGTGGTACCCGCCCCACGCGCCGGGCATCGGCAGCTCGGTGCGGACGGCGCCGGTCTCGGGGTCGACGCCGAAGAAGGTGACGGCGTCGCTCGGCGCGTTGTAGGTGCTGCCGTAGAGCGTCGGGTCGCCGTTCGCGTCGTCGGACAGGACGGTGTCGAGGACGAGGTAGGTGGAGATCGGGATGCCGAGGTTCTCGACGACACCCGGGTCGGACTCGGGCGCGGCGGGTGCCGACGCCGCGGGCACCAGCAAGGCGCCCGCGGCGGCCACCGCCAGGGCGGCGAGGGATCGACGTCGTGGGAATCGTGCGCGCAGGAAGGGCATGAGTGCTCCTGACGGCCGGGGGGGGACGATTCGGATGAAGCCAGGACGCTTGCCGCGAACCTAGGTGCGCGGCGGGCGGCGGCAACAGCCGGATAGTTGCCCGGCGGACCGGAGACTTGCCCCGTTGCCCGCGGTCAGGGGGTACCGAAGAACCGCTTCCAGTTCTCGTGGACGATCTGGTCCTGCACATCGACCGGCAGGGTCGGCAGCGGTGTCCCGGCGACGACGTCGTTCACGCGGTGCAGCCCCTCGAGCGTCTGCGCGACGGTCGCGCTCGGGAAGTCCGACGCGAACAGCAGCTTCCCCGTCACGCCGTACTCGAACGCCGTCGTCATCGCGTGCCAGAACCGGTACGGCCGGTAGTGCAGGGCGGAGATGTCGGCCCAGACGTTCGGCGCCTTGCGCATCAGCGCGACGACGTCCTCCTCCCACGGGTGCCCGAGGTGCGCGATGATCACCCGCAGCGCCGGGAACCGCATGACCAGCCGTTCCAGCAGCAGCGGCTGCGCGTACTCCAGCCGCGCCGTCGTCGGGAACGTCGTGCCCTGGTGGATGATCACCGGCAGGTCGTGGCGCTCGCAGTACTCGAACACGCCCCACAGCGACGGGTCGCGCGGGTCCCAGTGCTGGTACGTCGGGCCGACCTTGAGCCCGCGCAGGCCGCGGTCCTCGACGCAGCGGACCAGTTCGTCGACGGCGTCCGGCTCCCCCGGGTTGACCGACGCCCAGCCCTCGAGCCGCTCCGGGTGCTCGGCGACGTAGTCGGCGATGACGTCGTTCGGCACGTCGAACCCGGTCGGCTTGGCGGCCAGCCCGAAGACGACGACGCGGTCGGCCTGCTGTGCGGCCGCCCAGTGCTCGGCCGGCGTGGAGTCGTAGCAGTGCAGGTCGAGGTGGGCGGCGTTGGTGAGCCCGCCGCTGCGCTCGAGCTTGACCAGCTTCGCCGCCTGCGCCTCGCCGGCGGTCTGCTCGCTGATGTGGTCGGGGTACCACATGACGTGGGTGTGGACGTCGACGATCCGCGCGTCGTCGGACCCCAGCCCGGCGGGCATCAGCCCACCGCCCGCAGCACCGGCGTCGTGACCTGGCGGCGGTACTCGCTGGGCGTCACGTGGAAGGTCCGCTTGAACAGCTCGCGGAAGCGCTTCGGCGCCTGGTAGCCGACCTGCTCGGCGACCAGCTCGACCGGCAGCTCGGTGTCGGCGAGCAGCCGCCGACCGTGGCGCATGCGCACCGCCGTCAGGTACTTGAGGAACGTCGTGCCCAGCTCGCGCTGGAACAGGTGGCTGATGTAGTACGGGCTGACGAAGACGGCCTCGCTGACGGTGACCAGCCGCAGGTCGTCGGCGTAGTGGTCCTGGATGTAGCGCTCGACGACGGCGAGCACGTGCCGGGCCGGCGACGGCGCCTCGTGCGACGCGACGATCCGCGGCAGCAGTTGCTCGAGCCAGAGCACCAGGTACGACCGGTCGTGGATGTCGTACATCTCGACCACCTCGTTGAGCGGGAGCCTCGAGCAGGCCGCGATCCAGTCGGTGGACCCGTCGGACAGCCGCCGCTGCCCCGCCACCTCCAGCGCGTACAGCACCTCCGCGGCCAGCCACTCGCGCAGCACGTCGGGGGTGACGCCGTCGACGGCGCTGACGCGGTCGATCCACGAGCGCAGCGTGGCCACCGCGCCGGTCGCGTCGCCGCGCCGGACGCACTGCGCGAGCCGCTCCTCGACGCGGTCCGGCACCGGTACCGGAGCGCCTCCGGTGCCGCGGGCCGAGCGCACCTCGGCGAGGTCGTACACCGCGTCGCCGCCGCTCACGAGCTTGTGATCCAGCGCCGACACCGCCTCGGCCGTCGCCGCCTCGACCCGGGCCGAACCCGAGCTGGGCCGGCTGATGCCCACCGTCACGGCCACCCCGCAGGCGGCCTGCACGCGGTCGCGCACCAGCGCGGCGAACCGGCGCCCGGTGGCCCGCAGCTCGGTGGCGTCGTCGCCGTGGAAGGTCACCATCCACGCGTCCGGCGGGACCGCGACGACGGGGCCGTGCTTGTCCGGGGCGTAGCTCGCGGCGCACCGTTCGACGGCGGCAGCGGCGGCCTCCAGCATCCTCGACGCCCACTCGTCGCCGCGGGCCAGCCGGCTGACCTCGAAGTCGTCGACGTCGGCCAGGACGACGAGGACGTGGCCCTCGTCGGTCTCCTGCTCCGGCACGGCGATCGGCTGGCCGAGAACGGTCGCGTGGTGTCGCATGGCTCCTCCAGTCAGCGGGCTGTTCAGTACCAGCTGATGTCTGATATACCAGAGCTCTCCCTTCGAGGAAAGGCCAATCCGTGGACCTGCAGACCTTGCGCACCTCGTTGCGCGGCGTCCTCGCCTTCACCCCGACGTGCCTGCTCGACGACGGCGCCCTCGATCTCGACGGCCAGCGCAGCCACGCGGCCTTCCTCGCCGGCAGCGGCGTCGGGGCGGTCGTGGTCGCCGGCGGTGTCGGCGAGTTCTACGCCCTCGACGAGGCCGAGTACGCCGACCTGGTCCGCGAGACCGTCGACGCCGTCGGCGGGCGGGTCCCGGTGCTGGCCGGCGTCGGACACGCCACCGACATCGCGACCCGGCTGGCCCGCATCGCGGCCGGTGCCGGCGCCGACGGGCTCATGGTCAACCCGCTCTACTTCGTGACCCCGGACGCCGACGGCATGGTCCGCCACTACCGCGAGATCGGCGCGGCCTCCGGGCTCGGGATGATCGTGTTCAGCACCGACGGCGCCGTCTACGACGAGGCCGACCTCGAGCGGCTGGCCGAGGTCGAGGCCGCCGTCGCCGTCAAGGACGAGGCCGGCGACCAGGCGCTGTTCGCCCGCTGCGTCGACCGGCTCGGCGACCGCTACGTCTGGATCAACGGCATGGCCGAGCTGCCCGCCGTCGAGTACGCCCGCATGGGCGCCGTCGCCATGACCTCGGGCCTGGTCAACCTCGACCCGAACGTGGCGCTGGACGTGTGGGCGGCCGCGCTCGACGGCGACGCCGACCGGCACGCGACGCTGGTGAAGGAGCGCATCGCCCCCATCGCCGCCCTGCGCACCGCCCGCCCCGGCTACCACATCACCGTCATCAAGGAGGCCATGGCTCTGCTCGGACGGTGCGGGCCGGCGGTCCGGCTGCCGCTGCTGCCGCTGCGCCCCGAGGACCGCGCCGCGCTGGCCGAGCACCTGGACCGCTGCGGCTACCGGCGCCCGGAACCCGTCGCTTGATGAACACCGTCGTCGACGCCCACGTCGCCGCCGGCGAGCATCCGAGCCTGCCCACTCTCGGGGTCGACGCCCTGCTGCAGGCAATGGACGACGGCGGCATCGAGCGCGCCGTCGTGGGCGCGGTCGGCCGCTGGGTCGCCGTCGACAACGCGGAGGGCAACCGCACGCTGGCCGGCTGGGCGCAGGCGCACCCGGACCGGCTGGCGTTCTGGGCGACGGTGAGCCCTTGGTACGGAGCCCGGGCGTGCGCCGAGCTGGAACGGGCGTTCGCCGACGGCGCGTGCGGGCTGAAGCTGGCGCCGTCGGTCCAGGGGTTCGGGCTGCTGTCGCCGCTGCTCGAGCCGGTGCTCGACGTCGCCGAGGAGCACGGCCGGCCGGTCTACGTCGTCACCGGGGTGCCGGTCGCGAGCGAGCCGCTGCAGCTGGCCGAGCTGGCACTGCGCCGGCCCGGGCTGACGTTCGTCATGGGCCGGTCCGGGCGCACCGACTTCTCCCTCGACCTGCTGCCGGCGCTGACGACCGGGCCGAACCTGGTCGCGGAGACGGCCTACAACGGCGCCTCGCTGATCGCCACGCTGGTGGCGACGCTGGGGGCCGATCGGGTGCTGTTCAGCAGCGACGCGCCGTTCAACGACGCCGGGCTGGAGCTGGCGCGGGCCGAGCGGGCCGGGCTGGCCGACGCGGACCGGGCCGCCGTGCTGGGCGGTTCCGCCACGAAACTGCTGCTGGGCGGGGGTGCGTCGCGATGACGTTCGTCGACATGCACACGCACCTGCCGGCCGCGACGTCGCCGGACTGGGCCCGCTGGCGGCAGGCCGACGTGCTGGCCGCCATGGACCGCCACGGCGTCACCCGGGCGGCGGTGATGACGCTGGATGGGCTCGGCTTCGACGCGGTGGCCGGCAACGACGTCGTCGCGCAGGCCTGCGCCGGGTCGGACGGGCGGCTGATCCCGCTCGGCACCGTCGACCCGCGCCGCCCCGATGCCGCCGCCGAGGTGCACCGCTGCGCGGACCGCGGCTTCCGGGCGCTCAAGCTGCACCCGTGGATGCAGGGGTTCTCGCCGCTCGAGGCGTACATGGACCCGGTCGCGGAGGCCGCCATCGAGCACGGGCTGCCGTTCGTCGTCCACGACGGCACGCCGCCGTACGCGTCGCCGCTGCAGATCGCCCGGCTGGCCGCGCGCTTCCCGGAGCTCACGGTGGTGCTGGCGCACGGCGGGCTGTTCGACCTGTGGGAGGACGCCGTCGCCGCCGCACTGCGCTACCCGAACGTGCACGTCACGATGTGCGGGACGGCGCCTGGGGCGATCTTCCGGCAGATCGTGGCGCAGGTGCCGGTCGAGAAGCTGAGCCTCGGCACCGACAGCGGCTTCGGCGACCCGGACCTTCCCCGGCACCGGCTGTCCGTCCATCGTGCGATCCTGGCCGAACTGCCCGGCGACGACGCCGCGGCACTGGCGCACCGCAACGCCGAACGACTCCTGGGGCTGCCGTGAGCACTGCTGACACCGCTGGGACCCTGCGCGTGGTCCAGGTGGGCTGCGGCGACATCGCGACGACGGGGCACCTGCCGGCGCTGGACCGCTCCCCCGATGTCGAGCTCGTCGCCGTCGTCGACGTGGTCGCTTCGCATCGCGAGGCCGCCGCGGCGAAGTACGGCGTGCCGGCGTGGGACTCGCTCGAGGCGGCGCTGGCCGCCGGCGTGGGCGCCCAGGCCGCCGTCGTCGCCGTCCCGCCGCATGTCGCGCCGTCGCCGACGATCGCCGCGGTCGAGGCCGGGCTGGACGTGCTCTGCGAGAAGCCGATGGCCGTCGACCTCGCGTCCGCCCAGCGGGTGCACGACGCGGGACGGCGGACCGGGCGGATCGTCCAGATCGGCTTCAAGAACCGGTTCTCGCCGCTCGTCCGGGCCGCGCGGCGCTGGCTCGACGACGGCCTGATCGGCTCGCCCGTCGTCTACACGCTCGGCGGCTTCGACGAGCGCTACGACGCCGCCGACACCGTCCACGTCGGGCGGATCCAGGACTTCCTCGCCCACGGTCCGTCGTACCTGCACGAGGGTGCGCACCTGGCCGATTACCTCGCCTACCTGACCGGTGCGGCGCCGGTGTCCGTGCGGGCGGCGGGGGTCCGGTCACAGCCGTCGTTCCACGGCGAGAACTTCGTGTCCGCCCTGGTCGACTACGACAACGGCGACGTCGCGCGCATGGAGGTGGGCTGGTTCTTCCCCACCTCGCCGAAGGGCGAGTTCCGCATCCTCGGCCCGCGCGGCGTCGCGCTGATCGACCGTCCCGAGCAGGTTGCGACGCTCACGACCCGCGACGACGACGGCGCGCTGCGGACCGAGGAGGTCCGGTTCGAGCGGCCGTGGAACGACGAGTGCTTCGACCGGCAGCTGGCCCACTTCGTCGAGTGCGTGCGCACCCGCACGGAGCCGGAGACGTCGACGGCGGCGGGCCTCGCCTCGCTGCGGCTCGGGGCCGCCGTCACCGAGGCCCTGCGCGAGGGGACGGTGGTCCGATGGTGACCGACCAGCAGCCGAGAATGCCGCTGATCCAGGAGGCGCCGCTGATCCGCGACCAGGTGTACCAGGTGCTCCTGACGAAGCTGATCAGTGGCGAGCTGGCGCCGGGCGACAAGATCACCGAGCGGCTGACGGCCAGCGAGCTGGGCATCAGCACCACGCCGGTCAAGGAGGCGCTGCGCCGGCTCGAGAACGAGGGCTTCGTGCGCACCATCCCGCGCCGCGGCATCGTGGTCGGCGAGAACGCGCTCACCTCGTTCGAGCAGGTCATCACGGTCCGGGCCTGGCTGGAAGGGCTGGCGGCCCGGCTCTGCGCGGTCCGCGTCGCGGCCGGGGAGATCGACGGCCCGACCCTCGAAGCGCTGACCGTGCCGCTGGCGCTGATGAAGGACCCGATCCTGCGGCCGGTCGACGAGATCGTCGGCATCAACGCCAGCTTCCACGAGGCGATCCGCGAGCTGTCCGGCAACCGCGTGATCGTCCAGTTCGTCGGCACGCTCCTCGGCGTCGACGCCGCGGTTCGCAAGCGCGCCCTCGCCGACCCCGAGGAGCTGCAGCGCGGCAACGCCGAGCACATCGACGTCGGCGACGCGATCCTCGACGGCGACGCCGACCGCGCCGAGGCGCTGATGCGCAGCCACGTGCTGCGATCGGGCGACCACACACTGCACGCGGGGCCCTCGTGAGCCTTCTCTCCGAGTTGACCCGCGCCGCCGTCGCCCAGCGCGCGCCGGACGCGGTCGCCGTCGTCCCCGTCGGCGCCTGCGAACAGCACGGCCCGCACCTGCCGCTCGGCACCGACCTCATGGTGGCCGAGCACGTGGCGACGGCGGCAGCGGCGCGGCTGGCCGGTGAGCTCGACGTCGTCGTGGCGCCGAGCGTCGCCGTCGGGTACTCGCCGCACCACGTGCCCATCGGCGCGACCCTGACGGCCGGCGTCGTCACGTTGCTGACGCAGCTGCAGGAGGTGTGCGCGGGGCTGACGGCCGCCGGGTTCCGCCGGGTGTTCCTGCTCAACGGGCACGGCGGCAACGCCGAGCTGGTCGTCGTCGCGGCCCGCGAGGCCGGGCAGACGCTGCGGGTGCGGGTGGGCGCGGGCTCCTACTGGGTCATGGCGTGGGACGAGCTGATCGCCGCCGGCGCGCAGGACCGCGGCCGGCTGCCCGGGCACGCGGGCGCGTTCGAGACGTCGCTGGCCCTGGCGCTGCGCCCGGACCTCGTCGTCGACCCTCCCCACCGTCCCGGCACCCGGTTCGAGCGCAACCCGGCCGGCTACTTCGGCCGCTACCACGTCGAGCAGCCGGACGCGATGGCGAGCGGCGACGGGTTCTCGGACGACCCCTCGGCCGGCACCGCCGAGGACGGCCGCCGCTACCTCGACGCCGTCGTCACCGCGGTCGCCGCCGGACTGCGCGAGTTCGCAGGACAAGTCTGAGCCTGTCGCCGTCGACCCCCGGTCCGTAGCCTCGAAACCGACACGACGTCACCCCCTGGAGGACACCGTGCAGGAGCACGCCGACTACCGCACGCTGGACGAACGGCTCGCCGAGTGGCGCACCGAGATCCTCACCCGCATGGACCGGCTCGACGAGCTGCCCGTGCTGCCGACGTTCCCTCGGGTGAACCTGGCCCGCGAGGCCGGCGCGACGACGCGGGTCGACAGCTTCCTCGGGACCGCCAACGCGCACGCCGTCGGCGACGTCTACTACGACCTGCAGGCGCCCGGCGCGACCGCGCTGCCGTTCACCTCGGAGGACCCGGACCACCCGGTTCTTGCCGAGTTGCGGGAGCGGTTCCCGCTCGAGGAGGTGGCCGGCGAGGGCACCGACGTCGAGAAGGCCATCCGGCTGCGCGACTGGATCAAGTCGCTGTTCCCGCACCACATCCCCTACCGGATGCCGGAGTGGAACGCGCTGCTGATCCTCGACCGTGGCTCCCGCGGCGTCGAGCACTTCATCTGCGTGCACTACTCGGTGTCGCTGGTGCAGTGCTGCCTCGCGCTCGGGCTGCCGGCCCGGATGATCAACCTGCACCGCGGCCTCTCCGACCACTACCGCATCGGCGACGAGGCCGTCGCCGACCCGCCCGTCGACGAGCACGTCGTCGCCGAGGTCTGGGCGTCGGAGCTGGACAAATGGGTCATGATGGACACGGACTTCGACGTCCACTACCAGCGCGACGGGATTCCGCTGTCGGCCTGGGAGATCCACGAGGCGTTCGCCGAGGACGAGCTGGCCAAGATCGAGCCGCAGCGCGGTCCACACTCGCTGTCGTTCAACGCCTACGGCGAGCGGCTGCCCGACGAGGACGACTTCTTCGCGACCGGCCTGCCGGCCTACTACGCGCACGTCACCGTGCTCATGCGCAACGACTTCCTCAGCGACACCGACGGCCCGGTCACCATGGCCCACCTCGTCGACGACACCGCGACGCCGCTGCTGTGGCACCGCGGGTCGGACAACCGGCTGCAGCCGCACCTCATGGGCCCGGTCGTTGTAGCCCAGCCCTACACCGACGTGACGCCGGTGCTGACGGACGGCAACCGCCGGACCAGCTGGGCGTCTGCCGACTCGGCGGCCGAGCACACGGTCGAGATCGCGCTGGCCGGGCCGCGCCTACTCGGTCGCGCCGTCCTGCACTGGCCGGAGTACCAGCTCAGCTACCACAGCAGCGCGACCTACCGGCTCGAGACCCGCGACGGCGACGACGGCGCCTGGGAGCCCTGGGTCGAGGTGACGTCCGGCCCGGAGACGCCGTACTCGGTCCACGACGCTCCTGCCCGCCGTGCGACGCACGTCCGGCTGGTGCAGCCCGCGGGTGGCGGCTCGGCCGGCTTCCCGGAGCGGCTCTGGCTCACCCAGGTCGAGCTCTACGCCCCCTGACATTCCATGATCATCAAGGATCGGTGGGGTCCTGCCCACACCGATCCTTGATGATCATGGTTGTCCACAGATCGCGATTCGGGCCTGGCGCGCGGCCCATCGCCCGATCAGGCTTGACGGGTGACCGATCTCGATGAGCTGGCCGGTGCCCAGCAGGGCATGGCGAGCCGCGCCCAGGTGCTCGCGTCCGGCCTGACGGTCGAGGCGCTGCGCTGGGCGGTGCGGTCCGGGCGGTGGCAGCGGGCGCACGCCGGTGTGTACGCGATGTTCTCCGGCCCGCTGCCGTTCGAGGCGCAGGTGTGGGCGGCGCTCCTGCGCGCCGGTCCGGGCGCCGTCGCCAGTCACCGCACGGCCGCCTACCTCGACGGGCTGTGCGACGAGCCCGGCGAGGTCATCCACGTGACCGTTCCCGCCGACCGGTACGTGGAGCCGCGCATCGACGGCGTGCGGGTCCACTTCGCGCACCGTCTCGCGCGGACCCGACACCCGTCGAAGAACCCGCCGCGCACCCGGGTCGAGGACACCGTCCTGGACCTCGTCGACGCGGCGTCGCACCCGCGCGAGGCAGAAGGCTGGGTGACGGCGGCCTGCCAGCGCCGCCTCACCAGGCCCGACCGGCTGGCCGGGGCGCTGGCGCGGCGGAAGAAGATCCGCTGGCGAGCCATGGTCGAGGCCATGCTCGACGACGTGGCGTCCGGGGCACAGTCGCCGCTGGAACTGCGGCACCTGCGCCGGGTCGAACGCGCCCACGGCCTGCCCACCGGCTGCCGCCAACGCCGCGTCGCCGGCCAGCGCGTCAGCTGGATCGACGTCGACTACGAGCAGTATCGGGTGCGGGTCGAGCTCGACGGCCGCCTCGGCCACACCGGCGAAGGACGCTTCCGCGACCACCACCGCGACAACGACGCCACCGTCGACGGCCGCGCCACGCTGCGCTACGGCCACGCCGACGTGTTCGGCAACCCCTGCGCCGTGGCCGCCGAACAGGCCCGCGTCCTCACCGCCCGCGGCTGGACCGGAACCGCCCGCAGGTGCAGGCCCGGCTGTCCCGTCCGGTCCCATGATCATCAAGGATCGGTGGTGCCCTGACCCCATCAATCCTTGATGATCATGGCGACGAGGGGTGGCCAGCCGGGGCGGCGCCAGGATGGGCAGGCGGTGCCGGCGACGACCCAGCCGTGGGACTCGTACCAGCGCTGGACGGTCGCGGTCGGGCCCATGGGGAAGAGGTCGAGGCACGGCGCGAGGTCGTGGGCGCGGATCCAGCCGACCGCGGCGGTCAGAAGAGCGGTTCCGTGGCCCAGTCCGGCCCGGTCCGGGTCGACGAACAGGCGGCCGATCGTGGCGCATTCCTCGACCGGCCGGCCGTGGGCGGCGCTCCAGGCCTGCCGCAGGGCCGAGCCCGCGCCGCCGTGGTCGGTGGCGGCGGCCGGCTCGATGCCGACCTGGCCGACCACGCGACTACCCCCGTCGACGTCGACAGCGACGAAGGCGGCCAGGTCGGCGGGGCCGGCGATCCAGGCCTCGGGGTCGTCCGGCAGGACGTGCGGGTACCCCGTCGCCGCGTGCAGGCGGACCAGCACCTCGGCCAGCGGCTCCACGTCGGCCGGTCGCCGCTCCCGCACCGTCATCCGCCCACCGTAGGCGACACCCACAAGAAACCCGGCTTGACCCTCACGCTACGTCAGACCTCAGCATCGACGGCATGACCGACACTTTCAACGCCTTCGAGATCAGTCCCGTCCCGGAACCGGGCCCCGACGCCGTCGCGCCGGAGGTCTATCGGGGTATCTACGGCATGCCGATGTTCGTCATCGTCCCGACGGAGGACCTGGCAGCGTCGGTGGACTTCTGGACGAACGGTCTGGGGTTCATCGACCTCTTCACGGTTCCTGGCGGCGTGACCCACCTGCGCCGCTGGGCCTTCCAGGACGTCCTGCTGGTGCCGGGCCCGGCGGCGTCCGAGCGGCCGACGATGACGGTGAGCTTCTCGTGCGTCGAGAGTCAGCTCGACGGCCTCGTGCGGTCCTGCGAGGCGACCCTGCCCGGGAGCACGACCGGACCGGAGCCGACGCCGTGGAACTCGCTCGAGCTGCACGTCGTCACGCCGGAGCGGGCCCACGTCGTCATGACGGCGGCCCGGCCGTGGGATCCGGACTCCGACCTGGCCGCGAACTGGCGGGCGGTCGGCATCGAGGCTCCCCCGGCGTGACGGCGGCAGCTGCCAGACTGGGGGGCGTGACCAGCCCGGGCCCCGACGACGAGCGTGGCGACGACGGACTCACCGTCGCCGCCACGGCGGCGCTGGTCGGCGTCACCGTCCGCACCCTGCACCACTGGGACGCCGTCGGGCTGGTCTCGCCGTCCGGCCGCACCGCGAGCGGCTACCGCCTGTACGACGCGGCCGCCGTCGCCCGGATCCACCGCGTGCTCGTGTACCGCGAGCTCGGCCTGCCGCTCGAGCGCATCGCCGAACTGCTCGACGAGCCGTCGCTCAGCGCGGCCGTGCCCCTGCGCGATCAGCGCGAGCAGCTGGTCGCCCGCATCGACCGGCTGCGCGGCATGGTCGACGCCGTCGACCGCATGATCGAGGCGGAAGAGGGCGGCGTGCTGCTGACCCCCGAGGAGCAGGTGGCGCTGTTCGGCACCGACTGGCGGCCGGAGTGGGCCGGCCAGGCGCGCGAGCGGTGGGGCGACACCCCGCAGTGGCGCCAGTTCGCCGAGCGCTCCGCGACCCGCACCGCCGACGACTGGCGCGAGATCGCGGCCGGCGTCACCGCCCTGTACGAGGACCTCGCCGCCGCACACCGCGACGGCGTGGCGCCGGGCAGCCCGGCCGCCAACGCTCTGGCCGAGCGGCACCGGGCCAGCATCGGCGCCTACTTCGACTGCACCCACGCCATGCACGTCGCTCTGCTGCGCTGCCAGGCCGACGACCCGGAGTTCGTCGCCCACTACGAGCAGTTCGGAGCCGGGCTCGCCGGCTGGCTACGCGAGGTGGTCGACGCCAACGCCGCCGCCCACGGCGTCGACCCCGCGACGGCGACCTGGGAGTGAGCAGGCTCGCCGGTCAGCCGAACGTGAACGCGTAGGCCTCGGCGCCGGCGTCGAGGAAGACGACCTCGACGGTGCGCTCGCGGACGCCGTCGTGCACGCGGACGAGCTGGTACATGCGCCCGTCGTCGACGATCCCGTTCCCGTCCGCGTCGACGTCGGCGCCGTGCGACGGGCCGGGCGCGGCGCCGTCGAGGAGGACCCGGAACCGCACCGGACCGCCGCCAGCACCGGGTGACAGGACCAGGTGCGCGTCGCGGGCGTGGAAGCGGATGGCGACGCTGCCGCCCGGCGCACCGAGCACGACGCACTCGCCGCCGACGGTCCACTCACCGCGCAGCGTCCACTGCTGGTGGCGCAGCCGCTCGGGCGGCACGTCCGCCCGGCGCTCGCCGCGCCACGAGCCGAGGTACGTCTCACCGGTGCGCAGCCGGTCCCAGTCGGCCTCGGCCTCGTCACCCTCCCCCGCGACGGTGACCAGCTCGCGTTCCACGCCGAGCAGCTTCTGCAGCAGCCGCTCCGACCACGCGTAGCGGCCCTCGCCGAAGTGCTGGTCGCGGACGAGCCCGCCCGTGTCGGCGAAGTAGAGCGCCGGCCAGTAGTGGTTGTCGAAGGCGGACCAGATCCGGTAGTCGCTGTCGACGGCGACGGGGTACTCGATCGACCGGCGCGCCGTCGCCCGCCGCACGCGGTCGCCGTCGTGCTCGAAGGAGAACTCCGGCGTGTGGACGCCGACCACGACCAGCCCGTCGTCGCGGTACGCCCGGGCCCAGGCGCGGACGTAGGGCGCCGTGCGCAGCCAGTTGATGCAGGTCAGCGTCCAGAAGTTCACCAGGACCACGTGGCCGTGCAGGTCGGCGGGGCGCAGCGGCGCGGAGCCGATCCACGCCACCGCGCCGTCGAGCGCGGGCAGTTGCCGCCGTGCGGACATCGGGCACCCCCTTCGCGCGGTGCGGGCGCGCGCACTCCTCAGCGTCGCGCCCGCACCGCCCGCTCGCACCCGTGGGCGTCCCTGGTGCGACCCCGGGCTCAGGAGCTGGTCAGGACGACCAGCTGCTGGGTGGCGCGGGTCATGGCCACGTAGCGGTCGACCGCGCCCTCGATGCCGGTGCCGAAGTCCTCGGGGTCGACGAGGACGACGAGGTCGAACTCGAGGCCCTTCGCCAGCTCCGGGGTCAGCGACCGGACCCGGGTCGTCGGCGCGAACGCCGGGTCGCCGATGACGCAGGCGACGCCGTCGACGTGGGCGGCGAGCCAGGTGTCGAGGATCGTCCGCAGCTCCGACACCGGCCCGTGCGTGACAGGGACGCCGGTGCTGCGGATGGACGTCGGCACGTTGGCGTCCGGGAGGGCGGCCCGGATGACCGGCTCGGCCTCGGTCATGACCTCTTCGGGCGTGCGGTAGTTGATGCTCAGCGCGGCGATCTCGACGCGGTCGAGGCCGATCCGCGCGAGCCGCTCCTGCCACGTCTCGGTGAACCCGTGGCGGGCCTGCGCGCGGTCGCCGACGATGGTGAAGCTGCGCGACGGGCAGCGCTGCAGCAGCATCTGCCACTCGGCGTCGGTCAGCTCCTGGGCCTCGTCGACGACGACGTGGGCGAACGGGCCGGCGAGCTCGTCGGGGTCGAGGTCGGGCAGCACGGCGGCGTCGACCAGGGCGCCCTGCAGGTCCTGTCCGCGCAGCATCGACATCAGCGCCATCTCGGAGTCGTCGGTCTCGATGAGGTGGTCGACGACGTCGGCCATGTTCGCGCGGCGGGCGGCCACCTCGGCCTCCTGCCGGCGCCGGCGCCGCGAGGTCTCGGGGTCGCCGAGCCGCAGCCGCGCGGCGTCGAGCAGCGGCAGGTCCGGCACCGTCCACGCCTGCGCCTCGGCCCGCTGCAGCAGCTTCACCTCGTCTGCGCCGAGCCACGGCGCGCACAGACGCAGGTAGGCGGGCACGGACCACAGGTCGCCCACGACGTCGGCCGCCTCGAGCACCGGCCAGGCCCGGTTGAACGTGGTGACCAGCGGCCGGTTCTGCCGCAGCGACGCCGCGAACCGGTCTTCGGGGACGTCCTCCTTCTGCCGGTCCAGCAGGATCGCGACCAGCGCTGACCAGATCTCCTCGCGCGCCTCGTTGTGCGGCATGCCGGGGTCGGCGGCCTCGAACGCCTCGGCCCAGTCCTCGGCGCTGAGCCGCACGTCGTCCCAGAGGGTGGTGACGGTCATGGCCTCGGTCGGCGGCTCCTCGTAGAACCGGACCGCCTTCTCGATCGCCTTCACCATGTCGACGGACGACTTCAGCCGGGCGACGACGGGGTCCGGCTCGGCCGCCGCCTTGTGGCCGTCGGGGACGAGGTCGCGCAGGGTGCAGGTGCGCACGCCCTCCTCGCCCAGGCTCGGCAGCACGTCGGCGACGTAGGCGAGGTACGGCTGGTGCGGCCCGACGAACAGCACCCCGCCGCGCCGGTGCCCGAGCCGCGGGTCGGAGTAGAGCAGGTACGCCGTGCGGTGCAGCGCGACGACCGTCTTCCCCGTCCCCGGCCCGCCGTCGACGACGAGGGCGCCGCGCGAGCCCGCGCGGATGATGGCGTCCTGATCGGCCTGGATGGTCCCCAGCACGTCGCGCATGCGCCCGGACCGGGTGCCGCCGAGGCTGGCGATGAACGCCGACTGGTCGTCGAGCGCCGCGGCGTGCCCGTCGAAGTCGTCGGCGGCGAACACCTCGTCCCAGTAGTCGCCGACCTTGCCGCGGGTCCAGCGGTACCGGCGGCGGCTGGCCAGGCCCATGGGGTTCGCGTGCGTCGCACCGAAGAACGGCTCGGCCGCCGGGGCACGCCAGTCGAGCAGCAGGCGGTGGCCCGCGCGGTCGGTGAGGCCGAGGCGGCCGACGTAGACGGGCTCGGAGTGGTCGGCGGTGACCATGTGCCCGAGGCAGAGGTCCAGCCCGAACCGGCGCAGCGTGCGCAGGCGGCTGGTCAGCCGGTGGACCTCGAGGTCGCGGTCCATGGCCTCCTGGCCGCTGCCGCCGGGCCGCTTCAGCTCGGCGGCCAGCCGCTCGTCGAGCTCGGCGATGGTCTCTTCGAGGCTCTCGCGGATGCGGGCGAAATGCTGGTCGTCGGCGGCGATCAAGGCCGGGTCGGCTTTGTGGGCGAGGTGGCCGGGAAGGTCGAATGCGCTGGTCGTCAAGGGATTCACCTCATGAGCTCCGTTCCGAGGTACGCCACCTTAGATCCAAATTTTCTGGCTCATGAGATCGCCGGAACTCTGCTATAAAAGAATGGGAGCACGTGGCCATCTTTCGCCCCCGCACCCTCCACTCATCGACATCCTCGGTGGGCCGCCGGATCAGCGGGACTGCAGCGCGTCCAGCGCCACCGCCATGGCCGCGCCCAGCCGCCAGTCGAGGCGGGAGCCGTCGGGCAGGGCGGGCAGCTCGACGTCGTAGGCGTCGCGCAGGGTCTTGCGACGCTCCGAGGACATGACGAGCGTGCCGTCGGCGGTGGTGAAGTCGAAGTGGAACCGCCACGGGCCGGGAACGTCGTTGAGCACGATGTCCCAGACGCGCCGCACGATCGCCACCCCCTGGCTGCGCTCCCGGCCGACGGCCTCCAGCCCCAGCGACGGCTCGCCGAGCGTCCAGGTCGACCGGGTCAGCGACTTGCGGAACTCCTTCTTGAACCAGCCGATCGGCTCGCCGGCCGGGCCGGTGACGTCGTGGCCGGCGCCGACGTCGAGTCGTGAGCGGGCCTTGAACGCGAACAGCGGCGGGTCCGAGCGGTCCTCGTCGGCGTAGAAGGTGACCTGCTCCTTGAGCGCCATGCGCTTCTGCTGCGCGAACGCGATCAGCTCGCCCTCGCGGCCGTCGATGCCGAGGGTGTGGACGGCGTACCGGTTGACCATCGGTGTGATGCGCTGGTGCACGGTGAGACGCTCGTACATCACACCAGCATCGGCCATGACCCGCGATTCAGTACCAGAACACCTCGGGCGGAATCGTCTGCGGCACGTCCTCCTCGCCGTCGTGGTGGACGAAGACGACCCGCTGCCCGTCGGGGTCCCAGGTGCTGACCAGTGTGGTCGGGTCCTCGGCGAGCACGTGCCGGGTCGACTTGGCGCCCAGGCCGGCGAGTTGCTGCTCGATCCGGTCCAGCCGGTCGAGACTCGCGACCCGCCAGACCAGCGCCTGCACCGTCCGGTCGGTGACCCGGCGGACCGGCCGTTGGCGCAGCGCCAGCGAGAAGGCGCCGGCCCGGGTCGCCAGGATGACGGCGTCAGCGGTGCGGCGGGCGACCTCGAGCCCCAGCAGCTCGGTGTAGAACGCGGTCGCCGGCTCGAGGTCGCTGACATGCAGGACGGCGCCCTGGATGCGCGGCTCGGAGTCGTTGGTCATGGCCTCACCCTTCCAGCCGGTGCGCTGGCGGCGGGCGGGACCAGCCGCGGTCTGCTTGACGCCTACCCCGGGACGTCTGCTCGGACCCGAAGCCGTCTGAAACCCGGTCTCCCACTCTTACCTCGCGGCTCGGCCAGTGCACTCGGATGCACTACTGACCGACCATAGCCGCGGAACGTGACAATGAGCGGCGACGGCGTCAACTGCTGCCGCCCTCGCGGTGCGCCCCCTCGGCCAACTGGGCCAGGGCGAGGGCGCCGATCAAGAGGCCGAAGTCGCGCAGGGCGATGTCGTAGAAGTCCGGGATGGTCAGCAGGTTCACGATGATGCCGGCCAGCCACAGGGCCACCACGTAGCCGCCGATGCGGGGTGCGACGGCGACCAGGAGGCCGGCCGCGATCTCGACGACGCCCACGATCTTCATGGCGTCGGCCGCGCTCCCCGGCACGATGTCGTTGATCCAGGGCGCCAGGTAGATCGGCCAGTCGACCATCCAGTTCAGGAACTTGTCGAGGCCGAACAGGATCGGCGCGACGGTGAAGGCCGTGCGCAACAGGAGGAAGGCGCGGCCGGTGGGGGTGCTCCACGTCCGCGACAGAGTGGTTCCGCTGGTCTGGGCCATGTTGACTCCTTCTAACGGATTGATCTCTCTACGTTAGAATTACCAGCGCCTATCGTCAAGGGATCCGTTCGATACGACTCGAGACGACCGAGGGAGCCACCGTGGCGGAGTTCGAGGATCACGTCGCCGGCATCGGCGCGCTGGCCGACGACACCCGGCGCGAGCTCTACCTCTACGTCTGCGCCCAGCCCGGCCCCGTCGGCCGCGACCAGGCCGCGGCGGCGCTGGAGCTCCCGCGTCACCAGGCCAAGTTCCACCTCGACCGGCTCGAGGAGGCCGGCCTGCTCGAGGCCGAGTACGCCCGGCTGACCGGCCGCACGGGCCCGGGCGCGGGCCGCCCGGCCAAGCTGTACCGGCGCGCCGCCGAGCGGGTCGCCGTCTCGCTGCCGGATCGCCGCTACGAGCTGGCGGCCGACCTCATGGCCCGCGCCATCAGCGACGCGGCCGCCACCGGCGCCCCCGTCGGCGAGGCCCTGACCCGCGTCGCCCGCGAGCACGGCCGCCGGCTGGCCGGCGCGGCCACCACGCCGAAGACCACGGACCCCGACCACGCGCTCCACCTGGCCGCCGACACGCTGAGCGAGAACGGCTACGAGCCGCGCCGCCAGGATCACACCGTCGTGCTGGCCAACTGCCCGTTCCACCCGCTCGCACAGACCCACACCGAGCTGGTCTGCGGCATGAACCACGCCCTGCTCGCCGCCCTGGCCGACGAACTCGCGCCCGGCACCCTCGAGGCCCGCCTCGACCCCGCCGAAGGACGCTGCTGCGTCCTGCTCACCGCAGGCCGGCTCACTGCAGGCCGGCGCGGACCGACGTGATGCGCTGAGTGTTGAACCCGAGCCAGTGCATGCGCCCGACGTAGCGGGCGTGCTCGACCTTGAGGCAGCGGTCCATGACGACCGTCAGGCCGCCCTCGTCGGCGATGCGCGCGCCCTCCTCGCTGACGACGCCGAACTGGCACCACATCGACTTGGCGCCGACGGCGACCGCTTCGGTGGCGATGCCGGGCACGGCGTCGGGCGCGCGGAAGACGTTGACGATGTCGATCGGCTCCGGCACGTCGCGCAGGCTCGGGTAGCTCTTCTCGCCCAGGATCGTCGTCTCGCGCGGGTTCACCGGGATGACGTGGTAGCCGTGGCGCTGCAGGTAGTAGCCGACGAAGTAGCTGGCCCGCAGCTCGTTGGCGGACAGGCCGACGATCGCGATGGTCTTGGCCCCGTTCAGGACCCGCTGGATGGTCAGCGGGTCCTGGTAGCGCGCGAGGTCGAGGTCGAGGTCCGTCATGCCGTCGCCACCTTCCGGACGTGCGTGAAGCCCTGTTCGAGGTCCCAGATGAGGTCGTCGACGGACTCGGTGCCGACCGACAGCCGCACCGTCCCCGGCGCCACGCCGGCCGCCGTCAGCTCGTCGTCGCTGAGCTGGCGGTGTGTGGTACTGGCGGGGTGGATGACCAGGCTCTTCGCGTCGCCGACGTTGGCCAGGTGGGACCAGAGCGACATGCCGCGGATCAGCTCCTGTCCCCCGTCGCGGCCGCCGGCGCAGTCGAACGAGAACACCGCGCCCGCCCCGCCCGGCAGGTACTTCGCGACCAGCGGCGCGTACCGGCTGGATGCGAGCCCGGCGTAGGTGACGTTGGACGCCAGCTCGTGCGCGTCGAGGTAGGCCGCGACGGCCGCCGCGTTGGTGACGTGGCGCTCCATGCGCAGCGACAGCGTCTCGAGGCCCTGCAGGAACAGGAACGCGTTGAACGGCGACATCGCGCCGCCGAGGTCGCGCAGGGTCTCGGCGCGCAGCTTCATGAGGTAGCCGTACATGCCGAAGGTCTCGTGGAACTTCAGGCCGTGATAGGCCGGCGACGGCTCCGCGACCACGGGATAGCGCCCGTTCGACCAGTCGAACGTGCCGGCCTCGACGACGACGCCGCCGATGCTGGTGCCGTGACCGCCGAGGAACTTGGTGGCGGAGTGGACGACGATGTCGGCGCCCCACTCGATGGGCCGGCACAGGTACGGGGTGGCGAACGTGTTGTCGACGATCAACGGCAGCCCGTACTCGTGGGCGACGGTCGCGACGGCCTCGATGTCGAGCACGTTGCCGGCCGGGTTGCCGATGGTCTCGGCGAAGAACGCCTTCGTGTTCGCCCGCACGGCGCCGCGCCAGGCGTCGACGTCGTCGGGGTCGACCCAGGTCAGCTCGACGTTCATCTTGCGCAGCAGGTGCTTGAGCTGGTTCACCGTGCCGCCGTAGAGCGCCGACGACGAGACGACGTGGTCGCCGGGCTCGAGCAGCGTGAACAGCGCGGCGGCCTGCGCGGCGATGCCGCTGGCGAACGCTACGGCGCCGGCGCCGCCCTCGAGGTTCGCGACGCGCTCCTCGAACACCGCGACGGTGGGGTTCATGATGCGGGAGTAGGTGTTGCCGTACTCCTGCAGGTTGAAGTAGGCCGCCGCGGACTCCGGGTCCTCGAACACGTAGCTCGTGGTCTGGAAGATCGGCACGGCGCGGGCGCCGGTGTTGGGGTCGGGCCGCTGCCCGGCGTGCAGCTGCCGGGTCTCGAACCCGAACGTCCGGTCCTGTTCGACGCGGTCGGTCACTGTCCCTCCAGGAACCGTTGGATGATCGGGGTCTGCCGGGCTTCCTCGAGGAGGAAGCAGTCGTGGCCGTACGGCGCGTCGATGACGTGCAGCTCGGCCGGCAGGCCCTGCTCGGTGAGCGCGCCGGCCAGCTCCTCGGACGCGGCCGGCGGGTAGAGCCAGTCGGAGCTGAACGCGATGAGCAGCGTGCGCGCCCGCACCCCGGCCAGGGCCGCGGCCAGCGAGCCGTCGCCGTGCTGGCGTGCGAGGTCGAAGTAGGTGAGCGCCCGCGACATGGTCAGGTAGGTGTTGGCGTCGAACCGCTGCACGAACGTCTCGGCCTGGTGGCGCAGGTAGTTCTCGACCTCGAACTCCGGCTCGGTGAGCGTGTAGCGGACGTCGTCGGCGAACTGCAGCCGCCGGCCGAACTTGTCCTCGAGCGCCGGCGCGGACAGATAGGTGATGTGCCCGACCATGCGCGCCACGCCCATGCCTGCGTCGGGTGCCCGGCCGGTGCCGTGGTAGCGCCCGCCCTGCCAGTCGGGGTCGCGCATGATCGCCTCGCGTGCGATGGCGTTCCAGGCCACGCCCTGCGGGTGCAGCGCGTGCGTGCTGGCGATGACCACGACGGCGTCGACGGCGTCCGGGTACAGCACCGCCCACTGCAGCGCCTGCATGCCGCCGAGCGAGCCGCCCGCGACCGCGGCCAGCCGCTCGATGCCGAGCTCGTCGAGGAACGCGCGCTGGGTGCGCACCATGTCGGCGACGGTGACGACCGGGAAGTCCGGGCCGTACGGCTCCCCCGTCGCCGGGTCCGTGGACGACGGCCCCGTCGTGCCGCGGCAGCCGCCCAGCAGGTTGGTCGAGACGACGAAGTAGCGGTCGGTGTCGAACGCCTTGCCCGGGCCGATCATGCCGTCCCACCAGCCCAGTGCCTTGCCGGCCGAGCCGTCGCGGTCGTCGGCCCCGAAGCCGTCGCGCGTGCTGGCAGCTGCCGCCGTCGCCGACACTCCGGCCGCATGGGCGTCGCCGCTGAGCGCGTGACAGACGAGGATCACGTTGTCGCGGGCCGGCGCCAGGGTGCCGTAGGTCTCGTACGCGACGCGCACCGGGTGCAGCTCGCCGCCGGAGTCGAGCCGCACGGGCGCCGGCAGGTCGACGAAGTGGGTCTCGACGGTGCCGGCCGAGCCGGCCGCGAGGGTCGAAGCCGGCGTCATGCCCCCGATCATAAGCAGTCCCCACTTTCGGCCGCCGCGGTGTATTGTCCAGCAAGACCGTAGGGAATCTCGGGTACCGGCGAGAGGGGCATCGGCGAGATGACGATCGACAACGGGGTCAACGTGCAGGCGCTGCTCGACGCGCGCGACGTGCTGAAGGGCGCGCCCGAGGCCGCCCAGTTCACGTGGCGGGCGCAGTCGACGTGGAGCAACGGCGTGCACAGCCAGACGCGGATCCAGAACTTCTTCGGCCTCGGCGCCGAGCAGACGCACAAGAGCGAGGCGGTGTTCGACGCCGACCACCCCGAGGTCTTCGCCGCCCAGGACAACGGCATCACGCCCATCGAGTACCTGCTCGTCGGCCTGGCCAGCTGCCTCACCGCCGGCGTCGCCTCCGTCGCGCAGAACCGCGGCATCCAGCTGCGCTCCGTCGAGGCGACCGTCGAGGGCAACCACGACATCCGCGGCATCCTTGGCGCCGACAGCGACGTCCGCAACGGCTTCAACGACGTCCGGGTGACCTTCAGCATCGACGCCGACGCCTCCCAGGAGGAGATCGAGGCGCTGGTGGCGCAGTCGCAGAAGCGCTCCGCCGTCTTCGACGCGCTGACCAACCCCACGGACGTCTCCGTCACGGTCGCCTGAGTTGGCCGGCCGGGACGCCGGCCGGGTCGACGTCGTCGTCATCGGGGCCGGTCACGCCGGCCTCGCCGCCAGCCACTTCCTGAGCGAGCGGTCGATCGACCACGTCGTGCTCGAGCGCGGCGAGGTGGCGAACTCGTGGCGGCACGAGCGCTGGGACTCGCTGCGGCTGCTCACGCCGAACTGGCAGAGCGGCCTGCCCGGGCTGCCCTACGACGGCCCGGACCCGGACGGCTACCTGTCGATGGGCGAGGTCGTCGGGTTGCTGGACCGCTTCGCGCGGTTCTCGCATGCGCCGGTGCGGACGGGGACGACGGTGACCTCGGCGCGCCGGTCCGATGACGGCTACGTGGTGGCGACCGACCAGGGCCCGGTCGAGGCCAGGGCCGTCGTCATCGCGAGCGGCGCCTGCAACCGGCCGGTCGTACCGGCTCTGGCGGACGCCGTGCCGAAGGAGATCGAGCAGCTCACGTCGTTCGACTACCGCGACCCCTCCGCCCTGCCCGACGGCGGCGTCCTGGTCGTCGGAGCGTCGGCCACCGGCGTGCAGCTGGCGGCCGAGATCCAGCGCTCCGGCCGCCCGGTCACCCTGTCGGTCGGCGAGCACGTCCGGCTGCCGCGCGTCTATCGTGGGCGCGACGTGCTCTGGTGGATGGACGCGTCGGGCGTGTGGGACCAGCGCCACGACGAGATCGACGACCTCGAGCGGGCCCGGCGGCTCCCGTCACCACAGCTCGTCGGGACCCCCGAGCGTTCGACGCTGGACCTCAACGCGCTCTCGGCGCTCGGAGTGGAGCTGGTCGGCCGGTTCGCGGCGGTGCGCGACGGCCGGGCGCTGTTCTCCGGCGGCCTGCGCAACGTGTTCGCGCTGGCCGACCTGAAAATGGACCGGCTGCTGGGGACGTTCGACGAGTGGGCCGGCGACGGCGCCGCTGGCGAGCGTTTCGAGCCGACCCGCGTGCCCGCCGCCCCGCGTTTGCAGCTGGACCTGCGCAGCGGCGAGATCCGCACCGTGGTCTGGGCGACGGGCTACCGCCCCGACTACTCCTGGCTCGACGTCCCCGTGGTCGACGAGAAGGGCCGCCTCCGCCACGACGGCGGCGTCGTCGCCAGCCCGGGCCTCTATGCGCTCGGCCTCCCCGTCCTCCGCCGTCGCCGGTCGACCTTCATCCACGGCATCGAGGACGACGCCCGCGCAGTGGTGGCCCACCTCGCCGCCCACCTCGCCTCCCCCTCCCCGTGATCATCAAGGATCCGACCACCTATAGGGGGTCGAATCCTTGTTGATCATGGAGAAGGTCGGCTCAACAGCGCCTCGGAAACCGACCTTCTCCATGATCAACAGTGAGCGGCCGGCGGAGCCGTCTCGCGCGCGTGACAACTATCCGCACTAGTAGTCGCCACCGCGGTTCTCGTGGGCGATTTCTGACGTTATCGATCTCGTCGGTAGGAATTCAGCCCTGTCGGGAAGAGTCGCTCGGGCCGGTCACCCCCGGCCGGCACCCGACGACTACAGGGAGAAGCCTGCATGTCTTCGAGAAAGCGCACCCTCGTGGCGGTGGCGACCGTCGTCGCCGTCGGAGCGGCCGTCGCGGCGCCCGGCGCCGCCGCGTCCGGGCGGCACCAGGACTGGGACCGGACCGCCTACCGTGGCCAGATCGAGGTCGTCCGCAGCGACGACGGCCCCGCCGACCCGACGGTGCTGAACGGCACCGTCTTCGACGACCGCGACCGTGACAGCCGCCACGACCGGAGCGAGCGCGGCATCGCCGGCGTCGAGGTGTCCAACGGGCGCGACGTCGCCACGACCGACTCGCGCGGGCGCTACCGGCTGCCCGTCTACGACAACATGACCGTCTTCGTCACCCAGCCCGCGGGCTACCAGGTGCCGGTCGACGAGTTCAACGTCGCGCAGTTCCACTACAACCACCTGCCCGCGGGGTCGCCCACCCTGCGCTACGGCGGCATCAGCCCGACCGGCGCGATCCCGGACGCGGTGAACTTCCCGCTGGTGGAGAGCAGGCTCACCGACGACCGCCAGCTCAGCTGCATCATGGCCGGCGACCTGCAGACGTACAACATCACCGAGGTCGAGTACGCGCGCAAGGGCGCGATCCGCGACCTCGCGCGGCGCAACGACTACCAGGGCTGCGGCAGCCTCTTCCTCGGCGACGTGGTCGGTGACGACCTCTCGCTGTACGACGAGGTGAAGGAGCTGACCGCCCAGACGAACGGGCCGGCCCGGTTCCTCCCCGGCAACCATGACCTCGACTTCGACTCCGCCACGCCGGAGCACTCGTTCGACACGTTCCGCGCGCAGCTCGCGCCGGCGTATTTCTCCTACGACGTCGGCGAGGCGCACATCATCGCGCTGAACACCGTCCGCTACCCGTGCACGCCGGAGCTCGACAACGCCGACGGCCGGCACCCAGAGTGCAACAACCCGACGACCCGGCCGCGCTACAACGGCCGCATCGACGACACCCAGATGGAGTGGCTGCGCCGCGACCTGGCCAAGGTCGACCGCGACAAGCTCATCGTGATCGCCGGCCACATCGCGCTGATGAACTACGCCGACGAGGGCAGCATGATCCACCAGGTCGACCAGGCCAACGAGGTGTACGCCATGCTGGAGGGCCGCCGGGCGGTCGCGCTGGCCGGGCACAGCCACTCGATCGAGAACATGCGTACCGGCGACCTCATGAAGGGGTGGAGGGACCTGTTCGGCCTCGAGGGCCTGCCCTTCCCGCACCTGACCGCGGGCGCGATCGCGGGCGACTGGTTCTCCGGCCGGGTCACCGAGGACGGCTATCCCACCGCGCTGCAGCGTGACGGCGGCCGGCCGGGTGTCCTGACGCTCGACCTGAACGACAACCGCTTCCAGGAGCGGTTCACGGTCACCGGCGAGAACGACCGGGTGCAGACCCAGCTCGGCCTCAACAGCCCCACCTACCGGGAGTGGTACGTCGCCCGCGACGCGTGGAACGACGAGGACGAGCCCACCACGCCGGCGCCGGAGCTCGGCGACCCGCTCGTCATCGACCGGGCCGACCTGGCCGGCACGACCTGGCTCACCACGAACTTCTTCATGGGCTCCACCGGCTCCACGGTGAGCGTCCGCATCGACCACGGCCGGCCCCGTCAGGCCGTCCGCACCCAGCCGATGCGCGGCGAGGACCAGCTCGTCGGCCCGGAGTACTCCGACCCGGCCGCGATCGCGGAGCAACTGGTCCACGGCGGCGGCCCCGCCGACCGGACCATGCACCTGTGGCGCTTCGAGCTCCCTGCCGACCTGCGCGCGGGCACGCACCGGGCGCACGTGACCGCGACCGACGTCTACGGCCGCAAGTTCACCGACACCCTCATCTTCCGCGTGGTCGAGCAGCGCTGACCCCGCCGGGACGGGGCCGCCGCAGTGCCGGGCGGCGGCCCCGTCCCACCCCTCACGTGACGGTGACGACACCGTCGTCGACCCGGACGACGGTGGCGTGCCGGGCGATCGTCTCGGGCCGGTGCGCAACGAGGATCAGCGTGCGGCCCGCGCGGATCCGGTCGACGGCGGTCTCGATGCGGGCGGCGACTCCAGGGTCGAGGTCGGCCGTCGCCTCGTCGAGAATGAGGACGGCCGGGTCGACCAGCGCCGCCCGGATGATGCCGACCAGCTGCTGCTCCCCCGCCGACAACGCGCCGCCGTGCGAGCCGACCAGCGTCTCCAGCCCGTCGGGCAGCCCGGCCAGCCAGGCGCCCAGCTCGAGCCGCTCGGCCGCGTCGCGCATCTCCTCGCGGGTCGGCGCGTGTGGGACCAGCGCGAGGTTGTCGGCAAGCGTGCCGGTGACCAGGTGCACCTGCTGCGGGACCAGCACGATCCGCCGGCGCACCTCGCCCTCGGGCACGTCCGCGAGGTCGACCCCGGCGAAGGTGACGCTGCCGCCGTCGGGCCGGTAGAGGCCGCTGGCCAGCTTCACCAGCGTGCTCTTCCCCGACCCCGTCGGACCGGCGATCGCGACGTGCGCGCCGTGCGGGAACGTCACGTCGACGCCGGCCAGCACGTCGACGCCGTCGCGGTAGGCGTAGCGCAGCCCTCGCAGGACGAGGTCACCGGCGGCGGGCAACTCCGGCGCCGAGGGCGACGACGGCGACGCCTGCCGTGCCGCCGGGGTCGCCGTCCGGTCCAGCAGGTCGAGCAGCCGGGCCAGGCTGACCGCCGTCGACTGCAGCTCGCCGAGCACCTGCGACAGCCGCAGCACGCCCTCGAACAGGTTCGCGACGGCGAGCACGAACACCGCGACCGTGCCGATGGTGACCCGTCCGGACCCGGCCAGCCAGGCGCCCGCCACCAACAGCACCGCCACGGACAGGCCTTCGAGGAAGCCGACCCCGCGCAGCCGCAGCTCGACGTCCACGGTGTGGTCCTCGACGGCGCGCAGCTCGGCGTTGCGGGCGGCGAACCGGCGCCGCCGGTCGGCCATGCCGCCGATGAGGTGCAGCGTCTCGCGGCCGGTCAGCGTCTCGGTGAACATCGCGGCCAGCCCGGCCCGGCCCGTCGCGGCCGCAGCGTACGCCGTCGTCGCGTCGCGCCGGAACCAGCGGATGACCAGCCAGGTCGCCGGCAGCGTCACCGCCAGCGTGATCAGCGTCAGCTGCCACGAGTACGACACCAGCACCACGAGCGTGAGCAGCAGCGACAGCGACAGGTTCACGACGTCGGGCAGCTGCTGGCGGACGAAGTCGGTGACGACGGCGACCTCGCCGGTCGTGCGCTGCAGCAGGTCGCCGACCCGGTGCGACTCGATGAACCGCAGCGGGGCCGACGCGATCCGGGCGACGGCGGTGTCGCGCAGCTCGCGGACCACCCGCTCGCCCACGCGCGTGAGCAGCACCTCCGACGTCCGCAGCAGGAAGATCCGGGCGACCACGACGACGGCGAGCACGGCCACCGTCGTGAACAGGCCGGACCGGGACCGCTGCACGAGCTCGTCGATCGCGCGGCCGATGAGCGGCGCCATCGCCACCAACGAGCCGGCGCTGAGGACGCTGACGGCGAGCGCGCCGACGGCCTCGCGGCGGTGCGGCCGGGCGAACGCGGCGAAGCGCCGGAACGCACCGCGGGTGGGCGGCGCCTCGGCGAGGACCGGCGCCTCAGCCATCGGCCCTCCCCGCGGTGACCGGCTCGAGGAGGTCGACGACGCGGTCGGCTCGCTCCCGGATCTGCGAACGGTGCGAGACCGCGACGATCGCCGTCTCCGGCAGGTCGGCGCGCAGCCGGTCCAGGATCGCCCGCTCGGTGACCACGTCGATGGCCGAGGTGACGTCGTCGAGCAGCAGCACCTTCGGCCGCCCGAGCACGGCGCGGGCCAGCGCGAGCCGCTGCACCTGCCCGCCGGACAGCGTCGTCCCCCGCTCGCCGACCGCCGTCTCGTACCCGCCGGGCAGCTCGCCGACGAAGCCGTCGGCGCCGGCCACCGCGCAGGCCCAGGCGACCTCGTCGTCGCCGGCGTCGCGTCCCAGCCGCACGTTGTCCAGGACGGTGCCCGTCAGCACGAGTGGGCGCTGCGGCACGTAGCCGAGCCGCGCCCACCACTCCTCGCGGCCGGCCAGCGCGAGGTCGACGCCGCCGAAGCAGACGGTGCCCGCGGCCGGCGCGTCCAGCCCGGCCACGACGCGCAGCAGCGACGACTTGCCGCTGCCGACCGGCCCCCGCAGGACCACCAGCTCGCCGGGCGCCGCCGTCAGCCGCAGCGGCGGCGTCGGCGCCCCGTCCGCGCCGGTCCGGGCGGACAGGTCGATCAGCCACAGCTCGCCCCGGTCCGGCAGGACGGAGGGAACGTCCGGCGGGTGCGCGTTCCCGCTCGGTTCCGGCGGTTGTCGGTGCCCGCCCGTAGGGTGGGGACCCTCCCTCACGGGGCGGGGCACGTCCACCTCCACCTCCACGTCCAGCACCGCCGCGATCCGCGTCCCGGACACCTCGGCGTCGCGCCGGTTCGACACCAGCAGCACCAGGAAGCTCAGCGCGATCGTGAGCATGGTCATCCACGACGTGTAGGCGATCAGCCCGCCGATGCTGAGGTCGCCGTCCAGCACCGCCAGCCCACCGGCGGCCAGCCCGGCGGCGATCGCGAGCCGCGGTACCGACGGCGGCACCGCGGCCCACCAGGCGGCGATCCGGGCCAGCGCCAGGGTCTGCCGCGAGACCTCGGCGCTGGCGTCGGCGTGCCGGCGGACCAGGCGTCCGGTGCCGCCGAGGCCGCGCACCGCACCGAGCGCCGACAGCAGCTCCTCGACGGCGCCGGCCCGCTGCGCGTGGGCGCCGGCGACCCGCTCGGCGGCCGCCCCGTAGCGGCTCGGGAAGATCAGCTGGGTCAGGACGACCAGCGGCGCCATGACGGCGGTGACGACGAGCAGCCGCGGGTGCAGCGTGGCCATGGCCGGGACCACCACGAGGATGGTCCCGATCGCCAGCGTCCAGTAGGTGAGCTTGTCGACCCAGTCGGCGACGGCGGCGACGTCGCGTTCGGCGCGCGAGGCCAGGTCGCCGCGGTCGAAGCGGGCCGCCACGGCTCCGTCGGCGGCGCCGGCGCGGTCCAGCAGCCGCTCGCGCAGGTCCTGCGCCGTCGCGTTGGCCGCGTGCCGGGTCAGCCGCTCCCCCAGCAGCCCGCCCACCAGCACCACTAACGCAGTCGCGACGACGGCGGCAGCCCACCCGGCCGCCCGGCCCGGCTCCCCCGCGTCCAGGCCGTCGTCGACGGCGCGCTGCACCAGCGCCGGTGTCGCCAGGTAGGCGAGCTGGCCGGCCAGCCCGCAGGCCAGGCCGGCGACGAGGACGCGCCGCCGCCGGCGGACACCTCGCTCAGCAGGCTGCGGCCGGGGCCGCGGGTCGGGGTGGGCATCACGCCAGGTTAGGGTCGACTAACCTGATGGGGTCCAACCCAGCGGTCAGGTCGCACCTGGGCGCGGACACATCGTCGACGATCGTCACGGGAGGTACGGGTGTTCGCGCGGTCGTTCGGCGCCGGTATCGACGACCCCGAGGCGTTCCACCTCTCCCGGTTCGACCTCCCCCGGCAGAGCGGCTTCGGCACCCACGAGCATGCCGAGCACCAGCTGTCCTGGGTCGCGCACGGCCAGCTCGCGGTCGAGGCCGCGGACGGCAGCTGGACCCTGCCGCCGTCGCACGCGGTCTGGATCCCCGGCGGAACGCCGCACGCCCTGCGCGCGACCCGGCCGACCCAGCTCTACTGCCTCTACCTCCTGCCGGCCGACTGCGTCGTCGACTGGACCGCCACCACCGTCGTCGCCGCCCAGCGGGCCCGCGCGCTCCTCGTCGACCTGCTCCGTCCCGACCCGGGCCCGGCGCCCGACGTCCCGATGCCCGTCGATGCGCCGGCCCGCGCGCTGGCGGAGGCGATCGTCGCGCAGCCCGCCGACGGCCGCGGGCTGCGCGAGTGGGCCACCGCCCTGCACGTCAGCGAGAAGACCCTGCGCCGCGCGTTCCTCGCCGAGACCGGCATGACGTTCACCGACTGGCGCACGCGGGTCCGGCTGCGCGCCTCGCTGCCGCTGCTGGCCGACCAGCTGCCGGTCGCCGCGGTTGCGGCCCGGGTCGGCTACCGCAGCGCCAACGGCTACATCGGCGCGTTCCGCCGGCACTTCGGCCGCACCCCCGGCAGCTACGCCGCCCGCCTCACCGCGTGAGCCCCGATCCGCCGCCGTCACGCTGTCACGCTTCGGCAGGCTGTCCGGTCGTCCTGATGTAGGGCGGTCACCGACCGCGCAGACCCTCGCGAAAGGCAGCACCATGAAGATCGTCGTCATCGGTGGCACCGGGCTGATCGGCTCCAAGGTCGTCTCGATCCTCGCCGGAGAGGGCCACGAGGCCGTGCCGGCCGCGCCCAACACGGGCGTCAACACGATCACGGGTGAGGGGCTGTCCGAGGCGCTCGACGGCGCCGACGTCGTCGTCGACGTGTCGAACTCGCCGTCGTTCGACACCGAGCCGGCGATGGAGTTCTTCCGGACGGCGACCGGCAACATCCTCGCCGCCGAGGAGAAGGCCGGCGTCGGCCACCACGTCGCGCTGTCCGTCGTCGGCACCGAGAAGCTCGCCGAGAGCGGTTACATGCGGGCGAAGATCGTGCAGGAGCGGCTGATCACCGAGTCCGCGGTGCCGTTCTCGATCGTCCACGCGACGCAGTTCTTCGAGTTCCTCGAGGGCATCACCGACGACGCGACGGAGGACGGCGTGGTCCGGCTCGCGCCGGTGTACATCCAGCCGATCGCCGCCCAGGACGTCTCTGCCGCCGTCGCCCGGGTTGCGGTCGGCGGCCCGCTGAACGGGATCGAGGAGATCGCCGGGCCGGAGCGCTTCCGCCTCGACGAACTCGTCCGCGCCACGCTCGCAGCCCGGCAGGACCCGCGCGAGGTGCGCACCGACCCGTCGGCGCGGTACTTCGGCGCTCCCCTCGAGGAGACCACGCTGGTCCCGGCCGGCGAGGCCGAGCAGGGCCCGACCACGCTCGCGGACTGGCAGGCCGCGCAGGCCGCGAGGTAGTCCTTCCTCCCGTATGTTGAGGGGGTGAGCAGGGACGACGTCGCCGAGCCCGACGAGGTCCGCGATGCAGACGTCGCGGAGTTCCTCGACGTGCGCCCGCAGCTGTTCGGCATCGCCTACCGCATGCTGGGCAGCGTCGCCGAGGCCGAGGACATCGTCCAGGACGCGTGGATCCGCTGGCAGGGCGCCAACCGCCGTGAGGTGCGCAACCCGGCCGCGTTCCTCACGACCACGACGACCCGCCTGGCCCTGACGGCGGCGACGTCGGCCCGCGCCCGCCGCGAGACGTACGTCGGGCAGTGGCTGCCCGAGCCCGTCGACACCAGCGAGGACCCCACGCTGGGCGCGGAGCGGGCCGAGGCGCTCGACCTCGCCGTCCTGGTGCTGCTCGAGAAGCTCAGCCCCGCCGAGCGGGCCGTCTACGTCCTGCACGAGGCGTTCGACTACTCCTACCGGCACATCGGCGAGATCCTCGAGATCTCCGAGGTCAACGCCCGCCAGCTGGCCCGGCGGGCGCGGCAGGCGCTGGAGTCCGGCCGGGCCGCCGAGGTGCCGCCCGAGGTCCGCCGCGAGCTGCTCGAGACGTTCGTCGCGGCCGCCCGCAACGGCGACCTCGAATCGCTCGAACGGCTCTTCACCCACGACGCGGTCGCCCGCGCGGACGGCGGCGGCAAGGTGCACGCCTCGAAGATCGACCTGCACGGCGCCGAACGGGTGGTCCTGTTCATCGACAACATCCTGCGCAAGTACTGGCAGGACGCCACCTTCACCGTCGTCGACGTCAACGGCGGCGCCGGCATGCTCGTCACCGACCGCACCGGCACACCCCAGGCGATCCTCGCCCTCGACGCCACCGAACGCGGCGTCGAGCGGATCTTCTTCGTCGTCAACCCCGACAAGTTGCGCCAGTTCGAGCCCCACTGATCCTGGACGAACATCGATATCCACAGATCACGGAATGGGTCTGGCGCAGCCCCGTCTGGCCGCGCAGGCTGAGCAGGTGTCCGATCTCGATCGCCAGGCAGCCGTCCAGCTCGGCGTGGTGAGCCGTGCCCAGGCGCTGGCTGCCGGCATGACGGCGGACGCGCTGCGCTGGCTGCTTCGAACCGGAAGATGGCAGCGCGTGCACGCCGGCGTCTATGCGACGTTCACCGGACCGCTGCAGTTCGAGGCCAGGGTATGGGCGGCGATCCTGCGTGCCGGTACCGGCGCCGTTGCCTGCCACCGCACCGCGGCCTACCTGGACGGCCTGTGTGACGACCCGGGCCCGGTCATTCACGTGACCGTGCCCGCCGGCCGTTACGTCGAGGCCGGGATCGACGGGGTTCGGGTCCATCTCTCGCGCCGTCTGGCGCTGACGCGGCACCCGGTGAAGACCCCGCCGCGGACTCGGGTCGAGGCGACGGTGCTGGACCTGGTCGACGCCGCACCGAACCCGGGTGAGGCGGAGGGTTGGGTGACGGCCGCCTGCCAACGCCGTCTGACCACACCTCGGCGATTGGCGCTCGCGCTGCGGCAACGGAAGCGGATCCGCCGGCGGAGCATGGTCGAGGCGATGCTCAGCGATGTCGCCGACGGCGCCCAGTCTGCGCTGGAGCTCCACCACCTGCGCCGGGTCGAACGCGCCCATGGGTTGCCGGCGGGCTGCCGGCAGCGCCGTGTCGAGGGCCGGCGCGTGACCTGGGTCGACGTCGACTATTCCGAATACCAGGTGCGGGTGGAGCTGGACGGCCGGGTCGGGCACACCGGCGAGGGCCGGTTTCGCGACCGTCGCCGGGACAACCGGGCCACCGTCGACGGTCACGTGACGCTCCGGTACGGCCACGCCGACGTCTTCGGTGACCCGTGTGGGGTCGCGACCGAGCAGGCCCGCGTCCTCAGCGCCCGCGGATGGACCGGCACCATCCGTACCTGCCGGCCGGGATGCCCGGCCGCGATCCAAGATCGTCCAGGATCACTGGCGTGATGGCACCAGTGATCCTGGACGATCTCCGAGGGCGGTCAGCTAACGACGGAGGACGGCGAGGGCCGCGACGGGCAGCAACAGCAGGGTCAGGACACCGCTGATCACCAGCCCGCCGGCCGTTCCGGCGGCCTCGATCAGCGGGCCGCCGGCGGCGAGGCCGAGGGGCGCGGCGAGCATCGTGCCGGTCGTCCAGAGCGTCACGACCTGCTGCTGCTCGTGCGCCGCCACCCCGGACTGCAGGAAGCTGTACGCGACCGGGGTGAACGGCGCCCACACCAGCCCGCCCAGCCCGAACACGATCATCGCCACCGTGAGGTCGTCGACGAGGGCGAGCGCGATCGGGCAGAGCGCCCAGAGCCCGATGATCGCGATCAGCAGGTGCCGCTGCGGCAGGTTGCGCAGCCGGTCGACGAGCGTGGCACCGACGAAGGCGCCGACACCCAGTGCACCCCACAACAGGCCCAGCGACGACGCGTCGCCGCCGAGCGGGTCGCCGACGTAGAGCGGCAGCGCCACAGCGATCGGCATGTAGAAGAAGTCGAAGAAGAACACGACGACCAGCAGCCGGGCCGCGACCGGGCGGCGGCGCAGGATCCGCCAGCCCGACTCGACCCCCGCGGCACGCGAGCGGCCGCCGTCGTCGCCCGCCGACCGCGGCACGGTCAGCACCACCGCCACCAGCAGGATCAGCGCCCCGGCCGCATCGGCCAGCAGCGCGACCCCGGCGCTCGTCGTCGCGACGATCAGGCCGCCGACCACCGGCCCGACGATGTACAGGGCGAAGGTCTGGTTGACCCCGAGCAGGCCGTTGACGGCGAACCGGCCCGACTCCCCCGCCATGGACGTGGCCAGCAGCCGGCGGCTGCTCGACCCCGCCACGCGGAACGTCGCGCCGATCAGCAGTCCGCCGATCAGCACCGGCAGCGTCAGGCGACCCGCCAGCGACAGCCAGCCCAGCACGGCGAACGTCGCCGAGCGCAGCACGCAGTCGGCGACGAGCAGCGTCCGCGGCGGCACCCGCACCCGGCCCAGCCCGATGGCCAGCGCCAGCATCGTCGACAGCACGAACGGGGCCGCCTCGACCAGCCCGACGGCGATCGCCTTCGGCATGCTGCCGTGGATCGCCAGCGTCTGCACCGGCATCGCGACGATGATCATGCCGGTGCCGACGTGCGCGAGCAGGTCGCCCACCAGCAGCCCGGCGACCCGCCGGTCGCGCAGCACCTCGCGGTACGACCGGTTGACCGGCGAGGCGTCCGTCATGCCGGTCAGGCTACGGAGGCCTCCGCGGCCCGCGCTTCTCGATTCATGACCCGTCGCTCGAACCAGACCGTCATGAACGGCGGGATCGCCGACGCCAGGCCGAGGATGGTCGTGGAGAAGCTCCACCGCTCGGCCCGCCAGACCGCCAGCACCGTGCCGACGTAGGCGAGGAAGATCACGCCGTGGATCGGCCCGAAGATCTGCACCCCGATCTCGTTCTCGACCACGACGTACTTGAAGAACATCCCCACGAGCAGGCCGGCCCAGGACACGGCCTCGGCTATCGCGGCGATCCGGAACCATCGAAGAGCAGCACTCACCCGCGCAACCCTACGGGCCGGGCACCGGCACTATGACTTGGGCCCGCTCGCCGTCCGGGGCGACGAGGGTCAGGGTAACCAGCAGCGGCGGGGCGAGCTGGACCAGCACCTGGTACTCGTGCGGCTCGGACGTCGTGACGCGGACGGCCTGGATGACGGTGCCCGCGGGGAAACCGCCGGCCCGGGTGGGAATGTCGTCGAGCTCGAAGCGGGCACGGACGGGCGGCGGTGGCGGGGCGATCGGGAACGGACGGCGGGTCCGCTGCGCCTGGACGAGCAGCACGTACGGCGGCTCGGCCTCGATGTCGGCGTCGGAGCGGATCCGGAGCACCACGCCGCGCCCGACGATCGTCATGACGTCGATCAGCTCGAGCGACGGCGGCTCGTCGGCCACCGGAGGGACGGTGACGCGCTGCTCGGTGAGCCGGCTCAGCGGGTCGGCCAGCCGGACGACGACGTCGAGGGGCTGGTGCGGGTCGGCGCGGGTGAGCCAGACGGCGAGCGGCGTCCGCCCGCCCGACCGCGGACCGGACACCAGGACCGCGCCCGGGTCGGCCCCCGCGGGCGGTCCGCCGGCGCCGTCGGCCACCGGACCGGCCGGGACCGACTCCAGCGGCAACGGCGCCGCCGGCGCGATCCCGCCCGCTCCCGGACCGGCGACCTCCACCGAAACGCGGTGACTGCCCAGCCCCACCGCCCGCGCGGGCGCCGCCGTCGACGTCGTGACCAGCACGAGCGAGCCGGCACCCAGCGGCGACGCCACCAGCGGCGCCAGGTCGGGACCGGCCGCCGGCAGGACGGTGACGACCACCGGCTCGCAGGCGGGCGACGGCCGGCCGCGGACCGCCTCGACCGGGACGGCGTCGACGGGCACCGCGACCGCGCGGACGAACCAGTCGTCCCAGGAGGCGTCGAACGGACCGGACCATTCCGCCGCGTACGCCGACCCACCAGCAGGCACCGCCGGCACGACCGCGAACGGCGGCCCCATCGACTCGTACGACCGCGCCGCCACCGCGGACCGCGACCGGAACACCCGGAACTCGCGCACTGGGATCCGGCTCTCCGAGGACAGCGACAGCGTCACCGTCCCGCCCGCGCCGATCACCGAGGCCACCCGAGGCTCCGACGGCGCCCGCACCCGTGGCGCCGCGACCGCCTGCAGGTGCTCGTGCGCGTCCTGCCCGGCCGTCGGCGCCGGCCAGGGCGACTCGACGCCGGACCGGGACAGGGTCGTGACGGTAAACAGGTGGATGTCCGCCGACCCCTTCGGCAGCGGGACGTCGGCCTCACGGGAGGACCCCGGCAGCACCGTCAGCCGGCGGAACAGCGCCCGGCGCCGGTCCTGGGACAGCGCGTCGTAGGCGTCCCAGAGCTGCTGCAGCCGCACGCCCGGCAGCGTCCCCTCGGGCGCCTGCGGCGGCAGGCCGACGGACTGGCGCAGCGACGTCTCGGCGACCTCCCACACGATGACGCCGCGCGACGGGTCCAGGTCGGCCCCGCCCGGCACCGACCAGTGCACCCGCACGTGCGACCGGCCCTGCGCGTCCGGCGCGCTGCCCATCGGCACGCCCGGGGGCAGCGGCGGGGGGATCGGCGCGACCGGCACCGGGCTGGCGGCGCTGGTCAGGGCCGGCGACCCGGCCGACGGCGACAGCCCCGACGGGATGCCGATCGCCAGCTGGGTCCGCGTCCACAGCGCGATCCCCCACCGCTGCGTCGTGGCGAAGTCCAGCACGGGGACGGCGAACCGCAGCCGGTACCGCCGCCCCTCCTCACCCTGTGCCGGACCGGGCGCCACGACGTTCTCGCCGGCGGAGTCGAGGTGCTCGACGGTGACACCGGCGCCCCCGCTCAACGTCGCGCCGCTGAACGTCAGCACGGCGTCGCGCCGGAAGCACCCCGGCGGCGCCGCCCCGAACGGGGTCACGCCGGCCGGCGGCGACGTCGTCGACGACAGCATGGGGAACAGCACCGCCCGCACCTCGAGCGCCGACGGCGTCCGCTCCTCCCAGCCGACGGCGACCTCGAGCTCCAGCGTGGCGGGGCACACCGGCGAGCCCGCGAACACCGACGTCAGCGCCATCGCCACCAGACGGGGCCGCGGCGGCGCCGGCTCCGTCCCCGCGTACAGCGCGTCCTGCCAGCGCGACCAGACGCCGAACACGTCCTGCCAGGCGACGGGGTAGCCGGGCTGCCGCCCGCCGCTGCCGATCGAGATCTCGGCGACGGCGTCGACCATGCCGGTGCGGCGGAAGCCGGGCTCGCCGCGCTCGCCGTCGGGCACCGGCAGCAGCGGCCGGAAGTCACCGGCCGCCCTCACCGGCAGCAGGCACTCAGCCCCGACATCGGAAGGAGACGAGAACCGCGCCAGAGAAGCGCCCGTCCCCTGCCCCAGCGCCGCCGTCGGCTCCGGCCGGTCCCACGAGACCCGGATCGTCTCGCGCCACGGCCCGTCGACGACCTCGGGCGCGCCCAGCCCGTCGCGCACCGCCGTCACCGTCGTCGGCGTCGCGGTCGAGACGTGCCGGGGCGCGGACGGCACGTACGCGGCCATCGTCGCCGGCCCGCTGCGGTCGGGCAGGTCGGTGTAGTCGGCGGTCACCATGAGGTCGTCGCCGCCGACGGCGGGCAGGTCGAACCGCGGCTCCTCCAGGTACGACGTGCCGAACCCGAGTGCCAGCGCGAGGAACGGATCGCCGGCCGCGGGCAGGGTGAGCAGCGACAACGGCGGCAGCTGTGCGGTCGCGGGGAGCGAGGACCCCTCCGGCCCGTCGACCGGCGACGTGTCCAGAACCTCGTGCTGCTGCCACGGCGGCAGTGCCGGACGATAGATGCGCTCGATCCGCGGCAGCGTCTCGCTGCGCACCTCCTTCAGCAGCCGCTCGTAGTCCGGCGGCACCCACACCGGGGCGGTCCGCGCGGTGCTGGTCACCGGGTACCAGCCCAGCGGCGGCCCGCCGCGCTGCAGCCGTCGAATCGCCGCCTCGACCGGGTCGACGGGGTCGTCGGCCAGTCCCTGCTCACGGGTGTCGTAGGAGGTGCCGGGCCAGGGGTCGTCGACCGGCAGTCCGACCCGCTCGAACGGCTTCCAGCCGTCGTCCTCGATGACGCGCTGCAGCGTGACGATCCGGACCGTCGGGTTGAACCCGTTGACCAGCAGCGCCCGGGTGCCGCCCGGGCAGCGCACCGTCAGCGTGACCCGCGACCCGCCGCCGGGCGGGACGGCGTCGGCGCCGACGGTCTCGCGCAGGCCGATGCCGCCGCGGGTCACCAGCAGCCCCACGGCGCGCGTCGGGTTGATGACGTCGCACTCGACCTCGACGTACGCGGCGACGCGGCCCCACGACAGCGCCAGCCCGCCGTGCGCGAGCCGCTGCCGGACGTCGACCTCGCGCGGCTCGTCGCGGCGGTCGCGGCGCCAGACGACGAACGGCTCGGCCGGGACGCCCAGCTCCTTCGCGCAGGCCCAGCGGAGCTGGATCTCGGTGGGCCGCAGCTCGCGGATGGTCTTGAGGCGTTCGAGGACGCGCGGGTCCACGTCGACGCCGTGCTGGCGGATCTGCGTCAGCTGGAGGTCGGCGATGGCGGGCCAGACGAGCTTGGCCGACTCCGCGCGGAACCAATAGGGCCAGGCGATGCGACGGGCCATCAGTCCTCCACCTCCCACGGTGCCTTGTCCAGCACGATCCGCAGGGCCTCGGCCCGCTGCTCGGCGCTGCCGGCCAGGGCATCGCCGGCGACGACGAGGTCCAGCCGCAGCTCCGCGCCGCGCGAGCCGGGTGCGAGCAGCACGACCGCCCGCGTCCCGCCCGGCCCGCGGACCAGCCGGGTGATGCCGGCCCGCGGCGGATCACCGCCCGCCGGGACCGCGGTGCTCGGCTGCAGCGACAGCCAGTCCGCCTCGACCGCGGCCCACCACTGGTGCCCGGGTCCGGCGGACGGGTCCGGCGGCCCGGCGACGACGGCGGGCATCGGCCGCGACCGCCACATCGCCTCGCTGCTCTCGACGACGACGGCGACCGGCTGCGGCACCGCGTCGCCGGACCAGAGCACGTGCACGACGGGGTACCGGGGCACTTCGGGCACGGCCAGCCCGGCCGCCTGGTACGCCGCGTCGAGCACGTCGCCGGCCGGCGCGACCGGCAGCGAGCCGAGGCCCGACGGCGTCGGCACCAGCCGCAGTTCGCGCGGCGCCAGCCGGATCAGCTCGGCCAGGTCCGCCACCGTGGCGAACCGCGACGTCGTGAACCCGACCCGGTGCACCCGGCGGCCGGTTGCCCCCACGGGCGCGTTCTTCGGCACGGCCTCGACGTCGAGGAGGTAGTCGGTGAGCGGCTGCAGGTCGTACGGCAGCGTCACGATGGTCCCGTAGGACCGGCTGCCGCCGCTGCTGGTGCAGGGCAGCTCGTCGAGCAGCTCGGTCGCCGCCTGCTGCCAGGGCGTCATCACCCCGGCCAGCGCCGGCGTCAGCGCGCCCAGCACCCCGCCCACGCCGACCGGCAGCGTCAGCGCCCCGCCCGCCGGCCCGCCGCCGGGCGGCTCGGGGTGGAAGCCCGACGCCGCCTGGACGCTGACGCGCAGCTCCTCGCCGTAGGCGTCGAACAGGGCGGTGACGTTCTGCGTGGCCAGCGCGATCCGGATGGGCTCCGCGCACAGCACGCCGGTCTCGCCCATGGACGGCGCGCTGGCCAGCAGCCAGCCGCCGAGGTCGGCCGGCGCCTCGTCCGGGCCGTCGGCGCCGAACCGGAACTCCTGCACCTCCTCGGGACCCCAGTTCTCCGTCGCGGTGGCCGACGGCTTGGCCTCCTGCTGGACGGATTCCGCCCGCCAGCTCACCCGGACGGTGTACTGCTCCGACGGCACCAGCAGCGCGACGTCGGTCGGGTCCTGGCTGACGGTCGACTCCAGCAGGTCGCGCTCGGTGGTGACGACGCGGCTGTCGTAGTCGAAGCGGTAGCGCTCGGCGCTGGTCAGCCCGACGGCGGCGATCAGCCAGTACGGCGTGCCGACGAGGTTCTCCTCGCTCCGGTCGGCGCCGATCTCGACCACCGTGACGGGACCGGGCACGTCGACGACGACGCGGCTCAGCAGCAGGTCGCGCTGGTTGGCGACGACCCGCGCGGCGAGCCGGCCGGCCCGCTCGATCGGGTCGGCCCACGGCCGGTCCGGGTCGGTCCACTCGGCCGGCAGCGGGTTCGACGAGGTCACCATGCTGTCGCCGGTGACCGGCTGCCGCGCGACCTCGGCGCCGGACGCGTCGCGGCAGACGATCGTCAGGCCCTCGTTCAGCATCCGTTCGGAGACGAGCAGCAGCAGCTCGAGCGCCTCGACGCCGTCGTCGCAGCGCAGCCGCAGGCAGTTGGCCAGCTCCGACGGGCTGAAGCCGGTCTCTTCCCAGGCCCGCTTCACCAGCGCACGCTCGTCCTCGGGCGCGTCCGGGGCGACCTCGGGCTCGTCGCCGGACGGCGAGCGCAGTACCCGGCCCTGGCAGCGCAGCGGCGTGCGCGAGAGCTCCTTGTCCCATGCGGTGTCGACCCAGGTGGCGGCGACGTCGGCCAGCGACGCGCCCGCGGCCATCAGCTCGACGACGTCGCCCAGCGCGTCGCCGCTGGTGGGCAGCGCGCCGTTGCCGTACTCGAGCGGGTTGCCGGCGTCCCAGTCGTGGACGGACTCGACCAGCCGGATCCGCCCCTTCGGGCACGGCACGACGTCGCCGACGACGATCGCCGGGTCGGTCCCCTGCAGCAGGTCGGCGACGGCGTCACCGGTGCGCCACGCCTCGGTGACGTCCAGAGCGGCCCGCACGTCCGCCGTCCGGAACGCCCCGTCCGGGTCCGGCCAGGGCACGCCGTCGAGCAGCCAGCCGGGCGGGTTCGGGCCAGGGGGCTTGCCGTCGAACGTCCACAGCACGAAGGCGGGCGGCGCGACCTCGGCGCAGATGTGCCCCCAGCGCTCGCGGACGCTGGTCGTCAGGCTCTCGCCGTAGGGCACGGCCCGCGGCGTCGGCGTCGGCAGCCAGGACAGCAGCGCGAGCGCCGGGCCCAGCTGACTCTGACCGGGGGCGTTGCGGGCCCACCAGGTGGCCGGGGTCTTGCCGGCGGGCGGGTCCGGCTGCAGGTCGCCGGCCAGCTCGATCCGGGTCACCTGGTAGCGCCACCAGCGGTCGCCGCGGCGGACCCACGGGTCGGCGCCGACGCCGGACTCGCCGCGCGCCACGCCGCCGAGGACGACGTCGCCGGACGCGACCATCGGCGGGACGTCGAACAGCACCACCGGCACGGCGTCCAGCGGCACGGTGGGAAGCGGCTCTCCGGAACCCGCCCCGAGCGCGTCGGCCAGCTTCCCGTCGACCGCCCGGTCCGTCGCGCTGCCCTCGATCAGCGCGGGCGAGCGGCTCACCAGCGACACGCCCGCCACCAGCGGCGGCGCGGGCGGCGGCGACGGCTCGGACTCGCCGATGGTCAGCTCGATGCAGCCCTCGATGTCGAAGAAGAACAGGTCGACCTTGCCGCAGACCTCGCCGTGGATGTACGTGCGCTCGACCTCGACGCCGTTCTCGAGCTGGCGACCGACGAGCACCGTCAGCTCGGCCTTCGCGGAGACGCCGACGACCCAGAGCCGCAGCTCGCCGCGGGCGTAGATCTTGCCGCCGATGGCGAACGGCTCGAACGAGATCAGCGCGTCGAACCCGGCGGCGACCTCGAAGTACAGGCCGACGGCCTTGCTGCCCATGAGCACGGCCTGCAGGTGGAAGCCGATGGCGATGGCCAGGCCGCTGGTGACGATCGGCAGGTCCGGGTTCGCCAGCGTGGTGCCGTCGCCGTGGATCATCAGGTAGCCGGTGCCCTTGAAGACGTCGAGCACACGGACGGTGACGGGGTCGTCGTAGCGGCCGAGGTCGATGAACCAGTCCTTCGACTCCGTCAGGTCGAAGAACGCCGTCACCGGGACCCGGATGTGCACGAGGTCGACGACGTCGTACTCGGCGACGATGCCGATGGTGATGGTTCCGCGGCCGAAGTCGAGGTCGAGGACGGCGAGGAAGGTCGCGCTGCTCTGCGACTTCAGCACCGGCGGCAGGCTCAGCACGTCGGCCTTCATCATCAGCAGCAGCCGCGGCCCCGGCACCTCGACCAGCACGATGCCCTTGAGGTGCAGCAGGAACCCGCCCTCGGCCGTGCCCAGCATGACGCCCGCCGCGATGGCGAACGAACCGCCCGCCAGCTCCCAGCCGGCCGGGTGCATGACGTTGAACCCGCGCGCCGGCGTGAGCTGCGCCTCCAGCCACTTCAGCGCCGGCGCCTGCACGCCCGTCGGCTCCAGCCGGCGGTAGTTCACGCCCACGCCGCCGAGGAACCCGAAGATGCCCAGGCCGGAGTTGCCCAGCGGCAGCGGCACCGGGAACTCGACCTCGGCGCCGACCAGCACGCCAGTCGTCCCGGCCCGGCTCTCCAGCGCCAGGATCGCCGCCGCGCGCAGCCCGACCGACGGGAAGGTCAGGTCGAACGCGCCTTTGAAGCCGAACTCGGTGATCTCGAGGTAGCCGGTGCCGTGGACGGCACCGGGGATGTCCAGTGTCGCGCCGAGCTTGGTCAGCTGTGGCGCCTCGTCGGCGTCGAGCCGGAGCCGGACCCGGACGGTGTCGACCTCGACGATGCCCAGGTCGACGCCGAGGCCCACCTCGACCTCGAGGTAGGTCGGGTTGAGCCGGCTGACCTTCACCCCGAGGACGCGCAGCAGCGAGTCCAGCGGCGGGGCGGCCGCCAGCGACCCGGCCGGGACGTCGAGGGTGTAGCCGCGGCTGGGGTCGAAGACCGGGAGCGGGACGTACTCGACGGTCCCGTCCCCGTCGGTCCGGGTGTCCCACGAGCTGCGGACGCCGACAGCTTTGTACCGGGTGACGATCGGCTTGGCCGGGTCGACCCGGATGAAGCCGAGGTCGAACGAGAACGCCGTCTCGAGGTCCAGCAGCACGCTGACCTGCGTCGTCGTCGGCCCGCTGCCGGTCGCCGGGTCGATCAGGCCGTCGGTGACGATCAGCTCGCCGCCGCGCAGGATCACCGACTGCGCCTGGATCCGCCCGGCCGCGCCGAGCCCGACAGCGGCGCTGCCCAGGACCACCAGCGGCACCAGCTCGCCCGCGGTCGGGCTGGGCGGCGTGGCGGCGGCCAGCAGCGGCGACAGCGCGGCGACGGCGCCCAGGACGTTCAGCGCGGTGTTCGAGCCGGTGGCGGACCGCTCGACCTTCGCCAGGCCGTCGAGGTCGCCCTCGATCGCCCGGAACTCCGCGCTGGCCAGCCAGTTCGCGCGGTCCTCGGCGATGCGCAGGCGGACCAGGAACGTGCAGATGCCGTCGCTCGGGTTGGTCCGGGCCGGCAGCTCCTCGCTGGTGTGCTCGTCCAGCCGCGCCTCGGCGGCGGTGCGGACGTCGAACTCGCCGTAGACCTCGGCGCGGACGAAGGTGCCGCGGATCAGCTCGACCCGCACGCCGATCTTGCGGAAGCAGTCCGGCACCAGCGGGCGCTGCGGCTCCGGGTCGACGTCGCCGGTCTCGGCCGGCGGCCGGGTCAGCTCGGCGGTGATCGTCTCGACGGTGTCGTCGGCCGGCTCCGGGGTCGCGGTCGCGCGCCACCAGTCCGACGCGCCGGGCGCGGGCGCCGTCGACCCCTTGGCCTCGCCCTGGCCGTGCGCGGTGCCGGGGGTGACGGCCGTGAACTCCAGCCTCGGGTGGGTGGTGAGCAGGTGGATCAGGGCGTCGCGACGGCGCTCGCTCAGCTCCTGGTTCCAGTCGACGGTGTCGGCGTCGTCCTTGTTCTCGTAGGACGCGAAGCCCTCGACCTCGATCGGGGTGTCCTTCGGCAGCTGCTCGAGCCGGGCCAGCGAGTCCTCACCCAGGAACGACGGCGTGCTCCCCCAGCCGTCCCGCGACGACGCCGGCGCCGTGCCGACGTTCACCGGGTTGCGGGTCCAGTCGTTGGCCGGCGGCGACGGGAACTCCGCCTTCTTCGGCCGGTCGAACAGCGTGTACATGCTGAACGGCGCGACCGTCGCCGCCGTCACCGTACGCGTCGCCGTCACGGTCACCGGCGGGCCGGCCGCCACCGGGATCTGCGCCGTCGGCCCGGTGGCGCTGCCGCCGGGCCAGCTCCAGGCGATGGTGCCGCCGTCGTCGCCGGGGCTGAGCGCGACGGTGGCGTGCGTGTCGGTCTGCCCGAGGACGACGACCCGGTGGCCGGTGCTGGTGAGCGTGCGCGGCTTCACCTCCTTCGGCTCCGGCGGGGTGGGCGCGCCGCCGCCGGCGGAGGTCGCTCGGCGGACGGTGACGGTGCGGGTGTACTCGTGCAGCCCGGCGTCGGTGACCCGCACGTCCAGCGTCATCGTTCCGGTCGCGGGCAGCAGGATCGTCCGCCGGTCCAGCGTCGTGGGGTCGTCCCCGTTCACCTGCACGCGGTAGGCGTACGGCGCCAGCCCACCGCCGGCGCTGATGTACAGGGTGGCGCTGTCGGGGAGCTCGACGGGGCTCAGGACCGGGTCGCCGTCCTGGACGGAGTACCACTCCCCCGCCGGCCCCTGGAACGACAGCCGCACCGTCGGCGACTGCCCGCGGTTGACGACCTCGGCCTCGAACAGGCCGGTCACGCCGGCGTGCCGGCCGATGCCGATCCACAGGTCGCGCACGCCGGCGCTGGCAGCCAGGCCCTCCAGCCCGGACGGCGCGACGAACAACCGCACCTCCGGCAGGTACAGCCCCTGCCAGTCGTCGGGCTGGGTGCGCGCGTTCGCCGGCACCCCGGCCGGCCCGGCCTCGCCGGTGAGGTCGAGGGTGGCGCTGCGGAACGCGAACCCGACCACCTCGCCGGGCCCGATCAGCGCGTGCCGCGGCTCCATGCGGATGAAGTCGAAGATCTGGTCCCGCGGTGGCCCGCCGCCGATGGTGCTGCTCAGCAGGTCGACCTCCATGCCGCCGCCGGACGGGCGCAGCAGCCGGACCCGTATCGCGGGCAGTGTGAAGCGCACGTCCGGGTTGTCCGGGTCGGCGCGCAGCTGGCCCTGCGCGTCCAGCTTTGCCCCGCGCAGGAACGGCACCCTGACGAACGCGCTCGGCGTGTCGATGACCAGCCGGACAGTGCCGTCGGGATCGCCGCCCGGCCCGGTCAGGCGCAGGCCCAGCTCCAACCCGACCCGCGGGTCCGGGAACACGACGGGCGTCCCGGTGCTGATCGCGGCGCTCGGGCTGCGGCTGAACGACCCCGTCGCTGGGTCGACGCTGAGCGGCTGGTCACCGCCGACCGTGGTCGTCCAGATGCGCCACGTGAACCCGTCGTCCTCGGTGCGTTCCGTCTCGACCGGCGTGTCGACGCTGTCGAGCACGGGCTCCAGAGAGTCCAGCTGGCCGCCGCTCTTCAGCGACGACGGCATGTCGTCCCACAGGCTCATACCTGCCCCCCGAAGGTTTCGCCTAGCCGGGTGATCTATCAGAAAACGGGCGGGTTGGTAAGCCCTTGACGATCACCAATCCCGACGGGCGAGACCGACCCTGGCGCATGTGCCGCATCGTGGCATAGCGTGCTGCATCATGGACCTCGATCTCGACACCGCCCTGCGGATCCTCGACGTCGGCCCGGACGCCCGGGTCGACCCGGACGAGCTGGTCCGGGCGGCCATGCGCTGGCACTTCGGCCCCGAGACCGGTACGCCCTTCTGGCTGCGCCGGGCCGCGACGCTCGGGTTCGACCCGGTCGCCGACGTGCGGACCTGGGCGGACCTGCGGCTGTTCCCGAACGTCACCGACGAGCTGCGCGACGTCGCGGTGGCGGACCTCATCCCCCTGGGCTTCGGCCCGCACCCCGACGTCGTCTCCGTCATCGAGAGCGGCGGCACCACGGGCGCGCCGAAGCGGATCCCGCTGCTGCGCCCGTTCGCCGACCTGTTCTCGCACCGCGAGGCCGGCGTCCTGACCGCCGCGGGCCTGGGGCCCGGCACGCACTGGCTGGCCATGCTGCCGGCCGGCCCGCACGGCGCGTTCGAGCAGGTCAAGCGCGCGGCGTCGGCGCACAGCCGGGGCAGCCTGGTGTTCGGCATCGACCTCGACCCGCGGTGGGTGAAGAAGCTGGCCGGCGCCGGCCAGGGCGTCGACGCCTACGTCGACCACCTGCTCGACCAGGCGGCGTTCGTCCTGCTGCAGCAGCCGGTCTCGGCCATGCGGATCACGCCGCCGGTGCTGGCCCGGCTGACCGAGCGCGACGACCTCCTCGAGGCGGTCCAGCAGAAGATCCGCTACCTGGTGTGGGGCGGCGCGTCCATGGACCCGGAGGCGCGGCACTACTACCGCACAGAGCTGCTGCCGGACGCCGTCCTGTCCTGCCGCTACGGCACGACGATGGCTCTGGGCGCCGGCGGCGCCGAGCGGCCCGGGCTCGACGACGACGCGCCCTGCGCCCTCGACCCGTCGGTGTCGCCGTACGTGACGCTGAGCGTCGTCGACGCCCAGACGGGCGAGCCGGTGCCCTACGGCGAGCGTGGCCGGCTCGTCGTCCACCACGTGAGCAAGTCGTTCCTGCTGCCGAACAACGCCGAGCGCGACACCGCGACCCGGCTCGAGCCGCTGCCCGGCCACGTCGGCGACGCGATCGCCGACGTCGCGCCGCTGGCGGAGTTCGGCGGCGTGGCCGTCGTCGAAGGGGTGTACTGATGACGACCGACGCCCTCGTGCAGGTCGACGCGCTCGGCCCGGCCGGCGCCTACCGGGCCCGGTACCGCGAGCCGGTCACCGACGTCACCGGCCGCACCGTCGCCGAGGTCGGCCTGGTTCCGGACCCGTACGTCGCCCGCGCCATGGCCGCGCTGCGCAAGGGCACGACCGCCCCGCTCGAGCAGCGCCGGGCCATGCTGCGGACGGCGGCCGGGCTGTTCGGGTCCGCGACCCTGCTGGGCCTCGGCCCGGACGACTACCAGCACCTGGTCAGCCGGGTCGCCGGACTGGGCATCACCGCGGTCCGCGCGTCGACGGAGAAGATCGTCGCCCGCTGCGCGTCGGCGTGGGAGGACGCCCAGGCGGCGCGCCCGGCCGGCGCCGTCACCGGCTGGCGCGACCCCGAGGCCCGCGACGGCGCCGCGCTCTGGTCCCGCCGCGGCGACGTGTTCGGGGTGCACGCCGCGGGCAACCATCCGTCCGTGCACGCCGCCTGGATCCAGGCGCTCGCCCTGGGCTACCGGGTCGCCGTCCGGCCGTCGCGCAAGGAGCCGTTCACCCCGGCCCGGCTGGTCGCGGCGCTGCGCGAGGCCGGCTTCGGCGCCGACGCCGTCGTTCTGCTGCCCACCGACCACGCTGTGTCCGCCACGATGCTGCGACTGGCCGACCTCTCGATGGTCTACGGCGGCGACGCGGTGATCCAGCGCTACGGCGCCGACCCCACGGTGCTCCCCCAAGGCCCGGGCCGGACGAAGATCCTGCTCGCCGCCGACGCCGACTGGCGCGACCACGCGGACCTCGTCGACCTGGTCGCCGACTCCGCCGCCCGCAGTGGCGGCGCGGGCTGCACCAACGTCACCGGCGTGCTGGTCGAGGGCGGCGCGGACGAGGCCCGGGCCTTCGCGACGGCGCTCGCGGACCGGCTCGCGACGCTGCCGGTGACCCACCCCGAGGACGACGACGCCGTGCTGCCGGTCCACCCCGTCGCCGCGGCACGCGCGCTGGAGACGCAGCTCCGGTCGGTCGCGGCGGACGCGGAGCCGGTCGGCGCGACGGCGGACTCGATCGTCGCCGAGCTCGGCGACGGCAGTGCCGCCCTCCGGCCCGCCGTGCACCTGCTGGCGTCGGCCGCGGCGCCGCAACTGGGCGCCGAGCTGCCGTTCCCGTGCGTGTGGGTCGCGCCCTGGAGCCGCGCCGGCGACGGGGTCGCACCGCTGCGCGGGACGCTCGTCCTCACCGCGCTGACCAACGACGACGCGCTCATCGACGCGCTCGCCGAGGAGCGCACCATCCGCAACGTCTACGTGGGCGCCCGGCCGACCTGGTGGGCCGACCCGCGGGTCCCGCACGACGACTACCTCGCCGGCTTCCTCATGGAGTCGCGGGGCATCGTGAGCACCGCATGATCCCCGACGCTCCTGCCGTGCCACGATGGGGTGTGCGCGACGACCCCGGCATGCAGAGCGTGCTGCGCAGCCTGCGCGCCTTCGAGCTCATCGCCGAGCGGCAGCCGGTCCGGCTGGCCGAGCTGGTCCCGCTGCTGGAGCTGTCGAAGTCGACGGTGCAACGCATCCTCCGCACGCTCGAGAGCGCCGGCTGGATCGAGATCGCCTCCGGCGACGTCACCCGCTGGCAGGTCGCGCCGCGCCCGCGGGAGGCGCTGTCGGCCGGACGGGGTCCGCTGCGGCTGGGCGAGGCGGCGGCGCCGGTCATGGCCGCGCTGCGCGACGACACCGGCGAGACCGTCCACCTGTCCGTCCCCGGACCCGGCGGCCGCATGGTCGTCGTCGACCACGCCGAGAGCCGGCACGAGCTGCGCATCGTCGCGCCCATCGGCACCGTCTTCGACGGCACGACGACGGCCGGCGGGCTGGCCGTGCTGGCCGCCGCGGGCGAGACCACCGGCGACGCGGCGGCCGACGAGCTGGTGGCCGCCGCCCGCCGCGACGGCTACTGCGTGCGCCCCGCCGAGAGCGGGCACACCGTCGGCATCGGCGCCGCGATCACCGACGGGTCCGGCGCGCCGGTCGCGGCGATCGTCCTGGTGGTGCCGGTGCTGCGGTACCGCGTCGACGACCGGGCCCGGCTGGGCGCCCGGGTCGTCGACGCGGCGACGGCGATCACGGCCGTCCTCGCCTCGCGCTGACCCGCGCCCGTCGCTCACCGCACCGCTCCCGCCGTCAGGCCGCTGACCAGGTTGCGCTGCAGGAACGCGCACAGGATCACGATCGGGACGATCGCCATGAGCGCGGTCATCGCGATGGCGCCCCACTGCGGGCCGGAGTCGGTGACGAACGAGCTGATGAGGATCGGGTACGTCCGCGCGTTCTGGTTGGTGAAGATCAGCGCGAAGAAGAACTCGTTCCACGACAGGATCGAGCAGAACGCCGCAGCCGTCGCCGTCGCCGGCCGGATCAAGGGCACGACCACGAACCAGAGCGCGCGCACCGGCCCGGCGCCGTCGACCGACGCCGCCTCGCGCACCTCGACCGGGAGCTGCGCGATGGCCGGGCTGATCATCCAGATCGCGATCGGCAGGTGGAACGCCGTGTACACGAGGATCAGCGCGCCCACGCTGTCGATCAGGCCGGCCTGTCGCAGCAGGACGAAGATCGGCACCACGACGGCGAACGCGGGCAGGAACCGCAGCAGCAGGAACCCCACCCGCACGTGCCGCCCGACGTCGCGCGGGAAGCGGTGCACCGTCAGCGCGTAGGCCGCCGGCACCGCCAGCGCGATGGTCAGCACCGTCGACACCGTCGTCGCCACCAGGCTGTTGCCGAAGAACTTCAGCCGGGCGGGGTCGGAGAAGAAGTCGACCACGTTGTCCAGCGTCGGGTTCAGCGGGATGACCTGCGGCGGGAACACCAGGATGTCGCTGTTGGACTTGAACGTCGTGCTCACGACCCACACCAGCGGCAGCAGGGTGGCCACGAGCAGCACGAGCACGGCGACCGTGCGCAGCGCCGTCAGCAGGATGCGAGTCACAGCCCGGCCCTCCTGTCCGCGCGCCGCATGACGCCGAGGTACACCACGGCGAACACCACGAGCGCGAGCGTGAACACCACGGCCAGCGCCGACGCGTACCCCTGCTGGAACTCCGCGAAGCCGCGTTTGTACAGGAAGATGCCGACGGTCGTGGTCGCGTTGCCCGGCCCGCCCGACGTGAGCGCGTACGGCAGGTCGAACGCCTTGGCGGCGTCGATGATCCGCAGGAGCATCGCCACCAGCGTCACCGGCATCATCAGCGGCAGCGTGATGCTCCAGAAGCTGCGCACGGCATTGGCCCCGTCGAGGCGGGCGGCCTCCTTGATGTCGTCCGGGATCGCCAGCAGCCCGGCCGAGAGCATCATGAACACGAACGGCGTCCACGCCCACACATCGACGAAGATCATGACGCCGAGCGCCCGCTCGGGATCGCCGGTCCAGTCGCGGTCCGGCGTCCCGAGCAGCGCGTTGATCCACCCGTACTGGGGGTTGAACAGGAACCGCCAGACGATGCCGACGACCACCGGGCACAGCGCCATGGGGATCGCGATGATCACCCGCAGCAGGTGCCCCAGCCGCGAGATCGGGCCCTGCAGGAGCAGCGCCAGTCCCCACGCGAGCACGACCTCGATCGCCACCGACACGACGGTGTAGACGACGGTGACGCGCACCGCCTCGCGGAACAGGTCGTCCTCGAACAGCCGCACGTAGTTGTCGAGGCCGACGATGTCGCCGACACCGGCCGCGTTCAGGTCGGTGAAGCTGTACATCACGGTGCGGACCAGCGGATACCCGGCGAACGCGAGCAGCAGCGCCACGCTGGGCACCAGCATCCAGAAGTACGCCGTCGGCGTCCGCCGGCGGGACCGGCCGGGAGCCGGCCCGCCGACGTCGGTCCGCCGCGTGCGCGGACTCAGGGTGGTCGTCATGAGGTGCGGTCCTAGTCGCCGACGAGGTCGCGGTACTGGTCGGCCAGCTCCTGGGCGGCCTCCTCGGCACTGCCGGCCTGGCCGGCGAGGAACCGCGACACGGTGTCGTCCATCATGCCGTTGATCTGCGCGGCGGTCGCACCCCGGGCCTTGCCCAGCGAGCTGGACAGCGCGTCGAGGATGCCCTGGGTCTGCCAGGCCGCCTGCACGTCGGGGTCGTCGTAGGTCGCCTGCTGCACGGCCGGCTTGCCGTAGTCGTTGTAGCAGGCGAGGTCCGCCTCCTCCGAGGTCATGAACCGGGCCAGCTCGTAGGCGGCGTCCTGCTGCTTCGACGTCTGGGTGACGCTCAGGCCCCAGCCGCCGGCCTCACCGTGCCCGCCGGGGATCACCGTCGCGCCGACGTTGCCCAGCACCTTGTTGCTGTCGCCCTCGTCGTTCACCAGGCCGAGCACCGTCGTCGGCATCAGCTCGGCCATCGCGACCGTGCCGCCGGCGAACTGCGCGGCCACCTCGGCGAACGTCGCGGCCAGCGCGCCGGGCGGCGAGTACACCGTCGCGTCGTCCTTCAGCTGCTGCAGCGCCTGCGCGGCCGCGTCGACGTCCATCTCGCTGCCGGGCTCGCCGAGCGCCTCGCCGCCGAAGCCGTAGTAGCGGTTGTCGAACATCGTCTGCGCGTGCGACGGCGCCGCCTTGACGGAGGTCCCGTACACCCCTGGGAAGTCCGGGTTGTCGGAGAAGAACTCCGCCGTGTCGGTGAACTCCTGCCAGGTCGTCGGCGGCTCCAGCCCGGCCTGCTCGAACAGATCGGTGCGGTAGAACAGCGTCTCGGCCTGAGCCGTGAACGGGATGGCGTACTGCTGGTCCTCGAACACGTAGGTGTCCGTCGACGCCGGCAGGATGCCGCCCAGGACGTCCTCGTCCTCCTCGACCTTGTCGGTGATCGGCACCATGAACGGCGAGAACTCCCCCGTCCACTGGTAGGCGATCATCGTGAGGTCGTAGGTGTCCGAGCCGCTGGACAGCGTGGTCAGCAGCTTGTCGTGGTAGCCCTGGAAGCCCTCCGACTGGACGTTGACCTCGATGCCCGTCTCGTCGGTGAAGCGCTGGACGTAGTCGGTGACACACGGCGTGTACACGTCGGTGTCCAGGAACAGGGCGTTGAGCGTGACGTCGCCGTCGCCGGACGAACCGGCGTTGTCACCGCCGCCGCAGGCGGACAGCGCGACCGCGGCGGTGGTGAGGGTGAGGGCCGCGAGCGCGCGGCGCACCCGGCGGGTGGGTGTTCCGATGATCATGGTGCCTCCTGTCGACGTTGAGGAGAGCGGCGGCGGTCGTAGGCCTAGAGCACGGTCGTGGCCGTGCGGGCCTGCAGCGACTTGGCCGCCGCGAAGCTGCGGAAGCCGGCGATGGTGTCCTTCGTGTGGAAGGCGACGGGCGGGTAGACGGCGTTGCCGGCGAGGTCGTCGGGGTCCATCCGGAACGCTCGCAGCGCCTCGCGCGACCCGGTGCGCGCGAGCGCGTTGACCAGCACGGCCGTGTGGTAGCCGAAGTAGTACTCCTGGATCCAGACCGAGCAGGCGACGGCGCCGCTCTCGACCAGGTCCACGGTCTCGGGCAGCAGGTCGTAGCCGACGATCGTGAGGTCGGGGCGGCCGGCCAGCTCGGCGGCCCTGGCCTGCACGATCGGGTGGTAGCCGTAGACGCCGTACATGCCGGCTGCCTCGGGGTTCTCCTCGAGCAGCCGCCGCGCGACCTGCAGCGAGCGGGCGACGTCCTCGCCGTCGCTCTCGCCGACCACCACGCGGTGGCCGTGGCGCTGCATGGACTCGAGGAACCCGGCGAGCTTGGCGGCCGCGCCGGGCGCGTGGTCGGAGCCGGTCTGGGCGATCACCGTCGACCCCGCCGGCAACCGCTCGGCGAGCACGTCGCCGAGCCGGTTCGCGACGTCCCTGATCGCCGGCATGCCGACGAACGTCAGCCGCCCGCTCGTCGGCGCGTCCAGGTCGAACGCGACGACGGGGACGCCGCGGCGGTCCGCCTCGGCGACGATCTCGTCGAACGCGTCGGCCCGCGTGGCCACGAACGCGAGCGCGTCGACGCCGTCGTCGAGCTGGCGGCGCATGAGCTCCACCTGCGCCGCGACGTCCTCGCTCGGCGGGGCCTCGATGCGCAGGTCCAGCCCGAGCGCCCCGGCCGCGTCGTGCCAGCCGGCGTTCACCATGTCCCAGTACGCGTGCTGGTTCTTCTCGGTGACGCCGACGCGGACCTTCCGGTCGAACGGGACGCTCATGTCAGGCCGCCTTGCGGCTGGCGCGGACCTTGGACAGGTCCAGGCCCTCGATGCCCAGGCCCGGCGCGTCGTCGACGACCGCGGCGCCGTTCTCGACCCGGACGCCGCCGCCGGTGACGATGTCCTCCTCGAGCAGCAGGTGGCAGCAGACGCCGGTGTAGATCGGCCGCTTCGACGCCAGCGCCAGGTGCGCGACGGCGGTGTTGGCCACGCGCATCTCGTTGATCTCGTCGACGATGTAGGCGATGTTGGCCGCCTCGGCCATCTTGATCATCTGCAGGCACGGCTGGATGCCGCCGACCCGGCTGATCTTCAGGCTCACGATGTCGGCAGCCCGGGCGTCGATGACGTTGCGCAGGTCGGCGACCGAGCGGATGCCGTCGTCGAGCATCAGAGGGATCCTGGTGGCGCGCCGGATCTCGGCGGCGCCCTTCAGGTCGTACCCGTCGATGGGCTGCTCGAGGATGAGGTTGCGCGGGAAGCGGGCCCGGCGCTCCAGTACCCCGACGATGTCGAGGGTCTGGTTGACGCTCCACCCCTGGTTGACGTCGATGCTGAGCACGACGTCCTCGGGAATGGCGTCGAGGATCTGGTTGACCAGGGCGATGTCGTAGTCGGTGTCGCCGCTCATCTTCTGCTTGAACGCCCGGTACCCCTGGTCGATCAGCGCCAGCAGGTCCGACGTGGTGTCGTCGTACGTGGCCGGCGTGATGTGCGTCCGCAGCGAGTCGTGCACCCGGCCGCCGAGCAGCTGGTACACGGGGACGCCGAGGGCCTTGCCCACGGTGTCGTACAACGCCATGTCGATGCCGGCCTTCGCCGCGACGTTGCTGATCGGCGAGTGCCGGTCGACCTCCATGAGGATCCGCGTGATCTGCCGCGGGTCCTTGCCGACGATGTGCGGCTTCAGGTACTCGATGCCCTCGATGGTCTGCCAGGCCGTCTCGCCGTAGACCCCGGGCGAGTGCGCCGCCTCCCCGATGCCGACGACGCCGGTGTCGGTGTGGATCTCGACGATGACGTTGGTCTGCTCCGGAGCCTTCGGATAGAACCGCTTGTCGGCCTGGTACTCGGACCGGTAGTTGATCTCGACCGGCGTGGTGACGATCTCAGTGATCTTCAAAATGACCTCCGCAGCACGAACGTCCGGGTAGGTTAACGTTAACTCTGCGGGGATTGTCAACTACCTCGCGGGCACGAACGTTAACGTTACCTCTCCGTGACCGCGGACAGGCTCACGCCCGCCGGTTTCCATGATCATCAACCTTTCGCGTCGCCAGGGCAGCACAAAAGGGTTGTTGATCATGGAGAGCGGCCGGCGAGACCCAACCCCGGCGGAACCGCCTGCCGAACACCACACGAGAACCGTCAGCGGCCAGCGGGACAGGAGTACGGCGGGTCTGAGGGCCGGGTCCATTCCGGGGAGGGGGCCCTGGTGCTGTTGAAGGCGAGGGCGCGGCGGCGCGGGTCAAGTCCAAGCCCCCGACCACAGCGCCCAACGCAACCACAGAGGGCGCGGACTTGAGGCGTGCCGCCGCGCCCTCGACAATCGAGACAGCAGTGGGCCCGACCCACGCCAAGACCCCACCGCCGAACGCGTCACCCCGCGTAGGGACCCGTGCTGGCGCGAACCACGAGCTCGGGCGGCAACGCCGTCACCATGGTGGAGTCGCGGTCGCCGGAGTCGAGCAGCCGTTCGGTCAGCTCGAACGCCCGCCGCCCGATCAGCTCGAAGTCCTGGTGCACCGTCGTCAGCGGCGGGCTGAAGAACGCCGACCCGGGCTCGTCGTCGTAGCCGACCACGCTGAGATCATCAGGGATCGTCCGCCCCAGCTCCCGGGCCGCGGCCATGAAGCCCAGCGCCATCTGGTCGTTCGACAGGAACACCGCACTGACGTCGCCACGCCCCAGGATCTGCCGCCCCGCCTCGTAGCCACTGGTGGCCAGCCAGTCGCCCTCGTAGACGGGCGGGATCTCGCGGCCGGCGTCGGCCAGGGTGGAGCGCCAGCCCTTGACGCGCAGGTCGCTGCCGGTCCAGCCGGCCGGGCCGGACACGTGCCAGACGGTGGGGTGCCCGAGGTCGAGCAGGTGGGTGGTCGCCTTGGCGGCGGCCTCGACGTGGTCCATGCCCATGACGTGCATGCCGACCTCTTCGGGGCCCCAGATGGCCACGACCGGGATGTCGGAGTGCATGGAGCGCAGCGCGTCGCCGGAGGAGCGGTGTGGCGAGATGACGATGATCGCCTCGATGGCCTGCTCGCGCAGCTCGGCCAGCGCCTGGTCGATGCTCATGTCGTCGAGCACGTTGAGGGTGACGACGCTGACGGAGAAGCCGGCCGACCGGGCCGCCTGCTCGACGGAGAACAGCAGGCTGGCCGGGCCGTGGAAGGTCGAGGCGAAGCAGACCACGCCGATGGAGTGGGTGCGCCCGGTGCGCAGTGCCCGCGCGACGACGTTGGGCCGGTAGCCCATCTCGTCGATGATCTTGCGGACCCGCTCGCGGGTGGCCTGGCCGACGCCGCCGCGGCCGTTGATGACGCGCGACACCGTCATGTACGAGACGCCGGCGGCCTCGGCGACCGCGGCGATGCCGGGTTCGCGGCGCGCGGGGCGCCCTGCTCCCTCGTCCATGATCGCCACCCTATCGACGTCGCTCGTCGGTCGTTCGGCTGAGGATAACGTTAACGCGACGCCCGCGGCGGGAGCGCCCGCGGCGGGAGCGCCCGCGCGATCGCCAGCGCCGCGCCGTGCACCGCGGCGGCGAACAGCCGGGCCTGCGACCGGGCCGTCGCCCCCGTCACCGAGACCGCGGCGACGGCGTCCTTCCGGGGCGACAGGATCGGCGCCGCGACGCAGAACAGCCCGGGCTGGGACTCCTCGAGGTCGTAGGCGACCCGCTGCCGGCGGACGGCGGCCAGCTCACGCCGTAGCGCCGCGGGGTCGGTGAGCGTGCCGTCGGTCAGCCGCGTCAGCCCGGCGGCCACGACGGCGTCGACGGTCGCATCGTCGCTGAACGCGAGGATCGCCTTGCCCAGCGCCGTGGCGTGCAGGCTCAGCCGCCCGCCCAGCCGCGAGTGCGGCACCCGCAGCGACCGCCGCGACACCTTCTCGACGTAGACGATGTCGGTGCCGTCGCGCACGGCGAGGTTGGCGGTGAGCCCGGTGACCTCGCTGAGGTCGTGGATGTAGGGCAGCGCGGCCTCGCGCAGGCCGGCCGGGCTGGGGACCAGCGCACCGAGCTCGAAGAGCTTCACCCCGAGCCGCACGCCGGACTCCCCCGCCTCCAGCGCGCCCCAGTCGAGCAGCTCGCGGACCAGCCGGTGCGTCGTCGACCGCGGCACGCCGCTGGCCTGGGCGAGCGCGCGGATGCTCAGCTCGCCGGTGTCGGAGCCGAACACGTCGAGGAGGGCGAACGCGCGCTGGAGCGACGAGTAGGTGTCCTGCTGCACGGGACGGGGCATGGCGGGAGACTAGCCCGGCCGCGACGCTGGCCGCATGAACGAGGACGCACGATGAGCGCCGTCGAGGCGACGGTGACGCGGGTCGGCGCGGCCGAGCTGCGCGCCGCGGTGCACGCGGCGCTGACCGCCGCCGGCGCGGTGCCGGACGAGGCGGCCGTGCAGGCGGAGCAGCTGGTCGAGGGCGACCTGCGCGGGCATCCGTCGCACGGGGTGCGCCGTCTTCCGGTGCTGGTCACACGGCTGCGCGCCGGCCTGATCGTCAGTGGCGCCGGAGTCGGCTGCGAGTGGCGGACGCCGGGGCTGGCGGTGGTCGACGGGCGGCGCGGCTTCGGCCCCGTGGTGGCGCGGCACGCGGCCGGTCTCGCGGTCGAGCGGGCTGCCACGCAAGGCGTCGCCGTCGCGGCGGTCCGCGGCTCCGGGCACGTCGGCATGCTGGCGCCGTACCTCGAGACCATGGTCGACGGCGACTGCGTGGCGCTGGTGCTGACGATCAGCGAGGCGCTGGTCCACCCGTGGGGCGGGGCGCGCGCGATGGTCGGGACCAACCCCGTCGGCATCGGCGTACCGACCGGCGGCGACCCGCTGATCCTCGACATGTCGACGGGCGCGGTGTCGATGGGCCGGATCCTCGACCACGCGGCGCGCGAGGAGGCGATCCCGCTCGGCTGGGCGATCGACGCCGCCGGGGCGCCGACGACGGACGCGACCGCCGCGGCCGGCGGCGCCATCTCGCCGTTCGGCGGGCCGAAGGGGTACGCGCTCGGCGTGGCGCTGGAGACGCTGGTCGCCGCGCTCACCGGCAGCGCCCTCGGCGCCGCCGTCACCGGCACCCTCGACACCGAGCACCCCTCGACGAAGGGCGACGTCTTCGTCGCGTTCTCGGTCGACGCGATGGGCCTCGCGCCGCGGCTGGCCGGGATCGCCGGCTACCTCGACGACGTGCGGGCCAGCGGCGACGGTGCTCCCGTGACGGTGCCCGGCGACCGCGCCCGGGCGACCCGGGAGCGGCACCTACGCGACGGTGTCCCCGTGGACGCGGCGGTGTGGCGGCAGGTTCGTGAGCTGGCGGAGGAGACGGAATGAGCGTGCTGAGACTGCCGGACGCGGTGCAGTTCGGCCGCGGCGCGCGGGCCGGGATCCCGGTCGCGGTGGCGCGGCTCGGGCGGCGCGCGTTCGTGGTCGCCGACCCGGTGGTGGCCGGCATGACGGAGTTCGCGGCGGCCCTCGACGGGCTGAAGGCGGCCGGCGTCGAGGCGCACGTCTTCACCGGCGTGGTGCCGGAGCTGCCGCTGGACGGTATCGACGCCGCGGTGTCGGCGGCGCGCGACGTGCGGCCCGACGTCGTCGTCGGGTTCGGCGGCGGCAGCGCGCTGGACCTGGCCAAGCTGGTGGCGCTGCTGCTGGTGCACCCGGGCCCGCTGTCGGCGTACTACGGCGAGAACGCGGTGCCCGGCCCGGTGCTGCCGGTCGTGGCGGTGCCGACGACGGCCGGCACCGGTTCGGAGGTCACGCCGGTCGCCGTCGTGTCCGACCCCGACCGCGAGCTGAAGGTCGGCGTCTCCGACGCGGCGCTGGTCCCGCGGGTGGCCATCGTCGACCCGGAGCTGACGGTGGGCGTGCCGCCGTCGGTGACCGCGGCGTCGGGCATCGACGCGCTGGCGCACGCCGTCGAGTCGTACACCGCGATCGAGCGGCCGCCGTCGTGGGACGCGCAGCTGCCGATCTTCGTCGGGCACAACCGGCTCAGCTCGGTGCTGGCGCTGGAGGCGGCACACGCATTGGGCGACGCGCTGCCGCGGGCCGTGGCCGACGGCGCCGACCTCGCCGCCCGCGAGCAGTGCGCCTACGGCAGCCTGCTGGCCGGCATGGCGTTCGGCAGCGGCGGGACACACCTGGCGCACGCGCTGCAGTACCCGATCGGCGCGCTGACGCACACGCCGCACGGCGTCGGCACCGGGATGATGCTGCCCTACGTCATGGCGGCGATCCGGCCGGCCTGCGCACCGCGGCTGAGCGCCCTGGGCGCGGCGCTGGGAGCGCCGGCCACCCCGGACGCCGCCATCGACCGGGTCGCGGAGATCCGGGCGGCCGTCGGGATCCCGGCGACGCTCGCCGAGATCGGCATCACCCGCGACCAGCTTCCCCGCATCGCCGAGCTGGCCCTCGGCGTCACCCGCCTGGCTGGCAACTCGCCGCGCCCGGCCACCCGCGAGCTGCTGCTCGCGATCCTCGAGGCCGCCCTGACCGGCGACGTCTCGGCACTCACCTGACTCTCTTCGGCGCCCAGGGGGCACACATGGACTACCGCAGCGACCTCTACATCGACGGCGCCTGGCGCGCGGGCGGCGAGGGCCGCACGTTCCCCGTGCTCGACCCCGCGGAGGGGACGGAGCTGGCGGCGTTCGCCGCGGCCACCGAGGCGGACTGCCTGGCCGCGGTCGAGGCGGCCGCGGCCGCGTTCGAGGGCTGGGCGGCAACCCCGCCGCGCGAGCGCGGCGAGCTGCTGCGGCGCGCGTTCGACCTCCTGACCGCCGAGCGCGAGGTCCTCGCCGAGATCATCGTGCGCGAGAACGGCAAGGCGTTCCCCGACGCGCTGGCCGAGGCGGTCTACGCGACGGAGTTCTTCCGCTGGTTCTCCGAGGAGTCGGTGCGGGTCGGCGGCGACTTCCGCCTCTCCCCCAGCGGCGACAAGCGCATTGTCGTCACCCACCAGCCGATCGGCGTGTCGCTGCTGGTCACGCCGTGGAACTTCCCGGCCGCCATGGCGACGCGCAAGCTCGCTCCGGCGCTGGCCGCAGGCTGCACGACGGTGCTCAAGCCGGCCCGTGAGACGCCGCTGACCGCCGCCTACGTCGTCGACGTACTGGAGCGGGCCGGCGCGCCGCGCGGTGTGGTCAACCTGGTCACGCCGGTGCCGACCGGCCCGGCCGTCGCCGCGATGGTCGCCCACCCCGCCGTCCGCAAGCTCTCCTTCACCGGGTCGACGGAGGTCGGCCGCGTCCTGTTGCACGCCGCAGCGGACACCGTCGTCAGCACGTCCATGGAGCTGGGCGGCAACGCCCCGTTCGTCGTCCTCGAGGGTGCCGACGTCGACGCCGCGGTCGACGGCGCGATCGTCGCGAAGATGCGCAACGGCGGCGCCGCCTGCACCGCGGCGAACCGGTTCTACGTGCACGCGTCGCTGTACGAGGAGTTCGCCGCCAAGCTCACCGCCGCGATGGACGCCTTCGTCCTCGGTCCCGGCACCGACCGCGCCAGCACCCTCGGCGCGCTGGTCTCGCCCGAGGAGCGCGACAAGGTCGCCTCCCTGGTCGACACCGCGGTCACCGAGGGGGCGAAGGTGCGGCTCGGCGGCGACACCGCCCCGTCCGGCGCCGGCGCCTTCTACCCCGCCACCGTCCTCGTCGACGTCGCCCACGGCTCGACGATCAACCGGACGGAGATCTTCGGCCCGGTCGCCGCGCTGGTCCCCTTCGACACCGTCGACGACGCGGTCCGGATGGCCAACGACACCATCTACGGCCTCATCGGCTACGTGTTCGGCCGCGAGGACGAGGCGCTGCGGGTGGCGCTGCGCCTCGACGCCGGCATGGTCGCCGTCAACCGGGGCGTCGCCAGCGACCCGGCCGCTCCCTTCGGTGGCACGAAGCAGAGCGGCCTGGGCCGCGAGGGCAGCTCGGAGGGGATCCTCGAGTTCCTCGAGGAGAAGTACGTCGCGGTGGCGCCGTAGGCGACTACGCGGCGGCGACGGCGTCAGCGACCAGGTCGCGCAGCGTCGTCTCCAACGGAGTGGTGCAGGGGTGGGTCCGGTCGCCGCGCGGGACCAGGAGGCCGCGGTCGGTGGCCTCGTAGAGCGCGACGAGCTCCGCCGCCAGCTCGGGCGGCAGGCCGGCGCCGAGGAAGGCGTCGGTCCAGGCCGGCCGCGGCAGGACGACCACCTCGACGTGCCGGTCCAGCAGCCCGGCCAGAGTCTCGGCCACCTGCCGCTCGGTGTACTGGGGCGTGTCGAGGTCGACGACCTCCGAGGTGAGCGGCGGGTCCGTCAGTGCCGCCGCGACCGCCGCACCGATGTCGCGGGTGGCGGCCATCGGGACCTCGACGTCGGCGGAGCTCGCGAAGACCGGGTAGACGCCGTCGGCCAGGACGGCCGGGAGCACGTCGCCGGCCTTCTCCTGGAAGTGCGGCGAGCGGATCGCCGTCACCACCGCACCGGTGCCGCGCAGCGCGTTCTCCAGGTGGTGCAGCCAGCGGACCGGCCCGGTGCCGTCGGGCAGGTCGGCGCCGTATGAGGACAGCGCGACCACGTGCAGGACGCCGCTGCCGGCGACGCCCGCCGCGATCGCGTCCGCCAGCCCCCGGTGCTCGGCGTCGCCGCCGGTGGCGACGGTGGGCAGCAGGACGAACGCGCCGCGGCAGCCGTCCAGCGCCGCGGCCAGGGCGGCGGGGTCGGTGAAGTCGGCGACGGCGACCTCGGCGGCGCCCGCGCGCCGCCACGCCTCGCCCTGGGCCGGGTCGCGGACGACGGCCCGGACCTGCTCTCCGGCGGCCAGCAGCGTCCGCGCCGCCGCCCCGCCCACGTGACCAGTGATGCCGGTGATCGCGTACATCGGTCTCTCCTTCCGTTCGGGTGAGTCCAGTACAGCGGCGGTGGGCGAGACGATCCATATCTGCTCTGGTCGATTGCATGTCTGATCGTCTAGGCTTCGCGGGTATGGACGCTCTCGCTGACGTGCTCGACGGCGTCCGGGCGCGCTCGGCCGACTTCTGCCGGACGGTGCTCGAGCCGCCGTGGGCGCTCCGGATCACCGACGGCGCCGCCCTCGCCCTGGCGACGGTGCTGCGCGGGCACGCCTGGGTGGTGCCCGACGACGCCGAGCCCGTGCTCGTCCGCGCCGGCGAGGTCGCCATCGTCCGCGGTCCGCACCCGTACACCGTCGGCGACGACCCTTCGACCGCGCCGATGCTGCAGGTGCTGGCCGGCAACGCGCTGCGCACCATGGACGGCGCCGACGTCTCCATGGCCGAGGCCCTCGCCCTGATCGGCCAGGCCGGCCCGGGCGACGCCGAACGCGAGGGCGCCGCCGTCGTCGTCAGCGGCACCTACCAGGTCGGCGGCGACATCGGGGCGCGGCTGCTCAGCGCGCTGCCCACCATCGTGCACGTCCCCCGCGACGCCGACGTCGCCCCCGTCCTCGCCCTGCTCGCCGCCGAGCTCGAGCGCGACGACCCCGGCCAGTCCGTGGTCCTCGACCGGCTGCTCGACCTCGCGCTCATCGCGAGCCTGCGGGCCTGGTTCGCCCGCCCCGAGGCGCAGGCGCCCGGCTGGTACCGCGCCCTCAGCGACCCCGTCGTCGGCCCGGCGCTGCGCCTGATCCACGACGACCCCGCGTTCCCGTGGACCCTCGCCGAGCTGGCCGCCCGCGCCGGCGCCTCCCGGGCCGCGTTCGCCCGCCGCTTCGCCGCGCTCGTCGGCGTGCCGCCCATGACCTACGTGACGGGCTGGCGGCTCACCCTGGCGGCCGACCTGCTGCGCCAGACCGACTCGACAGTCGAGACCATCGCCCGCCGGGTCGGGTACGCCAACGCCTTCGCCCTGAGCGTCGCGTTCAAGCGGGTGCGCGGCACCACCCCGCGCCACCACCGCCTCGGCCCCGACGCCCCCGGCCGGCTGAGCCTTACCGGCGGGTGAACCAATCGGGTGGGTGCGCGTGGTTGCGTTGGGTGGCCCCGTCCCCCTGCTGCCCATTCTCTTGGCCGCGCACCTGCGCCTCAAGCGGACTGATGGCGCTTCGCGCGGAGAAGACCGCTTGACCCGCAGGCGCGCGGCCTAAGAACGGGCAGCTATCAGGGGACGGGGGGAGTCTGGCGACGGGTGCGGGGTTACTGCGTCGTCGGGAGGGACTTTTCCTCGCTATAGCGGGGAGAACTCCCTCCCGGCGAGCGCCGTGGGCGCGTTACTCCTGCTATGGCGGTAGTAACTCGCCCACGACGGACGGGGAGCCCACCACCCATCTAGAGGCCGAGCTTCTCCAGGCGGGCGATGTACTCGTCCTCCTGGTCCTCCTCGTCGGCGTCGGAGTCCCAGGGCTCGAGCAGCCACTCCTGCGTCTTCTCGTCCAGCTCGGCGAGGCGGCGGTTGTACTCCTCGCCGTTGTCGGTCCAGTAGCCGACCACCTTGTAGGCCGACGGCGGCAGCTTCAGCTCGTGCCGGAGGTAGCGGCGGGCGTCGCGCAGGACGGCGGTCTCGCCGGCGACCCAGACGTAGCCGGCGCCGGACGCGAGACCCTCAGGCAGGTCGCACGCGCGCAGCACGTCCGCGAGCCGGCTCGGCCCGTGGCCGTTACCGCCGTGCAGCCAGACGACCTCGACGCCGTCGCGCGCGGGCAGGTCCACCTCGTGCGCGGGCGACGCCACCTCGAAGACCGCGCGGGTCCGCACGCCGGGCGGGCAGCTCTCGAGGATGCGCGTCGCCGCAGGCAGGGCGGCGGAGTCGGCGAGCAGCAGCTGCCAGGTGAAGTCCGCGGGCGCGTCGTACATGCCGGTCGGCGTGTTGAGGGTGACGACGTCACCCGGCCCGGCCGTGCGCGCCCACTCCGCCGCCACCCCACCGTCGTGGACCACGAAGTCGATGACGACCTCGCCGCGCTCGGGGCGGTGGTCGCGGACGGTGTAGGTGCGCATCGGCGACGGCTCGGCGCCGTCGGGATAGGTCCAGCGGCCGTTGTCGTGGATGACCGGCAGGACCGGCTCGGCACCGTCGCCCGTGGGGAAGAAGACCCGCAGGTACTCGTCGCCCACGCCGGTCGAGGCGAAGTCGGCGAGGCCGGGACCGCCGAAGACCACACGCATCATGTCGGCGCACACGGGCCGCGCATCGAGGACCTCGGCACGGAAGAACCGCATGGGCAGATCGGCACCGACGGACATCCGCGCTCCTCGAAGCGACGACAGGGTAAGGAGAGCCTAACCTGTTCGCTGCCCCATTCCGAAGCCCCCGCTCACGGGACGTACTTGCGCTGCAGCTCGAGCCTGAACCGCTGCGGCGAGCTGCCGTACAGGCGGCCGAAGCAGCGGATGAAGTAGGACTGGCTGAGGAAGCCGCAGCGGAACGCGATCCCGGTGACGGTGCCGGTGGTGGTCGCGAGCAGGCCGGCCGCGTGCTGCAGCCGCAGCGCCGTCACGTACTCGGTGGGGGTGACGCCGTAGTGCCGGCGCATGCTGCGCGACAGGTGCGCCGGGCTCACGCAGGCCAGCTCGAGCAGGCGCGGCACGCCGTCGCGCAGGTTCTCCTCGCGGCGCATGGCGGCGCAGGCGGCCGACAGCCACGACGGCGTCGACGGCGACGGGCCGGCCGGGACGGCGGGCGCCTCCGGGCAGACGACCTCCGTCAGCGCCGTCCAGAACCGGACGAGGTCGAGCATGGTCGTGCCGGTGGGGAACCGCCGGGCCAGCGTCTCGCAGGCACGCAGGACGGCCTCGTGGCCGGCCGGCTCGGGGCGCACCAGTGGCGGGCGGGGCGCGTCATCCCAGCGGCGCGGCTCGGCGAGCTGGGCGAGGTCGGCGAACGTGCGCCAGGACTGCGCCGAGAACGCGACGTTGAAGAACTCGACGCCGGTCAGCGGGTCGCCGACGACGGCGTGCTGGTCGCCCGGGCGGACCAGCACGACGTCGCCCGGGGCCAGCGCCTGCCGCTCGGAGCGCAGCCGCTGCTCGCCGGCGCCGCCGAAGACCGCCATGACCTCGTAATAGTCCAGATGCAGGTGCGACTCGGAGACGCCGCGGATGGTCACCCGGGCCACGTGGCAGGGCTGGCCGAGCGCGTGCTCCTGGAACCGGAACCGGGTCACCCCGTCGGGCATGTCACGAGCGTACAGAGCCGCACTCCCCTGCGCTGCGGCGCGAACCGAGGCAGGTCACCACAGTGCAATCGCCTGCGATCAGCGTGGTATCCGCCGGCCGGGATGCGCGCCCACAGTGAGGTGCATGACCCACACCCAGGAACGGCTCACCCCGCGTGAGCACTACGACCGCAACGGCTACGCGATCTTCCGCGACGTCCTCGACCCGGACCTGATGGCCGAGGTCGACGAGCACGTCGCATGGCTGCAGCGCCGCCATCCCGACGTCCGGCCCGAGCAGCTCGGGCACAAGTACGTCAAGGACGACCCGTTCTGGATCCGGCTCGTGAGCGACGACCGCCTGCTCGACATCGCCGAGCAGTTCGTCGGCCCGGACATCGCGCTGTTCGCGTCGCACTACATCAGCAAGCCGCCGTATTCCGGCCAGCCGGTGCTCTGGCACCAGGACGGCTCGCTGTGGCCGCTGGACCCGGTGGAGGTGACGACGCTCTGGCTCTCGGTGGACCACTCGACGACGGAGAACGGGTGCCTGCGTGTGGTTCCGGGCAGCCACCTGCGCAGCTTCGAGCCGGTGCGGGTCAGCGACGAGGTCGAGAACGTCCTCGGCGTGGACATCGAGGTCGACGTCGACGAGTCCGAGGTCCTGGACGTCGTACTGGCCCCCGGCGACGTCGAGGTGCACCACCCGAACATCGTGCACGGCAGCAACGCCAACACCTCGCCGCGACGACGGTGCGGGCTGACCATCCGCTACATCCCGACGTCGACCCGGATCACCCACCCGGAGCAGCCGTTCCCGAGCGCGTTCCTGCTGCGCGGCGAACCGGGCGTGAACGTCTACCAGCCGCGGCCGCGCTACGTCGAGGGCACGCATCTGGCCTTCCGCGGCTGCGAGGACTGGGGCTAGAACTCTGGGCCCAGGCGCCCGGACCCAGCACCCCGGCGGACCCAGGCGTCGCGGGCGGCCACCGCCCCCCGCGACACCGGCGCCGTCCTAGGCCTTGATCTTCCAGTCGCCCTGCCCCCAGAAGGCGCCGTCCTTGGCCTTGAAGTCCTCGACCCGGGTGTTGTGCGCCCAGAGCGAGTACGCGTTGTAGAGCAGCGGGTAGGAGATGGTCTGGTTGTCCTGCCGCGCGGCCTGCTCGTACAGCTCGCGGCGCTGCGCCTCGTCGGCGGTGGCGTTGGCCTCCTTCATGAGCGCGTCGAACTCCGGGTCGCAGCCGTAGCCGATGTTGCCGCCGGCCGGGAACTGCTGGTCGCAGCCCGTGATGCCGTAGTTGAGCCACGGGTCGGCCGCGCCCGCGCCGCCGATGAGCATGTCGTAGGTCTTGTTCGTGTACCCGTCGGCCATCTCAGCACCCTGGACGTTGCTGATGGTGACCTTGACGCCGATCTGGCCCAGCTGGTCCTGCAGGATGGTGGCCGCCTGGTCCTTGTCGCGCGCGCCCGGGATCATCATGAGGTCGATGGTCCGGTCGAAGTCCCAGCCGGCCTCGGTGAGCAGCTGGGTGGCGCGGTCGGGGTCGTACGCGTACGGGTCGACGTCGTCGGGCGTCCAGGCCGGGCCCAGGATCGAGTTCGGGACCTTGCCCTGCCCGCCCAGGACGGTGTCGACGATGCCCTGCCGGTCGATGCCGCACAGGATCGCCTGCCGCACCCGCACGTCGGCGAAGTAGGGCTTGGCCTGGTTGACCACCAGGCGCTGCAGGACGATGCCCTCGATGGTGGTGACCTCGACGCCGTCCTGGCCCTCGACCGTCGGGAGGTCCGTGGCCGAGATCGAGGCGATGTCGACCTCGCCGGTGCCGAGCTGCGCGACGGCGACGTCGGACGTGAGCGGCTTGAGGAAGACCTTGTCGATCTGGACCTCGTTCTTGAAGTACGACGGGTTCTTCTTCAGCTCGACGTACTGGTCGGTCTTGTACTGCACGAAGACGTACGGGCCGAGGCTGACGTTCGGGTTCATGAAGAACGGGTTCTGCGCCACCGACTCGATCGGGTCCGCGCCGAGGATGTGCTCGGGCAGGATCCAGTGCGAGCTGATCTGCATGAGGAAGCCGTAGTTCGGGTCGACCGTCGTGACGACGAAGGTGTGCTCGTCGGGCGCCTCGAAGCCGGAGATGCTCGTGGCCGTGCCGGCGGTGAACTCCGCGACACCCTGCACCACCTTGTAGACGCCGGCGGCGGCGTTGGTGCTCTTCGGGTCCGCGTAGGTGTTGAACGTGAACAGGACGTCCTTGGAGGTGAACGGGGTGCCGTCGCTCCACTCGAGCCCCTGGCGCAGGTGGAAGGTGAACGTCCGGGCGTCCTCGGACACGTCGAAGCTCTCGCAGAGCATCGGCTGCAGGACCTCCTTGTCGTCCGCCTGGACCAGTGCGTGCCAGATGAACGACATCACCTGCTGGTCCGGCGCCGAACCCGGTGCCAGCGGGCTCCAGATCTTCGGCTTGCCACCCAGGTAGACGTTGACGACGCGCTCGGCCGCCCGGGCCGGCGTGTTGTTCGTGGGGTCGGAGCAGCCGACCAGACTCGCCGCCGACAGTAGTGCCGCGGCGCCCAGCAGCTCCCGACGCGAGATGTGTGTGGCCATGAGGACCTCTCAGTGTGGTGAACAATCGCCGGATTCAAAACGGTCTTTCACATTGGGGAGTGTCCTGGCGACAGGCTCTCACTGTCAAGACCATCGCTGATCAGGCAGGATCTGAAGGCGAAGGGCTTGACTTGGAACATCGTGTCAAAAACGATGGCTCACATGCGTATCACCGACGTCACGGCCGTGCTGCTCACCGGCCCGTCCAGCAACGACCCCTACATCACGTTCGCGAAGAAGCTGCGGACGGCCGCGTTCATCGAGGTCCGCACCGACGCCGGCCTCGTCGGGATCGGCGAGACCTACATCGGCTACTTCTTCCCCGAGGTGGTGCCGCACGTCGTCGACTACGTCCGGCCCATCCTCGTCGACGGCGACACCACCGACCCCGCCGTGCTCAGCACCCGGATGCGCCGCTGCCTGGGGTTCTGGGCCCGGGTCGGCGCCGGCGCGGGCGTGCTGTCCGGGGTCGAGGCCGCCCTCTGGGACCTCGCCGGCAAGGCGGCCGGCGTCCCCGTGCACGAGCTGCTCGGCGGCCGCAAGCACGACCGGCTGCGGGCGTACGCCACCGGCGGGCCGTCGCCGTGGCCGCCGGACGAGCTGAAGCGCAAGCTGGACCGGTACACCGAGCTCGGCTTCACCGCGCTCAAGGTCGCCACCGGCTACCTCGAGATGTCCGGGCGCGAGGAGATCCTGCCCGCCCCCGGCCCGCAGGCCGCGGCCGAGTTCGAGGCCGAGAAGCTGGCGCTCATGCGCGGGCACCTGGGCCCGGACGCCGAGATCATGCTCGACGGCCACATGGGCCACCGCAACGGCGTGCACCGCTGGGACCTCGCCACCGCCCAGGCCGTCATGGAGGCCGCGGCGCCGTACCGGCCGGCGTTCTTCGAGGAGCCGCTGGCCTACGAGGACCCTGACGAGTACGCGGCCCTGACCAGCACGTCCCCGGTCCCCATCGCCGGCGGCGAGCAGCTGTTCTCCTACGAGGAGTTCCGGCTCTGGATGAGCCGCGGCGCGTTCGCGATCGCCCAGCCCGACGCCGCGCTGCTGAGCATGCCCGAGTTCGTGCGGGTCGGCGAGCTGGCCGCAACGCAGGGCCGGCACGTCGTCTCGCACGCGTGGAGCGCCGGCGGCGGGTTCATGCAGAACGTCCACGCCGCGTTCGCGTCGCCGTCGACGCTGATGGTCGAGATGGCCCCGGACCCGGGCGAGCTGCACACCGCCCTGTGGGGCGACAACCTCGTCATCGAGGACGGCCACGTCCTTCCGCCGACCGCGCCGGGCCTCGGCGTCGAGCTGACCGACGAGGTCAAGCGGCGGTTCCCCTTCCAGCCCGGCATGGAGGAGTTCTCCAGTGTGCCCGGCAAGACCCTGCGGAGCTGACGATGACCCAAGTGACCCCTACCGAGCGCATTCTCGTCGCCCAACCCGTGCTCGAGGCCGGCCTGGAGCGGGTCCGGCGACTCGCGCCGGACGCCGTCGTCGACGTCGTCGAGCCGTTCGGCCCCGATGCCGTCCTGCCGGACGAGCTGGTCCGCGACACGACCGTGCTGTTCTCCGACTGGTGCCCGGCCAACGTGACCGCGATGACCCGGCTGCGCTGGATGCAGCTCGGCTCGCACGGCTACTCGCACCTCAACGGCGTGCCGCTGCCCCGGGACGCGGTGGTGGCGAACGCCAGCGGCGTCAACGACATCCCCATCGCGGAGTGGTGCGTGCTGATGATGCTCGCGCTGGCCCGCGACGTCCCCGGCATGCTCGAGGCGCAGCGCGAGCACCGGTGGGACCGCGACGCGCGGTTCCAGGCGGAGCTGCGGGGGCGGCGGGTGGGCATCCTCGGCTACGGCAACATCGGCCAGGAGCTGGCCCGGCTCTGCCGCGCCCACGGCCTGGAGGTGTGGGCGCTGTCGCGGTTCCGCCCCGGCGGGCGCGAGCTGCGCTACGACCCGCTGGACCGGCCCGCCGGCAGTGTCCCCGTCCCCGACCGCTCGTTCACCCGGGACCAGCGCGACGAGTTCTTCGCCGGACTGGACGTCCTCGTCGTCACCACGCCGGTGACCAGCACGACGCGCGGCCTGGTCGACGAGGCGGCACTGAAGCTGCTGCCGTCGCACGCGGTGCTGCTCAACCCCGCGCGGGCGGGCGTGGTCGACGAGGCGGCACTGCTGGCGGCGCTGCGCGAGGGGACCATCGCCGGGGCTGCCCTGGACGACCACTACCGGCAGCCGATGCCGCCGGACGACCCGTTCTTCGACCTGCCGAACGTGATCGTCACCGCGCACGTCTCCGGGTCCAACTCGAGCACCTGGTTCGTCGAGCGGATCTGGGACCTGTTCGCCCGCAACCTCGAGCGGCACCTCGGCGGCGACCGCATGCTGAACGTGATCGCGCGGGACGATCTGGAGCTTGCGGACTCTTGACATGAAACTCTCTTTTGGATCAGGATTACGCCATCTTCCCTGCTGACGTCGGCTCATGAGCGCGTTTCTGACAGGTCATTCCACGATCGACTGCATGAATTCGGCCATTCCCTCTCCCTCTCCCCTGGAGGTCAGCATGGTCAATCTCAGCCGACGATCCGCCCTGGTGGGCGTGCTCGCGACCGCGGGAGGCGCGGCGGCCGTGGCTGCCGCCGTCACCCGCCTGGACGTTCTCCCGCCCGCCGACGAAGGACCCGACGAGGCCACCCGCGCCCACGAGGCGCGGCTGCTCGACCACCTCCACGTCCCGGCGCTGGGCTGACGTCATGGCGACTTACGACACGATCGCCGACCTCAAGGCCGCGTCCGTCCCCGCCGACGGCACCCTCGCCGACGTCCTGGGCTACTGGGAGGCCGGCGACGGCGGCGACGGCCGGTTCGTCTTCGACTCGGGCTCCACCAAGGACGACAACGCCGGCACCTACATCGCGCCCACCAGCGGCAGCGGCCGCTGGCACCGCATCATCGAGAACGGCACCATGTCGGCCAAGGCGTGGGGCGCGCACATCGACAACCTCACCGACGACGCACCGGCGCTGCAGAACGCGCTGGACTTCATGGCGCACGACACGCCGTACGAGCTGTACCTGCCGGCCGGCGACTACGACATCCGCTCGCCGCTGAGCTACGTCACGTCCGGCCACTCCGTCGGGCCGCAGATCCGCGGCGCCGGGCACCGTCAGGACGCGGAGGTCATGGGCCCGGTCGGCACCGCGCTGCACTGGCGGTTCACCGGCCACTCACTGCTGCGGATCAGCAACGACGAGCCGCAGCGCTTCAACGAGGGCGGCTATCTGCGCGACTTCGGCATCGACGCCGAGCCCCGGCCCGGTGATCCGGACCTACCGCCGAACTCGCAGGCGGCCGGCATCGAGCTGTCGAACTGGTGGCTGTTCAGCATCGAGAGCGTCTCGATCATCAAGACCCACGGGCACGGCATCTGGGCGCCCACCCGGTTCACCGCGATCGACATCAGCGTGAGCGACGGGGGCAACCCGCTGTCCGGCGCGGACCAGCGCCGGCCCAACGACAAGCCGTACGCGTGGGTCGACAACACCGGCAACCGGCACGGCAGCATGGCCGAGATCCTGGCGCACGTCGACATCGACGGCGGCGCGATCCAGGGCTTCCTCATCCGCCGGGCCGGCTTCGGCTACCAGGTGAACGACCCGGTCCGTGTCACCGGTACGGGGTCGGGCTTCGAGGGGCACGTCTCGGCGGTCGACGCGAACGGCGGCATCACCGCGATCGTCGTCGACGAGAACGGCAGCGGCTACGACACCGACACGCTCTACAACAACGAGGACGCCTTCAACGTCGCCGGCTTCACGTTCCGTGAGGTCATCATCGTCGGCAACGACGGGTGGGGCGTCTCGATGCCACACTTCGCCTCGGGCGGGCACCTCTACAGCTGCTACATCGTCGACAACAAGATGCACGGCGTCATCGTGGGCGGCAACTCCACCCACATCATCGGTGGCGCGGTCGCGTCCAACGGCGTGCACCCCACGGCCGGCTTCTTCCCCGGTATCTGGGTGCGCCGCGGCTACTCCAGCGTCAACGGGTTCCGGACCCAGGGCTGCGAGCTGGACGGCAACGGCTACGCGCACATCTGCTTCGACGGCGCGTCCGGCGCCCTGGTCGAGGACACCCGGATGAACTCCTGGGTGACGATCAGGCCGGACATCGTGCCCCGGATCGGCCAGCTGCCGCCGTCGCAGGTGAAGTTCGACATCGGCAACTACCGGGTCGCGAACAACGGCATCAAGCTGAGCCGGTGCATCCACCGGGCGCAGCCGAACGACGGCTTCGTCGCCACCAGCCCCGTCGCCACCAGCAGCGGGAACGACACGGTCACGTTCACCGAGGACCACGCGGCGAACCCGATCCTGGACTTCTACCCCGGCGTCACCGTCAAGATCGTCAAGTCCGGCGGCACCCTGGTCACGTTCGCCGGCGGCGGCACCACCACCACGGTCGAGTCGGTCGACTACGACAACGACGAGATGGTGCTGGAGAACGCGCCCACCGAGACCCTCGCCATCGGGGCCGGCGCGGTCATCAAGGAGGCGATCGGCGACAACAACGTGAACTGGTACGACTTCGGCCGCACCATCGCCAACGCCGCCATCAAGGTCGAGATGCCGGTGCCCAGCCAGCTGCCGGCCACCTACACCAAGTTCGCCAACCTCGACGACACCCAGCCCTTCGCGCTGATCGACGTGCAGGACTGGACACTGGACCGCCCGCACATGGTCGGCGGCAACAACACGACGCTCGCGCGCGTCCCCGGCGCCGCCGAGCCAGCATTGGGGTTCGTCGTGCCGACGACGGCGGTCGACGTACCGTTCACCCAGGTCATCTTCGACCCGTACAAGCGGATGCAGGTCGTCAGCGACGCGCCGACCGGGCGGTACTTCGTCAAGGGCTCCGGCGTCTACCAGGTCAACGGCACGCTGGCCTTGTCCGACTCCATCGCCGGGGACGTCATCCAGGTCTCGGTCATCCAGCGCACCATCACGCTCGACGAGAACGGCGTCCCGCTGGACCCGGCCGCCGTCCCCAATCCGACCGACGTGGTTCTGTCGGACTTCCGCCGGGTCTGCACCGGCGCGCTCAGCACCAACTACCCCGAGTCGTTCACCTTCGAGGCCAGTGTGGCGGCCATCCAGCGTGACACCTATCTGGGGGCCACACCCCCGCCTGGCGTCAACAGCGGCGACGCCGGACTGCTCTGGTTCAACCAGCAGACGAAGGTGCTGAAGCGATGGAGCGGCACGGCGTGGGCGGTCATGCCGGGCTGGACCACCGCCTACAACCCGACGGTGACCCTGTCGGTGCGGGTGCGCAGCTTCACGTCGGCTCGCAAGCTCACCCACCTGTCCGGCCGCAATACCGTGTGCTTCAACCAGATCCACTGACGAACCGATGAACCGAGAGGACCCGTCCATGCAGGAGAGTTCCCCACTGACCGCGGCCGTGGTCGGTGCCGGCCTGGGCGGGTCCTTGTCGATCCGCGCGCTGCGCGAGTCGCCGCGGTTCCGGCTGGTGGGGGTGGCCGACGTCCGGGCGGAAGCGCTCGAGCAGTACGCCGCCGACGTCGCCACCTTCACCGGCCACGAGGAGATGCTGAAGACGTGCACGCCCGACGTCGTGTGCGTCTCCACCTACGCCCCCAGCCACCTCGAGCTGACCCGCGCCGCCCTGGACGCCGGGGCGCGCGGGCTGCTGGTCGAGAAGCCCTTGTCGGACACGACGGCCGACGGCCGGGCCGTGCTCGACCTCGCCCTCGAGCGCGGCGTGCCGGTCGTCGTCCCGCACGGGCTCATGACCATGAGCGGGCCGGCGGAGGTGCTGTCGCGGGTGCGCGACGGCGCCGTCGGCGAGCTGCGGCTGGTCGAGATCGAGTGCGCCCAGTGGGATGTCATCAACGCCGGGATCCACTGGCTGCAGTTCTTCCTCGCCCTGGTCCACCCCGACCCGGTCGAGACCGTCCTCACCGCCGCCGACACGTCCAGCCGCACCTACCGCGACGGGATGCAGGTCGAGACCGAGGCGGTCGTGCTCGCCCGCACCCGCGGCGGCGTGCGTGTGGTGCTCAACACCGGCGACTACCTGCCGATCGCCCGCGAGCGCACCGGCGCGCTGTTCCGGATCGTCGGGACCACGGGCTTCATCGAGTACGCCCCGTGGGAGAACGGCTACACGATCGTCGCCGACGGGCAGCCCCGGCTCGACGTGCAGGTCGAGCAGTACGAGGTCGCGCTGCACCGCCGGCACCTGGAGCACTTGGCCGACCTCGTCGTCGCGGGTACCACCGACGACTACGTGCCCGAGACGTCGCTGGCCGCGCTGGAGCTGGTCGAGGCCGCCTACCTGTCGCACCGGGTGCGCGCGGCGGTGACGCTGCCGCTGTCGTCGTACACCCCGCCGGACCCCGCGCCGTGGGACCCGGGCATGCCGTACTCCGGGACCGGCGGCGGTCGCAACGGGCGGGAGCTGTAGATGATCGAGCTGTCCGTGGTCGGCGCGGGCTGGCGCGCCGAGTTCTTCCTGCGCATCGCCCAGGCGCTGCCCTCGCTGTTCGCCGTGCGTTCCGTGGTCGCCCGTTCGGAGGCGCGTGCGGAGCGATTGCGTGCGGTCTACGGCGTGCGGGTCGTCGACGGCGTCGACGCCCTGTTCCGCGACGGGGCCGGCGACGCCGCCGTCGTCGTGCTGCCCGCCGCCGCGGCCCCCGAGGTCACGACGGCGCTGGTGAAGGCCGGGACGCCGGTGCTGACGGAGACGCCGCCGGCGCCGGACGTCGCGGCCATGCACGAGCTGTGGGCGGTCCTCGGCGGCGACGCCCCGGTGCGCGTGGCCGAGCAGTACCGGCTGCAGCCGCACCACGCAGCGCGGCTCGCGCTCGCCGGTTCCGGCGTCATCGGCCCGGTCGGCTACGCCCGGGTCTCCGTCGCGCACGGCTACCACGCGACCAGCCTGCTGCGGCTGGCGCTCGACGCCGGCATGGAGTCGCCGCTGGTCCGCGCGGTCACCCACCTGGACCCGGCGGCACGCGTGCATGGCCGCGACGACTGGCATGCCGAGGTGGTCGTGCGGCCGGGGGTGAACACGATCGCGACGCTGGACTTCGGCGACCGCATGGGCGTCTACGAGTTCACCGGCGAGCAGTACCTCTCCCCCATCCGCGGCCGGCACCTCACGATCCGCGGCGAACGCGGCGAGATCGCCGACGACGCCGTCGCGTACGTGCGCGGCCCCCGCGACGTCGTCCGCACCCGCATCGTGCGCGACGACACCGGGCTCGACGGCGACCTCGCCGGCCACCACCTGCGCGGGCTGGACTGCGACGGGCGGCGGGCGTGGACCAACCCGTTCGGCACGGCCCGGCTGTCCGACGACGAGCTCGCCGGGGCCGGCGTGCTGGCCGAGCTGGCGGAGTTCGTGCGCACGGGCGGCGACGGGGGTGGCTGCGGCTACGGCCTGGCCGAGGCCGCCCAGGACCAGTACCTGGCCGCGCTGATCGACGAGGCGGCGGCGTCGGGCGAAGCGGTCCGGGCCGAGCCGCAGCCGTGGGCGAAGCGGTGACCGACACCGTCGTCGAATGGGGCGAGGCGCCGCTGACCGTGGCGATCGCGCTCGACGACGACCGGCCGCGGCTGGTCCGGTTCGGCCCGCCCGGTTCGGCGGTGCCGCTCGAGGTCGCGCTGCCACCGGTCGAGCTGGAGTTCCACGGCGCCGCGAAGGGCCGCGGGTCGCGCCACGTCGAGCAGGCTGCGTCGGCCCGGCTGCGCTACGCCGGCCACGACGCGTCCGAGGAGCGGCTGGAACTGCGGCTGACCGACCCCGAGACCGGCCTGCTGGTCGTGCAGACCTGGCGCCGACGGGCAGCGGTCCCCGTCCTGCAGTGTCACGCCGAGGTGCGCAACCATGGCACGGCGCCCGTGACGCTCCGGTATGTGTCGTCGCTGGTCGTGGCCGGGCTCGGCGGTTCTGCGCCGGGGCCGCACTGGACGGAGCGGCTGCGGCTCTCGTACGCGTCGATGGACACGTGCGCGGAGTTCCAGTGGCGCACGCAGACGCCGGCCGAGCTGGGCATCGTCGACGTCGGCATCGCCGGGTCGACCCGCCGGCGCATCGCGCTGACCAGCCTGGGCTCGACGCCGTCGGGCGAGTACCTGCCGGCCGGCGCCGTCACCGACACCGTCGGCGGGACCACGTGGGCGTGGCAGATCGAGCACAACGGCGCCTGGCACTGGGAGGTCGGCGACCACCGCGACCACGGGTACCTCGCGGTGAGCGGCCCAGCCGACCAGGAGCACCAGTGGCGGCAGGTGCTGCGGCCCGGCGAGGTGTTCCGGACGGTGCCGGTCGCGGTCGCCGTCGGGGATGACCTGACTGGAGCGATTTCTTCGCTCACGGAGCACCGCCGGGCGATCCGCCGGCCGCACCCGGACACCGTCGAGCTGCCCGTGGTCTTCAACGACTACCTCAACTGCCTGTGGGCCGACCCCACCGAGGAGAAGCTGCTGCCGATCGTCGATGCCGCCGCCAAGGCCGGCTGCGAGGTGTTCTGCGTCGACGCCGGCTGGTACAGCGACGAGCCGTCGTGGTGGTCCAGCGTCGGCGAGTGGGAGCCGTCGGCCCGCCGGTTCCCGAACGGGCTGTCGTCCGTCCTGGGCCGGATCGCCGCGCTGGGAATGACGCCCGGGCTCTGGCTCGAGCCCGAGGTCGTCGGCGTCGACAGCCCGGTCGCCGCGTCGCTGCCGCACGAGGCGTTCTTCCAGCGCGACGGCCACCGCGTCGACGAGCGCGGTCGGTACCAGCTCGACCTGCGCCACCCCGCCGCCCGCGCGCACCTCGACGCCGTCGTCGACCGCCTGGTGTCGGAGTACGGAGTCGGCTTCCTGAAGTTCGACTACAACATCAACATCGGGACCGGCACCGACGTCGACGCCGACGGACCCGGAGCGGGGCTGCTCGGCCACAACCGGGCCTGGCTGCGCTGGGTCGAGGACCTGCTGGACCGCCACCCCGGGCTGGTCATCGAGTCCTGCGCCGGCGGCGGCGCCCGCCTCGACTACGCGACGCTGGCCGTGCACACCCTCCAGTCCACCAGCGACCAGGCCGACCACCTGAGGACCGTGCCCATCGCCGCGGCCGCCGCCAGCGCCGTCGCGCCCGAGCAAGCGGGCGTGTGGGTCAGCCCGCGGCCCGAGCTGACGCTCGACGAGACACACCTCTGCGTGGTCAACGGCCTGCTCGGGCGCATGCACGTCAGCGGCCGGCCGGACCTGCTGTCCGACGAGCAGTTCGAGGCGGTCGCGGCCGGGATCGCCGTCTACAGGTCGCTGCGCGGGCTGATCCGCTCGGGGCGGCCGCTGTGGCCGCTCGGGCTGCCCGGCTGGACCGACGACCTGGTGAGTTACGGCCTGGTGGCCGGCGCCGAGACGCTGCTCGCCGTGTGGCGGCGGGGCGCCGTGGGGCCTGCGTCCGTGGAGCTGCCGCTCCCGCACCTGCGCGGCCGCCCGGTCACCGTGGAGTGTGCGTACCCCGCCGGCGCCGACGTCGGTCTGCGGTGGGACGGCGACGGCGGCGTGCTGACGGTGACGCTGCCGGCCGCGCCGGTCGCCCGGTTACTCAGGCTGAGCGACCTTGTCGGTGGGTCCGGGTAAGATCATTTGCATGTTCGAAGAAGCCGAGCTGTCTGCTCCGTCGCCGGGTGATGCCCCGGCGATGGATGCCGAGCTGCGTGCCTTGTTGAATGGGGTGGCGGCGTCGTATGCGGATGGTTCGGCGGCGGTGCTGGACATTGATGCGGTGGCGGTGGGGCCGGAGTTGGCGGCGTTGCTGGCGCGGCGCGATCCTGCTGCGGCGGGTGATGTGTTCGACGTGGTCGAACAGGTCGCCGGGTGGGTGCGGCAGGTCGCCTGGGCCGAGGCCGGGCGGGCTCGGGCGCTCGCGGCGTTGGCGGCGCGGGCGGAGCTGCGGCCGGCCGAGACGGGCTATCGCTCGGTGAACCCGGTGACGAACGCGGCGGTGGTGGTGGCGGGGCGGTGTCAGCTGACGGCCAAGCAGGCCGAGGGCCTGGTCGGACCCGCGGTCCAACTCCTGCGTGACTTCCCCGACACGTGGGCGGCGTGGTGGGCCGGGTTGATCGACTGGCGGCGAGTCCGCGCCATCCTCGACGAGCTCGGCGGGCAGGACCCGGACGTGCGGCGGCGGGTCGAGGCGGCCGTACTGCCGCGGGCGCCGCAGCTGGACTCCGTCGCGCTGCGGAAGCTGATCCGGCAGTTGCTGCACGAGCTCGCGCCGGTGTCGGCGGCGCAGCGCCATCAGGTCGCCCGCGACTCCCGCTATGTCATGGTGACCCCGGCGTCGGATGGGATGGCTCACCTGGAGGCGCGGTTGCCAGCCGAGGACGCCGCCGCCCTGAACACCGCGCTGAACGCCGCCGCCGCGGACTTGAAGCGCGCCGACGCGGCCGCGGGTGGGCCGGTCAGGTCGAAGGACCAGCGCCGCGCCGACGCGCTCGCCGAGCTCGGCTGGGCCGCCCTGACGGCGTGCGCCGACGGCGCCACCGGCACCACGGCGTTCGGCCATCCCGCCGCGACCACGCCCGACCACACCGGCCTCGCCGACCCGACCGGTCATGCCGCGGCTGCCGACTCGACCACCGGCTCGGCCGCTCCCGGAACCAGGGCGTCGAAGCGGCGGGCGCGGCCGGTGAGCGTGCACGTCACCATCCCGTTCGGGTCGCTGGTCGGGCTGACCGATGAGCCGGGTGAGCTCGACGGCTACGGGCCCATCACCGCCCAGGTCGCCCGCACCCTGGCCGAAGAAGGTGTCTGGACCTGGTTGAAGACCGATCCCGGGACCGGGCACCTGCTCGACATGGGCCGCACCCGGTACCGGCCGTCCAAGGCGCTGGCCGACTTCATCACCGCCCGGGACCGGACCTGCCGGATGCCCGGCTGCCACCGGGCCGCCCGCGGTGGTCACATCGACCACGTCAAGCCCTTCCACCAGGGCGGGACCACCTGCGCGGCGAACTGCCACACCCTCTGCGAGACCCACCACCTGCTCAAACACCACGGACGCTGGCGAGTGACCCGGCTACCCGACGGAACCACCCGATGGATCAGCCCCACCGGCCACACCTTCACCCGACCACTCGAGCGGATCGGCCCCGTCAGCGGAGCCGACCCGCCATGACCACCAGTGGCCGGTCAGACCCGGGGGGCGAGGCCCTCGGCGGCCATCTCCTTCAGCACGGCGCCGGCGGCGTCGAGCGTGCGCTCGATGTCCTCGTCGGTGTGCGAGCCGGACACGTGGTTGCGCTTGAGGGCGATCGGCAGCATGAGGAAGCCCTTGTCGGTCATCCGCCGGTGGAAGGTGACGTAGGCGCGGGCGTCGTTGCGCAGCAGGTCGCGGTAGCCGCGGACCGGCGGCGCGACGAAGTAGACGTTGAACGTGCCGCCGAAACCGCTGACCGAGGCCGAGATGCCGTTCTCCGCGAGCAGCGCCGCCAGCCCGTCGCGCATCCGCTGGCCCAGCCGGTGCGTCCGCTCGTAGAAGTCGGGGTGGTCGCGCAGGTAGCTCACCGTCGCGATCGTCGCAGCGGCCGAGACGCGGTTGCCGTTGAAGGTGCCGGCCATCAGGACGTCGCCGCCGGCGGTGTCGAAGCGCTCCATGAGCTCGCGCCGCCCGGCCAGCCCCGACACCGGGAAGCCGTTGCCCATCGCCTTGCCGTACGTCGTGAGGTCCGGCAGCACGCCGCAGACCTGCTGGTAGCCGCCCAGGCTGTGCCGGAAGCCGGTGATGACCTCGTCGAAGATCAGCAGCGAGCCCTGCTCGCGCGTCAGCGTGCGCAGACCCTCGACGAACTCCTGGGTGGGCAGCAGCGCGCCGACGTTGTGCGGGATCGGCTCGAGGATCACGGCCGCGATCTGCTCCGGGTGCGCCTCGTAGAGGGCGCGGACGGAGTCGAGGTCGTTGAACTCCGCGATCACCGTGGCGTCGAGGACGGCGTCGAGGATGCCGGCCGACAACGGGTCGCGGCCGTACGCACGCTCCGGCGGCGAGATCATGTTGCGGGCGACGGAGTCCGACCACCCGTGGTAGGTGCCCTGGAACTTCACCAGCAGCGGCCGCCCGGTGACGGCGCGGGCCATGCGGATCGAGTGCGCCACCGCCTCGCTGCCGCTCATGACCGTCACAGCCTGCTCCGCCGACGGGATCACGCTGGTCAGCAGCTCGGCCATCTCGATCTCGAGCTCGGTGATGCCCAGGCCGATGAGGTCGGGCCGGTCCGTGATCGCGCTGATCACGGCCTGGTTGACCACCGGGTGGTTGTGCCCGAGCAGCACCGCGCCGAACGCCGCGTGGTAGTCGAGGTAGCGCCGCCCGTCCGCGTCGGTGACGTAGGCGCCGTCGGCCCCGGTGAACGCGTACGGCGAGCCGATCCACCGCGTCACGGTGTTCGCGCCGCCCGGGATGACCCGGCGGGCCGCCTCGTCGAGCGCCGCGCCGCGAGGAGACGCGACGGAGCCCACGGACAGGGTGCCCACCGTGCGCGGCTGCAGGTCTGGGATGGCCATGTCGTCCCCTTGATCTGAACCTTGATCTGGAATTGTGTTTTGTATTTGGAGGCTAAGGACCGCCACAGTTCCATGTCAACCACCAGGCACTTGACAGTGGACTACCGAGACCTAGTCTTGAGTTGTGGAATCGAGTTCCGGATATAACCCGCGGGTGGGCGTCCTCGTCGTCGGCACCGGCGCCATCGCCGAGCTGCACCTCGCCGCCGTCCACCGTCACCCCGATGCCGAACTGGCCGGCGTCGTCGACCTCGTCCCCGCGCGCGCCGCCGCGGCCGCCCGCGCCAACGGCGGCGCCCCGTGGAGCGCGGACCTCGCCGAGGCACTGGCCTGGCCCGGCGTCGACGCCGTCATCGCCTGCGCGCCCAACGACGCCCACGCCGAGATCGGCGTCGCGGTCGCGGCCGCGGGCAAGCACCTGCTCATCGAGAAGCCGCTGGCCACGACCGTCGACGACGCGCACCGGCTGGTCGCGGCGTTCGCCGAGCGCGGCCTGATCCTCACCGCCGCGCACACGCACCGGCACTACGAGTACGCGCGCTCCGTGCACGCCGCCATCGCGGCCGGCGCGGTCGGGCTGCCGCGGCTGATCCGCCTCAGCGTCCTCGGCGGCTGGATCTGGCCGGACTGGCGCGCCTGGGTGCTCGACCCGGCGAAGTCCGGCGGCCACGAGCTGCACAACGGCGTGCACCTGCTCGACCTCGTGACCTGGTGGATGGGCGACCGGCCCACGCGGGTCTTCGCGCGCGGCCGCAAGCAGACCGCGGCCGAGCTCGAGATCCACGACTACCTCGAGCTCGTCGTCGAGTTCGAGGGCGGCGGCGTCGCCGTCTGCGAGATGAGCCGCGGCCACCGCCCGGCGACGCTCGGCTACCGCGACGTGCTAGCGGTCGGCGACGGCGGCAGCCTGGCGGTCCCGTGGGACGCGGCCGCGTCGGTGCTGTTCGGCGAGTCCGGCACGGCGCTGCTCCCGGTCGCCGAGTCCGACGGCTTCGCCACCCAGTTGGACGCCTGGCTGACGGCGGTGCGCGGCGGCCCCGACCCGATGCCCGCCGCCGAGGCCGCGCTGGCCGTCACGCTCGCGGTCGCCGCGCGGCGGTCCATCGCCGACGGCGTCCCGGTGGAGGTTGCGGCATGACCGGCCCCACGCTCCGCGCCCGGCTCCTCGGGCTGACCGAGCAGCACCCGTACGTGACGGCGTTCCGGTCGCACCCCGGCTTCCGGGTCGTCACCGGCGACGACGAGGCCGAGGTCGTCTTCGTCGCCGCGCCGCTCGCCGACCGGCCGCGCACCGTCGAGGCCGCGATCAAGGCCGGCAAGCACGTCGTCGTGCACGGCGTGCTGGCCGAGGACCCGGACGACGCCGCGGCCATCGCCGCGCTCGCACGCGACCAGGGCACCGTCTGCCTGCCGGACTACCACGTACGGTTCCAGCCGGCCGTGCGCGCGGCCCGGGCCGCGGTGGCGGCCGGCCGCATCGGGCTGCCGTGGAACCTGCAGGGCGACCTCGTCAGCGCCGACACCGACGCCCGCCCGCAGTCGCTGGCCGTCCACGCCGTCGACACCGCGCGGGCGCTCGTCGGGCTGCCGGTCCGCGCGGTGCGCACGCACGACGCCGGCAGCGTGCTGCTGCTCCTGCTGACCCACGACCACGGCGTCACCAGCACGCTCGCCGTCGGGCACGCACCCGGCGCGGATACTCACCGCTACCGGATCAGCGGCTCGCACGGCATGCTCGACGTCGACGCGAGCAAGCCCGCCTGGGCCGGCGGCGCGTCGATGGCCGGGCTGCTCACCGAACTGCACACCGCCGTCGTCACCGGACGGCCGGCTGAGCTGAGCCTCGACGACGCGGTCGAGGCGCAGCGGGTCATCACCGAGGGGAGCACGGCATGAGGCTGGTCAGCTACCTGCGCGACGGCGCACTGCGCCACGGCGTGGTCGCGGACGCCGAGCACGTGGTCGAGCTCGGCGACGGCGACCTCGCTGTCCTGCTCGAGGCGCATGGCACGCTGCGCGACTGGACCCCGCCCGGCGGGCCGCGGCACCGGCTCGACGGCGTCCGGCTCCGGGCGCCGCTCACCCGGCCCGGCAAGCTGCTCGCCACCGCCGCGAACTACCAGGCGCACGTCGTCGAGGGCGGCGCGGCGCCGCTGGACAAGTCGGCCCTGGCGCCGCGGCTGTTCCTCATGCCGCCGACCGCCGTCGCCGGCCCCGGCGACCCGATCACGCTCCCCTCGGTCAGCAGCCAGATCGACTGGGAGGCCGAGCTGGTGGTCGTCGTCGGCGCCCGGGCCCGCGACCTCACGCCGGACGAGGCGCTCGGCGTCGTCGCCGGGTACGCCACCGGCAACGACGTCTCGGCCCGCTCGATGGACTACGGCTACCCGCGTGACACCGACGCCGCCGTCGGGTTCTTCGACTGGCTGGCGGGCAAGTGGCCCGACGGCTTCTGCCCCTTCGGCCCGTACCTGATGACGGCCGACGAGGTGCCCGACCCGCAAGACCTGCCGATCACGCTGACGGTCAACGGGAACCTCAAGCAGGCGGGCTCGACCAAGGACATGATCTTCACCGTGGCCGAGCTGCTCGCCTTCGCCTCGCGGCTGATGACCCTCGAGCCCGGCGACGTGCTGCTGACCGGCACCCCCGCCGGCGTCGGCATGGCCAGCGGCGAGTTCCTGGCCGACGGCGACGAGGTCACCGTGAGCATCGGGGCGCTCGGCGAGCTGACCAACCGGATGGTGAAGTGACCGGGGGCCTGACCATCCTCCTGAGCGGCGGCGACGTCCTCGACGGGCTCGGCGGGCCGGCGGTCCGCGCCGACGTGCTGGTCCGCGACGGGAGGGTAGTCGCGGACGGGCGCCCCGACACCGCCGTCGATGTCACCGGCCTCACCGTCTGCCCCGGCTTCGTCGACCTGCACTCGCACTCCGACCTCACGCTGCTGTCCGCGCCGGAGGCGCCGAGCAAGGTCCGCCAGGGTGTCACCACCGAGGTCGTCGGCAACTGCGGCCTGGGTGTCGCACCCATCGCGGACGAGGCCGACGTACCTGAGCTTCGCGCCGCCGCCGGATACCTCGACCTCGACCCGGACGTGGCGTTCGGCTGGCGCGGCTTCGGCGAGTACCTCGACGCGCTGACGGCGGCCCGGACCAGCGTCAACGTCGCCGCGCTCGTCCCGCACCTGCCGCTGCACGTCGCCGCCGCCGGCTGGGACGATGGCCAGGCCGACCTCGACCGGCTGCGCGGCCTGCTCACAGAGTCGTTCGAGGCGGGCGCGGCGGGGGTCTCGACGGGGCTCTGCTACGGCCCGCTGGCGCACGCGGACGAGGCGGAGCTGACGGCGATCGGCGAGGTCGCCGCGCGCCACGGCCGGCTGTTCGCATGGCACCTGCGCGACTACGGCGCCGGCCTGATGGACGCCGTCGACGAGGCGCTGCGGGTGGCCGAGCGCACCGGCTGCCGGACGCAGCTCTCGCACCTCGTCTCCGTCGGCAGGAAGAACTGGGGCGGGGTCGCGGCCGCCCTCGAGCGCATCGACGCCGCCCGCGAGCGCGGCGTGGACGTCGCCGTCGACGTCTACCCGTACCTCGCCGGCAACGCCCCGCTCTCGCAGCTGCTGCCGGCGTGGGCGCAGAACGGCGGCGCCGACGCGATGCGCGCGCGGCTGGCCGACCCGGACGTGCGCGAGCGGGTCGCCGTCGCCTGGCGGGACCTGCCGTGGACCTGGGACGAGATCACCGTCAGCCGGGTGCCGCCCGGCTCCCCCGGGTCCCCCGACGACGCCACCACCGGCCGTACGCTGGCCGAGCACGCGGACCCGGCGGAGGCCGCGATGGACCTCATCCAGCGCCACGGCAACGCCGTCCTCGCCGTCGGGACCGGCCGCAGCGAGGACGACCTGCTCGCGGCGCTGCGCCACCCGGTGTCGGTCATCGGCTCCGACGGCTTGGCCACGGACCCCGACGGCCCCACCGGCGCCGGCCTGCCGCACCCGCGCTCCTACGGCACCTACGCCCGGCTGCTCAGCGACTACACCGGGCCGGGCCGCCTGAGCCTGCCCGAGGCCGTCGCCAAGTGCACGTCCGCGCCGGCGGCGCGGGCCGGGCTGCGCGACCGGGGCGTGTTGACGGCAGGCCGCCCCGCCGACATCGTCGTCCTCGACCCGGACACCGTCACCGACCACGCCACGTACGCCGACCCGCAGCGCTTCCCCGGCGGCATCGCGCTGGTCATGGTCAACGGGATGATCGTGGTGGACGGCCGCGGCCACACCGGCACGCGGCCCGGGAGCGTCCTTCGAACCCGAGGAGAAGCCCTGTGATCGACGTACACACCCACTGCCTGCTGCGTGAGCACTGGGGCCACGAGTGGGAGCGGCACTGGCAGCCGGTGTACGGCCGCGAGTGGACCGACGTCAGCACCGAGCACTTCGACGAGGCGATGCAGGGGGTCACGACGGCGTTCGTGTTCGGCCTGCGCGCCACGGCCGTGGGGGTGGCGACGCCGAACGACTTCGTGGCCTGGTTCTGCGCGAACACCGCCACCGACACCGTCGGCTTCATGGCGCTGGACCCGTCGGACCCGGACGCGCTGGACCAGCTGGCCGACGGCGTCGCGAAGGGGCTGCGCGGCATCAAGCTGTACCCGGTGCTCGCCCGGTTCGACCCGCGCGACACCGCGTACGACCCGTTCTACCGCGCGGCGACGGAGCACGGGCTGGTCGTCCTGTGGCACATGGGCGCCACGCCGAGCCCGGCCGGCGACCTGTCGCTGAGCGAGCCGCTGCTGGTCGACGACGTCGCGCGGCGGCACCCCGACCTCGTGCAGATCATCGCGCACCTGGGTCACCCGTGGCAGCGCGAGACGATCGTCGTGCTGCGCAAGAACCGCCGCGTCTTCGCCGATGTGTCCGCCGCCTGGGCGCTGCCGTTCGACGGCTACCACGCGCTCGTGCGCGCCCAGGAGTGGAACGTGGTGCCGAAGCTGCTGTTCGGCTCGGACTACCCGCTGTGGACGCCGGCGCAGGCCGCCGACGGGCTGCGGATGCTGGCCGGCATGCGCCCGGACGGGTTGCCGCGGATCGAGGCGTCGACCCTCGAGTGGCTGATCGACGGCGACCCGCGGCCGGCGCTGGGGCTCGCGTGACGAGCGGTCTCGACGACGTCGCCACCCCGGCGCTGCTGGTCGACCAGCAGCGGCTGGACGCCAACCTGGCCGGCATGGCGGCGCTGCTGGCGTCGGCGGGCGTGGCGCACCGGCCGCACTTCAAGACCTCGAAGTGCCTGGAGGTGGCCCGGCGGCAGCTCGCGCACGGTGCCGTTGGGTTCACGTGCGCGACCCCGGCCGAGGTCCGACTGCTGCTGGACGCCGGCGTCGAGGACGTCCTGTGGGCGCACGCGCCGGTCGGCCCGACCAAGGTCGCGTTCGCCGTGGCGGCCGCCGCGGACGGCCGGCTGACCGTCGCGCTCGACTCCGCCGAGGTGGCCGAGCCGCTCGCTGCGGCGGCGTCGGCCGCCGGGGTCACCGTGCCGTACCTGCTCGAGGTCGACACCGGGCTGGGCCGCATGGGCGTCGCCCCGGAGGACGCCGTCGCCGCGGTCGAGAAGCTGGCGCCGTACCGCTCGCTGGTCCTGCGCGGCGTGATGACGCAGGAAGGGCACGTCGGCGCCGCGCTGGGCGACCGCGAGGCGCAGGCCGAGGCCGGACGAGCTGCCGGCACGGCGATGGTCGAGGCGGCCGAGGCGCTGCGGGCGGCCGGGCACGACTGCCCGGTCGTGTCGGTCGGGTCGACCCCGGGCGCGGCCAGCACGCCGTGCGTCCCCGGCGTCACCGAGGCCCGGCCCGGTACGTACGTCTACTACGACAGCAACCAGGTCGCCGTCGGCGCCGCGGCCCTCGCCGACTGCGCGCTGACGGTGCTCACGCGCGTCGTCAGCACCCAGCGCGGCGACCGCGTGATCGTCGACGCCGGGTTGAAGGCGATGAGCAACGACCCGGCCGCGGCCGGCGGCGGGCTGGGGACGGTCTGCAACGCCGTTCTCGCTCCCCTGCCAGGTGTCGTGTTCGCCTACGCACACGAGGAGCACGGGTTCCTCACCGGGCCCGGGACGGCGGGGCTCGCCGTCGGCGACCTGCTGCGGATCGTGCCCAACCACGCCTGCGGCACGACGAACATGTTCAGCGCCGTGCACGTGGTCGACGACGGCGCCGTCGTCGACCAGTGGCCGATCGAGGCGAGGCACTGACGTGATCATCACCGACGTGACCACCGTCCTGCTGCGCGCGGAGCACACCGCCGCGATCGTCGAGGTGCGCACCGACGCCGGGCTCGTGGGGATCGGCGAGACCTACGCCGGCGCGTTCGTCCCGCACACCGTGCCACCGCTCGTCGACCGGTTCGCGGCGCTGCTGACCGGCCGCAGCATCGACGCCGACGACCCGGCCGCCGAACTGCGGCGGCTGCGCCGCGAGACGGCGTTCTGGGCGTCGGCGGGGCTCGGCGCGGGTGTGCTCGCGGGCGTCGAGGCGGCGCTGTGGGACCTGTGCGGGAAGGCGCTCCAGCTGCCGGTGTACCGGCTGCTCGGCGGGCCTCAGCACGACCGGCTGCCGGTCCTGGTCACCGGCGGGGTCGCGCGGCAGCCGGCCGGCGAGCTGCTGCGGGCGATCGAACGACACCTGGACCGCGGCTTCGCCGGCGTGCGGCTCGGCGTCGACGAGGACGACGACCTCGCCGCCCTGCTCGCGCAGCTGCGCGACCGGCTCGGTCCCGGCCCGGAGCTGGCGTTCGACTGCCACATGGAGCTGCGTCCGCCGGACCGGCGCTGGGACGTCGCGGCCGCGGCGGACGTGCTGGCCGCCGCGGCGCCGTACCGGCCGCTGTACGTCGAGGAGCCGCTGGTCTACGACGACCCGGCCGCCTACGCGGCGTTGCGTAACGCGTCGGACGTCCTCGTCGCCGGCGGCGAGCGGCTGGCCAGCCACGCCGAGTTCGCACCCTGGCTGCGGGCCGGCGCCTTCGGCGTGGCCCAGCCGGACGCCTCGTGGGCCGGGCTCACCGACCTGCTCGCCGTCGCCGCCGGTGGGGTGCCGATCGCGCCGCACAGCTGGAGCGCCGGCGTCGGCACGCTGCAGAACATCCACGCGGGGTTCGCCTGCGCGAGCACGCTGGCGCTGGAGCTGCCGCCGTCGCCCGGCCCGCTGCACACCGAGCTGTGGGGCGACGCCGTCACCGTCCGCGACGGCCGCCTGCTGCCGCCGGAGGCGCCGGGCTGGGGCGCCCGGCTGACCGACGACGTCAAGGACTGGTTCGCGCTGCGCTGACCCCGAGCGTCCCGACGGTGGTGAGGCGGCCGGCGCCGTCGCGGACCCAGCAGTCGTCGCCGTCGGCCTCCGCCCACACCGGCTCGCCCACCGCCAGCGGCGCCACGAACCGGACGTCGAGCCGGCCGGCCGTGAACCAGGCGGCGCCGAACCGCTCGACGCCGAGCTCGAGCAGGTAGCAGGCCTGCTGCAGGCCCTGGACCAGCGGCGCGTCCAGGCCGGCGTCGCGGACCTTGTCGAGGTCGGTGTGGATGTTGCGCTGGAACTTGCCCGCGTTGGAGAACAGCACGACCTGGTCGGCGTGCGGCACCTTGCGCCGCGAGAGCGTCGCCGTCGCCGGGGCGGCCGGGCCTTCGCCGGGGCGGACGAACTCCCCCGGCCGGGCGCTGAGGATCTCGACGCCACGGTGGCTCACCAGCAGCGTCCCGTCGGCGCCGCGGGCCTCGGCCTCGATGACGACGTAGCCCTTGCCGCGCCGCTCGTACTTGTCGACGTAGCGGCCGCGGATCGTGACCGTGTCGCCCGGCCGCACGGGGTGGTGGAAGTCGAGCCGCTCGTGGGTGTGGATCTGCCGGCACTCCTCCTGGCGGTACTGGTGGTAGTAGACCAGCAGCAGCTCGTTGGCCAGCAGGCCCGGCGGCGCGACCGGCCCGCCGAACGGCGAGTCGTCGAGGTACCACGGGTGGTGGTCGTCCTGGGTGAACGCGAACGCCCTGATCGCGTGCTCGTCGACCGCGACGACGGCCGGGCCCAGCTCCTCGCCGACCTCGACCGCCTCCCAACTGGGCGACTTCAGCGGCGACTTGAGGTGCGACGTCACGCGCGCAGCTCTCGTCGCAGCACCTTGCCGGTGGCGGTCTTGGGGATCTCGGGCAGGATCTCGATGGTCCGGGGGCACTTGTAGGCGGCCAGCCGCTCGCGGCAGAACTCCACCAGCTCGGCCGGCTCGGCGGACGCGCCGGCGCGCAGCGACACGAACGCCTTCACCGTCTCGCCCCGGTACTCGTCCGGCAGCCCGACGACGGCGGCCTCGTGCACGGCCGGATGCTGGTAGAGCACGTCCTCGACCTCGCGCGGCCACACCTTGAAGCCGGACGCGATGATCATGTCCTTCGAGCGGTCCAGCAGGTAGAACCAGCCGTCGGCGTCGCGCTTGCCGACGTCGCCGGTGCGCAGGTAGCCGCCGTCGACGATCGCCTCCGCCGTCGCCTCCGGCCGCTGCCAGTAGCCGGGCACGACGCCCTCGCCGCGGATCCAGAACTCGCCCACCTCGCCCACCGGCACGTCCTGCCGGGTGTCCGGGTCGACCACGCGCACGTCGGTGTCCGGCACCGGGACGCCGATGGACAGCGCGCCGGTGCCCTCGTCGACCGGCGCACGGCCGCCGAACGGGACCATGTGCGTGGGCGACGTCGTCTCCGTCAGGCCGTAGCAATTGTGGATGTAGCCGCCGGCGAGCTCCTGCCACTGCTCGACGGTCGCCGGAGGGACGGGCGCGCCGCCGCTGAACACCTTGGTGAACGCCGTCAGGTCGCGGGTGCCGATGTCGGGGCAGGCCATGAGCGCGCGGAACGCGGTGATGCTCGCCAGCGTGAAGGTGCCGCGGTGGCGTTCCAGCGCTCCCAGGATGGTGGCCGGGTCGAACCGGTAGGTCAGCACGATCGGCGCGCCCGCGGCGAACGCGACCCCCGTGATCGCCGTCGGGCCGATGATGTGGAACAACGGCGCCAGCGCCGCCACCACGTCGCGGTCGTCGACGCGCGCCCACGAGCGCCACAGCTCGGCGATGAAGGCGAGGTTGCGGTGCGTGTTCATCGCACCCTTGGGCCGGCCCGTGGTGCCGGACGTGTAACTGAGCACGGCGACGTCGCCCGGCGCCGGGTGGTGCGGCGGCGGCGTGCGGCCCGCGTAGCGCCGGGTGAGCGCCAGCAGGTCCTCCGTCCCCTCCGGCGGGTCGCGGCGCACCCCGGCGAGCAGCGGCGGCAGCGGCTCGGCGAGGAAGTCGAGCTCCGACGTCGTGATGACGGCCTTCACGTCGGTGCCGGCGACGACGTCGGACACCACGTCGCGGTACAGCGACTCGAGCACCACCATGGCCGTCGCGCCGGAGTCGGTGAGGTGGTACTCGACCTCGGCGGACTTGAACATCGGGTTCAGCGGCACCCAGATCGCGCCGAGCTTCCAGACCGCCAGCTCCGCGAGAATGAACTGGGGCACGTTCTGCGTCATCAGCGCCACCCGCGACCCGGCGCCCACCCCGCGCTCGGACAGCGCGACGGCGAGCGCGCCGGACAGCTCGTCCACCGTCGCATAGTCGAGGACGGTGTCGAAGTAGATCAGGCACGGGGCCGACGGCGACCGGCTCACCGACGCGGCGAAGTGCTCGAGGGAACTCGCGGACACGGGTGACTCCTACTCGGCTAGGACTCGGGGAAGTGGCAGGCGACCGTCTGCGCGCCGGACCCCGTCGGCGTCAGCACCGGCTCCTCGCGGGCGCACACGTCCTGCGCCTTCCAGCAGCGGGTGCGGAACCGGCAGCCGCTCGGAGGGTTGCGCGGGCTGGGCACGTCGCCGGTCAGGACGATCCGGTCGGGGCGATCGCGCAGGGCGGGGTCGGGCAGCGGGATCGCCGACAGCAGCGCCCGGGTGTACGGGTGGGCCGGCCGCTCGAAGATGTCGCGCTTGTCGCCGGCCTCGACGATCTTCCCGAGGTACATGACGACGACGCGGTCGCAGACGTGCCGCACCACGGACAGGTCGTGCGAGATGAACAGGTACGCCAGGCCGAGGTCGCGCTGCAGCGCCGCGAGCTGGTTGACCACCTGCGCCCGGATCGACACGTCCAGCGCCGACACCGGCTCGTCGAGCACCAGCACGCTCGGCTCCAGCGCCAGCGCGCGGGCGATGCCGAGGCGCTGCCGTTGCCCGCCGGAGAACTCATGCGCGTACCGGTTCAGGTGCGCCGCAGACAGCCCGACCATCTCGAGCAGCTCGACGACCCGCTCGCGGCCGCCGGAGCGGTAGCCGCCCTGCACCCGCAGCGGCTCGGACACCAGTTCGCGCGCCGTCATGCGCGGGCTCAGCGACGAGTACGGGTCCTGGAAGACGACCTGGATGCGGCAGCGCAGCTCGCGCCGGTCGGCGGCGGACATCCGCTCGACGTCGACGCCGCGGAAGCGCACCGTGCCCGACGTCGGGCGGGTGAGGCCGACCAGGATCTGCCCGACGGTGGACTTCCCGCAGCCGGACTCCCCCACCAGGCCCAGCGTCTCGCCCGCGTGCAGCGCGAAGCTGACGCCGTCGACCGCACGCACCGCCGCCACCTGCCGCCTCAGCACGCCGCCACGGACCGGGAACGCCTTGGTCAGGTCCTCGACGCCGACGACCTCCTCCACCGCCGTCGTCGTCATCGCGCCACCGCCAGCAGCTCGTCGTGGAAATGGCAGGCCGTCTCGTGGCCCGTCCCCAGCGGCACCAGCGCGGGCCGGTCGGTCAGGCAGCGCTCGCGGCCGGCCGACTGCGCGCAGCGCGGCGCGAACGTGCAGCCGCCCGGCGGCGCGGTGAGGTTGGGCGGGCTGCCCGCGATCGGGGTCAGCTCGCCGGTGTCGCGGTCGAGCCGGGGCAGGCTGTGCAGCAGGCCGAGCGTGTACGGGTGGCGGGGCGCGGCGAACACCGTCGCGACGTCGCCCTGCTCGACGATGGCGCCGCCGTACATGACGACGACCCGGTCGGCCATCTCGGCGACGACGCCGAGGTCGTGGGTGATGAGGATGGTGGCGGCGCCGGTCTCGCGCTGGGCCTTGCGCAGCAGCCCCAGGACCTGCGCCTGGATGGTCACGTCGAGCGCGGTGGTCGGCTCGTCGGCGATGAGCAGCGCGGGCTCGTTGGCGATGGCCATGGCGATCATCACCCGCTGCCGCATGCCGCCGGAGAACTCGTGTGGGTACTGCCGCGCCCGCGCCGCCGGGTCGGGGACGCCGACGAGGGCGAGCAGGTCGACGGCACGCTGCCAGGCCTGCTTGCGCGACACCGGCCGGTGCAGCCGGACGATCTCGGCGATCTGCTTGCCCACGCGGTGCACCGGGTTGAGCGCGGTCATGGGATCCTGGAAGACGACGGAGATGTCGTCGCCGCGCAGCTCGCGCAGCCGCTCCGGCGTCGCCCCCAGCAGGTCCTCGCCACGGAAGCCGACGCGCGTCGCCGTCACAGTGGCCGGCGGGCGGCGCAGCAGGCCGAGCACGGCCATGGCGGTCACGCTCTTGCCGGAGCCGGACTCGCCGACCACGCAGAGCATCTCGCCCGGCTCGACGTCGAAGGAGACGCCGTTGACGGCGTGCACCGTGCCGCCCTCGGTGGCGAACTCGACCACGAGGTCGCGGACCTCCAGCAGCGGGCTCATCGCAGCCTCCCCTGGGCCGTCTGCGGGTCGAGGGCGTCGCGCAGGCCGTCGCCGACGAAGTTGACCGCGAGCACCGTCAGCGCCACCGCGATGCCCGGTGGCAGCCACATCCACGGCATGCCGCTGATCAGCGTGAGGTTCTGCGCGTCGGTGAGCATGTTGCCCCAGCTCGCCGCGGGCGGGACCACGCCGAGGCCGAGGAAGGACAGCGTCGCCTCGGCCATGATCGCCTGCGCGACGCCCAGCGTGGCGACGACGGTGACCGGGCCCAGCGCGGCGGGCACGAGGTGCCGGGTGATCAGCCACCAGCCGCCGGCGCCGAACGACCGCGCCGCCTTGACGAACTCGCGCTCGCGCACCGACAGGGTGACGCCGCGGACGACCCGGCCCGCGGCCGGCCAGCCGAACACACCCATGGCCAGCACCAGCGTGACGACGCTCGGCCCCAGCACGCCGGCCACCACGATGATGACCACCAGCGCCGGGAAGGACAGCATGATGTCCGCCGTCCGCATGATGACGGTGTCGGCCCAGCCGCGGAAGAGCCCGGCGACGGCGCCGAGCAGCGTCCCGATGGCCACCGAGATGAGCGACGCCGCGATGCCCACGCCCAGCGACACCCGGCCCGCGTGCAGCAGCCGGGCGAACACGTCGCGGCCGGCGGAGTCTGTGCCCAGCCAGTGCTCCGCCGACGGCGGCTGCCGGAACGCCGTCAGGTCGACGGCGTTCGGGTGGTGCGGCGTGATGACGTCGGCCAGCAGCGCGGCGAGGATGACGATGCTGAGCGTCACCAGCCCGGCCATGGCCATGCGGTGGCGCTTGAAGCGCCGCCAGGCCAGGCCGCGCGGTCCGCGTGTGGCCGGCACCGCCGTGGCGAGAGCCGGCGCCGGTTCGATGGCAGTCGTCATTGCAGGCTCACCCGTGGGTCGGCGACGGAGTACAGGACGTCCGCGAGCATGTTCGACAGCAGGACGAGGATCGCGACGAAGAACGCGAACCCGATGATCACCGGGTAGTCCTGCTGGTTCACCGCGGAGATGACCAACTGGCCCATGCCGGGCCAGGCGAAGATCTGCTCGACCACGACGGCGCCGACCAGCAGCGCCGGAAGCGTGAGGCCGAGGACCGTGATGAGCGGGATCAGCGCGTTGCGCAGCACGTGCCCGAAGAGGATCCGCCTCGGCGTCGCGCCCTTGGACTCCGCCGTGCGCACGTACTCCGAGCCCAGCTCGGCGATGACGCCGCTGCGCACGTAGCGCGTGAACGGGCCGGCCACGCCGAAGGCCAGGATCGCCACCGGCATGACCAGGTGGTGCAGCGAGTCGCCCAGGCTCGGCGCGCCCGGCGTCGACATGCCCGCCGACGGCACCCAGCCCAGCTGCAGCGCGAACACGTAGATGGCCAGGATGCAGAGGAAGAAGCCGGGGATCGACACCGCGCCGAGGCTCAGCGCCGCGGTCCAGTAATCGGCGGCGGTGTTGCGCCGCACCGCGGCCAGCATGCCCAGCGGGATCGCGATGGCGATGCCCAGACCCAGGCCGAGCCCCATCAGCTCGATGGTCGGCACCAGCCGCTCGGCCAGCAGCTCCGACACCGGCCGGTTGTTGGTGAGCGAGTAGCCGAGGTCACCCGTCGCCACGCCCTGCAACCAGGACCAGTACTGCACCGGCAGCGGCCGGTCCAGCCCCAGCTCCTGCCGCTTCTGCTCGATGAACGCGGCGCTGTCGGCGCCTAGCTGGTCGACCGGCACCATCATCGTCACCGGATCGCCCGGAGCGGCGTGGACGAGCCCGAAGAGCCCGACAGTCACCAGGAACAGCACGAGGACGCTCACCGCGAAGCGCCGCACGAGGTACGCCGTCACCGGCCGACCCCCCGACCCTTGAGCATGACATCACCAGCCCGCCGCAATCTGAAACAGTGTTCCAAGGATTGCGGCGGTTCAGGTGACTGTCAAGGTCTACCCCACGGGCTCGATGGTGGAACGCAGCAGCGACGAGCGCAGGTACTCGAGCACCGCGACCACGTCGGCGTCGCCGGCCAGGCCGGACGCGATGCGGCCCAGCACAGTGAGGTAGCGCTTCTGCTCCTCGAGCCCGAACTCGGCCGACGGCCCCGAGACGCTGATGGCCGCGAGCACCTCGCCGCGCACCGCGACCGGCACCGCGAGGCAGCGCAGGCCGGTGCTGGACTCGTTGTCGTCGAACCCGTAGCCGCGGCGCATGGTGGTGCGCAGCTCTCGCTGCAGCGCGGCCAGCGTGGTGATGGTGCGGTCGGTGTACGCGGGGAACGGCTCGGCCGGCGTGTGCGGCGCGACGTCGGCCGCGTCGAGCGTGGCCAGCAGCACCTTGCCCAGGCCGCTGACGTAGGCCGGCGCCCGGTGGCCGGCGGCGCTGGCGTAGCGCAGCGCGCGGTCGGGCTCGCGGACGCACACGTGCAGCACCTGGTCGCCGTCGAGCAGCCCGAGGTTGCCGGTCTGCCCGGTCTCGCCGGCCAGTTCCTCGAGGTAGCGGCCGGCCACCTGCGAGATGTCGAGCTGCGCGACGTAGGCGTCGGACAGGATCTGCACCTTGTGCCCCAGGCGGTAGGCCGGGCGCTCGTCGACGCGGACCACGTACTCCTCGCGGTCCAGCACGCTGAGCAGCCTGACCAGCGTGCTCTTCGGCATGCCGGTGTGCTCGTGGAAGTCGGCGATGGTCTGCGGCGAGCGGCCGCGGGCCAGGATCTCGAGCAGGTTGAGGCCCCTGGAGAGGGCCTGTGCGTGGTAGTGGACGGCGTCGGTCTCGCTGTCGGACGAGCGACGCCAGCCGGGCGGCTGGGAGCGGGACATGGGACGACCTCCAGGTGTCGGAAGAAAGGAACTCAGTTTCAGATTGAGATGCTAGCAGCGGGAATGTCACGTCCCCCGCACTCTTGACTCCGGGCTCCGACCTCGCAGATCATCGATTGTTGGAATGGAGTTCCAGATTTGCGACGGGAGGCCTCGGTGTCCGAGGAGCCGGAGACGATCGAGTGGACCGGCGACGGCGTGCGGCTGGCGCTGTCCGTTCCCGTGGACGGGCCCGTGCGGGTGCTGGGCCTGCGCCCAGGCGTCGTCATGGGTGACCGCGGGCATCCGCTCGTCGAGCTCGCGGTGGGCGGCGAGGGCCGGGTCGACCGCAGCGCGCACGCCCAGCACCGCTTCACCGCCGCCGGCAGCCGGTTGCGGTACCGCTCGCACAGCGCCGACGGCGACCACCTGCGGGTGGTCCAGGCGGACCCGGCGAGCGGGCTCGTGGTCACTTCGGTGGTCGAGCGGACCACGCCGGGGACGGTCCGATGCCACACGTCGACGCACAACGCGGGCTCCGACCCGGTGCTACTGGACTTCGTGTCGTCGCTGGTCCTGACCGGTTTCGGCGGCCTCGACGCGGACCTGCGGCTGCACCACGCCCGCAACGCCTGGTGTGCCGAGGCGCGCTGGCAGCAGGTCGACCTCGAGTCGGCCGGCATCGTCGACGTGGCCCGGCTCGGCGGTGTCGCCGACACCACGCTGGGCCAGTTCGCCGTCACCACGACCGGCAGCTGGTCCACCGGCGACCACCTGCCCATGGGCGCGATCGAGGACGGCGGCCGCGGGGCGACCTGGCTGTGGCAGATCGAGCACAACGGGCCGTCGCACTGGGCCGTCGGCGACCACGACGGCGACCTGTTCCTGCTCTGCTCCGGGCCGGCGTCGGCCGAGCACCAGTGGCGGCGGCGGCTCGCGCCCGGCGACACGTTCGAGTCGGTGCCGGTCACCGTCGTCGTTTCGGACCATGGGCTGGAGCACGCGTTCGGCCTGCTGACCGGGCACCGCCGCGTGGTGCGCCGGCCGCACGCCGACAACGAGTGGCTGCCGGTGGTCTTCAACGACTACATGAACTGCCTCAAGGGCGACCCCACCGAGGCCGACCTCGTGCCGCTGATCGACGCGGCCGCCGCGGCGGGGGCGGAGTACTTCGTCATCGACGCCGGCTGGCACGCCGTCCCGAAGCCCTGGTGGGACGAGGTCGGCGCCTGGGAGGAGTCGCGCGAGCGGTTCCCGCACGGACTGGCCGCGACGATGGACCGCATCCGCGCCGCGGGCATGGTGCCCGGCCTCTGGGTCGAGCCCGAGGTCGTCGGCGTCCGCAGCCCGGCCGCGCGCACCCTGCCCGACGAAGCGTTCTTCCAGCGCGACGGGCGCCGCATCGTCGAAGTGAGCCGGTACCACCTCGACCTGCGCCACCCGGCCGCCCGCTCGCACCTCGACGCCGTCGTCGATCGCCTGGTGTCCGACTACGGCGTCGGCTACCTGAAGTTCGACTACAACATCGACATCGGCCCCGGGACCGACTTCGCGTCGGACAGCCTGGGCAACGGCCTGCTCGGGCACGACCGGGCCCTGCTCGCCTGGCTCGACGGTGTGCTGGACCGGCACCCCGGGCTGGTCATCGAGAACTGCGCCTCCGGCGGCATGCGGGCCGACGGCGCCATGCTGTCGCGGCTGAGCATCCACTCGACCAGCGACCAGACCGACCACCGCCGCTACCCGGCCATCGCGGCCGCCGCCCCCACCGTCGCACCGCCCGAGCAGGCCGCCGTGTGGGCCTACCCGCAGCCGCACTTCACCGCCGAGGAGAACGCGCTGACGATGGTCAACGCGCTACTGGGCCGGGTCCACCTGAGCGGGCGGATCGACCTGCTCGACGGTGTGCAGGCTGCGGCCGTGTCCGGCGCCGTCGACGTCTACAAGTCGATCCGGTCCCGGTTGGCGGAGATGCTGCCGCGCTGGCCGCTGGGTCTCCCCCGCTGGTCCGATCCGTGGGTCGCGCTCGCCCAGGTCGATGACGCCGGGACGCTGCTGTCGGTGTGGCGGCGCGACCTCGGCCGCGGTCCTGGGCCTGACCGGGTCGAGGTGCCGCTGCCGTGGCTGGCCGGCACCGGTGCCCGGGTGGAGGTGCTCTTCCCGGTCGACCTCCCGACGTCGCTGACCTGGGACGATGCCGCGGGTGTCCTCAGTGTCGGTCTGCCGGGGCCGTGGGCGGGTCGGTTGTTGGAGGTTCGGCCGGGGATCTGAGGTCGGCTCCCCGTCCCCCTGCTGCCCAGTGTCTTAGCCGCAGGCCCGCGCCTCAAGCGGACCAATAGGGGCGCTTCGCGCCAGGGAGGACCGCTTGACCCGCGGTCCCGCGGCCAAGAACTCTGGCAGCTATCAGGGGGACGGGGAGACCCTGGGCACGCCTCGCCGGCGTCGAGATCCTGGTCTCCCGTCACATCCTGGTCCCCCGTCACGCCCGCGAGCCGAAATCGGCCGTTTCGCGTGACGCCAGACCAGGACGTGACGGCAGACCACGACGTCACACCCAGGACCAAGCAGGCCGCGCGACCCCGCACCCGTCGCCAGACTCCCCCAGCGCAACCACGCGCGCTCAAGCCAACCGCGGGTCCACGTGCACCTTGGGCCCTGGCCCGACCTCGTACTCGCCGCTCAGCACCGCGCCGACCTGGTCGAGGCCGACGGTGGCGCCCACCAGGGGCCGGGGGTCGACCGTCCCGCTCGCATAGGCGGAGATGGTGGCGGCCAGGCCGGGCGAGGCGGACAGGATGCCGATCGCCGTCACGTCCTTGAAGACCAGGGTCCGGGTGTCGAACATGCTCGGCGTGACGGACAGGCCGATGTAGACGACCCGGCCGCCGGGCTCCACCACATCGGCCGCATACGCCGGCAGGTGCGAGGCGGTGGCGGCGTCGACGACGGCGTCGAAGGGCAGGTCGGGGACGGCGCCCTCGGGCCAGACGTGGGTGAAGCCGAGGTCCGAGGCGAACCGCAGCGACGACTCGGTGCGGCCCATCAGGTGCACCTCGGCGCCGGCAGCACGGGCGAACATCGCCACGAGCAGGCCGATGGTTCCCGGCCCGAACACCAGCAGCCGGTCCCCCTCGCCGACCCCGGCGGCCACGGCCGCGCGCAGGGCGTTCCCGCCGGGCTCGACCAGCGCGCCGAGCACGGCGTCGACGGAGTCGGGCAGCTCGTGCAGCGACGAGACCGGGACGGCGATCTGCTCGGCCAGCGCGCCGGGCCGGCCGTCGCGGATGCCCACCTCGCCGCGCCGCTCGCACAGGTGCTGGGTCCCGCGACGGCACCGCCGGCACACGCCGTCGCCGATCATCGTGTCGCCCATGACCCGCCGGCCCAGCCAGGCGGGGTCGACGCCGTCGCCGATCGCGGAGACGACGCCGGACCACTCGTGCCCGGGCCGCAGCGGGTAGGTGGTGTGGCCGGTGTGCAGGTAGGCCATGTGGCCGTGGAACAGCTCGGCGTCGGTGCCGCAGACGCCGGCCCGCTCGACGTCGACGACCGCCTCGCCCGGTGCGGCGACCGGGCGCGGGACCTCCTGGACGACGCACTTCCCCGGGCCGGTGAGCACGACGGCCCGCATAGAGCCGCTCATGCGGCCGACCCGCCCGCCGAGCCCAGTGGTCCCAGCACCGCGCGGACCTCGTCGACGGCGTCGATCAGCGTGGGCAGCGGGGTGCGGTAGGTGAGGGCGCTGACGCTCAGCGCACCCGACGGCACCGACGGCGACAGCGCGTAGACCGGCAGCGCCAGACAGCCGACGCCGGCCTCGTTCTCCTCCTCGTCCAGCGCGTAGCCGCGCGCGCGGATCAACTCCAGCGCGGCGTGCAGCTCGGCCGCGGTGCCGACGGTGTGCGCCGTCCGCCGTTCCAGCAAACCGTCGCCGACCCAGGCGTCGACGGCGTCGCGCGTGGTCAGCTGGTGGGCGAGCAGCAGCTTCCCCACCCCGGTCGCGTGCGCCGGGTTGCGCCCGCCGATGGTCGACGTGAGCCGGGCCGCGCCCGTGGGCGGGTCGACCTTCGCGCGGTACACGACCTCGCGGCCGTCCAGCACCGCGTAGTGCGTGGTCTCGCCGAACCGCTCGGCCAGCGCCTCGAGCACCGGCAGGATGCGCACGTGCTCGGGCCGGGCCTCGTGGTGGGCGAAGGCCATGCGCAGGAACTCGTCGCCCAGCAGGTAGTGGCCGCGGGCGTCCTGGCTCGCCAGGCCCGCCCGGCGCAGCGAGCGCAGCGCCCGGTGCACCGTCGGCTTGGGGCTGCCGATCGCGCGCGTCAGCTCGTCGAGCGTGACGCCGTCGGGGTGCCGGGCCAGTTCCTTGAGCACCGCCAGCACGCGGTCGGAGCCGACCAGGCGGTCGCCGTCGTCCGCTTGACCCGGGGCCGCACTTCCGCCCACCATGTCCATGTTCCAAAGATTAGACCGCCGTGTCGATAATCGGAAGGACCACTCGTGGGCGAGCTCCGCAGCAGTCAGTGGTACGGCGGCGGCGACCGCAACGCCTACATCCATCGCGCGTGGATGCGCCGCGGCGTGCCCGACGACGCGTTCGACGGCCGGCCGCAGGTCGCGATCGCCAACACCGCGTCGGACCTCACGCCCTGCAACTCGCACCTGACGGAGGTCGCACGGTCGGTGCGCGACGGGGTCTTCGAGGCCGGCGGGCTGCCGCTCGAACTGCCCGTCGTGTCGCTGGGCGAGACGCAGCTGCGCCCGACGGCGATGCTCTGGCGGAACATGGCCGCCATGGCGACGGAGGAAATGCTGCGCGCCAACCCGATCGACAGCGTGGTGCTGCTCGGCGGCTGCGACAAGACCATCCCGGCGCTGCTCATGGCCGCCGCGTCGGTCGACCTGCCCGCCGTCGTGGTGCCCGGCGGGCCCATGCTCACCGGCACGTTCCGCGGCGTCCCGCTGGGCTGCGGCACCGACGTGTGGCGGCTGTCCGAGGAGGTCCGGGCCGGGACCCTGTCGCGCGAGGAGTTCGTGCGCTCGGAGTCGGCCATGATCCGCAGTCGCGGCCACTGCAACACCATGGGCACGGCGTCGACCATGGCGCTGGTCGCCGAGGCGCTCGGCATGGTCGTCCCGGGCCTGGCCGGCACGCCCGCGCCGGACAGCCGGCTGCTCACCGGCGCCCACGACACCGGGCGGCTCGCCGTCGAGCTGATCGGCGCCGGCCGCCGGCCCAGCACCGTTCTGACGAAGGCCTCGTTCCACAACGCGATCGTGGCGCTGGCGGCCATCGGCGGCTCCACGAACGCCGTCGTGCACCTGCTGGCCATCGCCGGGCGGCTGGGTGTCGACCTCACGCTCGACGACGTCGATCGCATCGGCTCGCGGGTGCCGGTGCTGGTCGACCTGCTGCCCGCCGGGCGGTTCCTCATGGACGACCTGCACCGCGCCGGCGGGCTGCGCGCGGTGCTCCGCGAGGTACGCGACCTGCTCGACCCCACGGCGCTGACGGTCACCGGCAAGCCGCTGGTCGAGGGCCTGGACGACGCCGAGATCTGGGACCCCGAGGTCATCCGGCCGCGCTCGGCGCCGCTGGTCGCCGAGGGCGGCATCGCGGTGCTGCGCGGCAACCTGGCGCCCGGCGGCGCGCTGGTCAAGCCCGCCGCCGCCTCGCCGCACCTGCTGCGCCACCGCGGACCGGCGGTCGTGTTCGACAGCATCGAGGACTTCCACGCCCGCATCGACGATCCGGACCTCGACGTGACGGCCGACTCCGTCCTGGTGCTGCGCGGCTGCGGCCCGCGCGGCTACCCCGGCATGCCCGAGGTCTCGAACATGCCGCTGCCGAAGAAACTGCTGGCCCAGGGCGTGCGCGACATGGTGCGGGTGTGTGACGGACGCATGAGCGGAACGGCGTACGGCACCGTCGTGCTGCACGTGGCGCCCGAGGCGGCGGCCGGCGGCCCGCTGGCGCTGGTGCGCACCGGCGACGTCGTCAGCCTCGACATCGAGGCGCGGCGCATCGACGTCGAGGTGCCGGACGACGAGCTGGCCCGGCGCGAACCGGCAGCTGCCGCCGTCGCCGCCTATGCGCGCCCCGCCCGCGGCTGGCAGCGGCTCTACGTCGACCACGTGCTGCAGGCCGACACCGGCGCCGACCTCGACTTCCTCCTCGGCTCCAGCGGCTCGGACGTGAGCCGTGAATCCCACTGACAGGAGAACCATGTCCCCCAGAACGGCACTGGTCACCGGCGGCGCCAGCGGTCTCGGCGCGGCGACGGCACAGCGGCTGCGCGCCGACGGCGTCACCGTCACGACGCTGGACCTGAAGGGCGCCGACGTCGACGCCGACGTCACCGACGAGGCATCGCTGGCGCGGGTCGCCGCCGACGTAGGCCCGGTCGACGTGCTGGTGAACTCCGCGGGCGTCGTCGGGCCGAACCGGCCGCTGGTCGAGACGACGGCCGACGACTGGCGCCGGGTGTTCGAGGTCAACGTCATCGGCACCGTGAACACCATGCGGGCGTTCGTGCCGGGCATGCGCGAGCGCGGCTGGGGCCGGGTGGTGAACATCGCCAGCATGGCCGGCAAGGACGGCAACCCGAACCTGTCGGTGTACTCGGCGTCGAAGGCCGCCGTCATCGGGCTGACGAAGTCCGCGGGCAAGGAGCTGGCCACCACCGGCGTCCTGGTCAACGCCATCGCGCCGGCCGTCATCGCGACCCCGATGAACGACGACACCGCGCCCGAGGTGCTGGCGCACATCACGAGCCTCATCCCGATGAAGCGGGTCGGCCGGCCCGAGGAGGTCGCCGAGCTGGTGGCGTTCCTCTGCTCCGAGCGGGTCAGCTTCTCCACCGGCGCGGTGTACGACATCAGCGGCGGGCGGGCGACCTACTGAGCGCCGCCGCGCCGGCGAAGGCGGCACCGCCGTCGCCGGCCGTCGCCTCGATCTCGAGCAGCCGGTTCCACTTGGCGGTGCGCTCCGAGCGCATGGTCGAGCCGACCTTGATCTGCCCGGTCCGCCAGCCCACGGCGAGGTCGGCCAGCCAGTCGTCCTCGGTGTCGCCGGAGCGCGCGGAGATGACGGTCGCGTAGCCGGCGGCTCGAGCCAGCTCGGTGACGTGACGGGCACGGCTGACGGTGCCGGCCTGGTTCGCCTTGACCAGCACGGCGTTGGCGACACCGTCGTCGATGCCGCGCCGCAGCCGCCCGGCGTTCGTCGCGAACAGGTCGTCGCCGAGCAGCTGCCGCGTCGCCCCGAGCGCCCCGGTCGCCGTCGCCCAGCCCGCCCAGTCGTCCTCGACCAGCACGTCCTCGAGCGACACCACCGGGTAGTCGCGGCACCACGCCTCCAGCCGGCGCAGCCAGGCCGCGGTGTCCAGCGTGACGCCGTCGCGCTCGAGCCGGTAGCCGGTGCCGTCGTGGAGCTGGTTGGCGGCGAGGTCGACGGCGATGCCCACGTCGGCGCCCGGGGTGAGGCCCGCGTGCTGGACGGCGTCGGTGACCAGCGCGAGCGCGGCCTCGTTGCCGTCGAGCCCACCGGCCAGCCCGCCCTCGTCGGCGACCAGCGCCGTCGGCACGCCACGCTGGTCCAGCAGGTCCGCGGCGGCCGCGCGGACCCGCGCGGCCCACTCGATGGCCTGGGCGAAGCTCGTTGCGCCGACCGGGACGGCCAGCACGTCCTGCAGGTCCAGCGCCCGGCCGGCGTGCGCGCCGCCGGAGACGATGTTGACCATCGGCAGCGGCAGCAGGGGCGCTCCCCCGCCGTCGTCCGCCGCGTGCCGCCACAGCGGCCGGCCGGTGCTCGCGGCCGCCGCCCGCAGCGTCGCCAGCGACACGGCGAGGACCGCGTTCGCGCCGACGGTGCCGAGCAGCGGGTCGTCGTCGGCGCTCTCGAGGGCGGCGTCGACTGCGGTCTGGTCGACGGCGTCCAGGCCGGTGACCAGCGGCGCGAGCGTCGCGCCCACCGACGCGACCGCCCGGAGCACGCCGTAGCCTCCGTACCGGGCGGGGTCGCCGTCGCGCAGCTCGCGCGCCTCGTGGCCGCCGGTCGACGCGCCCGACGGCGCCACCGCGCGGCCCGTCGCCCCGCCGGCCAGCTCCACCCGGCAGGCCACCGTCGGGCGGCCGCGGGAGTCCAGCGCCTCCCAGGCCAGCACCTCGGTGATGGTCGTCGCCGTCATCGGGTCACCTCCGCGAACAGGTCGTCGAGACCGGCGACGGCGCCGGTCAGCAGGTCCACGCCGAGCCGCCAGGCGGTCTCGCGCTCGGCCGCCATGAGGTACTCGGCCGGCGACGCGCCGCGCACGCGGGCCAGGATCAGGCAGCCGGCGTGGCGCAGGACGTACGGCCAGTCCGGCGCCGGGCCGCCGCCCTCGTAGGCCGCGGCAAATGCCGCCGCGCACCGCGCGTAGGCCGCCGCTGACGCCGGCCGGTGCACCGCCTTCAGCGACAAGTGGCAGAGCAGGAAGGCCGGATCGAAGGCCGGATCGCCGAGGTGGGCCACCTCGAAGTCGATCGCCCACAGCCCCGGTCCCGGCCCCTGCCCGTCCGGCGCCACCAGCACGTTCTTCGGCGAGAAGTCGCCGTGCACGAAGCAGGTCCGGCGCGCCGTCATGGCGTCCGCCGTCGCGAGGATCCGCTCGCCCAGCTCGCCCGGCGTCTGGGCGGCGACCCGGCGGTAGAACGGCTCGACCCGCAGCCGCTCGAACGCGTCGCCGCCCGCGCGCACCCGCGGCGGCAGTGCGTCCGGCTCCGTCGTCCCGGCGTGCCAGCGGGCCAGCACCTCGCCCAGCCGCGCCGCGACCGCCGGGTCGGCCGTCCCGCCCAGCAGGTCGGCCTTCCAGTCCCGCCAGCCGGGCGGCGCGTGCTCGAGCACGAGGACGTGCCGGTCGTCATCGCGGTCGACGACGGCGGGGACGGCGCCCGGCGTCAGCCCGGCGGCCAGCACCAGCGCGTCGGCCTCGGTGAGCGTGCGGTCGGTCGGCGCGGTCCACTCGGCGGCCACGCGCAGCCGCGGCAGCGCCTGCTTGACCACCAGCCGGCGCCGACCGTCGCCGACCGCCAGCACGACGTTGCTCACCCCGCCGCCGAGCGCGGCCGCGGTCGCCGGGCCGGCGCCGACGACGCCCCGGTCGCGCAGGTACGCGACGACGGAAGTCTCGTCCAGCAGCGCCGCGCTCACGCCGCCGCCTCGATCGCCGCGCGCAGGTCCTTCTCGACCTGCCGCAGGTGTGCCCGCATGGCCTGCTCGGCCGCCGGCACGTCGTGTGCCCGGACGGCCTCGACGACGGCCCGGTGCGCGCCCAGGACCTCGGCGAAGTCGCCGCCGCGGGCGAAGTGGCCGCGGTAGCTGGCGGCGAAGCTGCGCTTCAGGGAGTCCTCGAACCCCTCGAGGACGAACGCCAGCATGCGGCTGCCGGCGGCCAGCGCCAGCGCCTCGTGGAAGGCGGCGTCGGCCTCGTGGAACCGCCGCTCGCGCTCGGGCTCGCCGAGGTCGACGGCGCCGGCCATGCGCTCCAGCGCGGTCTCGAGCACCGCCGCGGTCGCCCGGCCGGAGCGGCGCGCGGCCTTGCCCGCGGCCAGTACCTCGAGCGACTCGCGGATCTCGACCAGCTCGAGCAACGCGTGCGGGTCGCGCCGCATGGCGACGGCGAAATAGCCCGACAGCACCGAGCCGTCCGGCTCGCGCACCACCGGGCGGCGGCCCCGGCCGAGCTCGACCAGACCCCGCCCGGCGAGCACCTTGAGCGCCTCGCGCAGCGTCAGCCGGCTCACCCCGAACCGCTGGGCCAGCTCGGCCTCGCCGGGCAGCCGCGCCCCCGGCTCGTACTCGTCGACGACGAGGCCCTCGGCGGCGGCGACCGCCCGGGCCAGTGCGGTGTCGGACATGGGCCGCAACGTATCAGACACCTTTGCCGCGTCGACACCCCTTCATGGGCAGGGACGGCGCGTGGCAACGGGCCGAAGTGTCAGACAGGGGACGACGGCGACCGCAGCCGGTCGCCGTCGTCCCCCGGCCCTGCAGAGAGCCCGTTACGGTGCCGTCGCCTCGGCGAAGGTCAGCTTGTAGATCTCCCCGAGGCCGCCCGCGACGTTGTCGGTCACGAACCAGGTCTCGCCCTCGGCGTCGAGGCCGAAGGACGTGACCCGCGGCGGCAGCGAGCCGACCGCGTCGCTCACCTGGTGCCGGCCGCGGCGCTCCTGGACCGCGAACGCCTGGCCGGTGCAGTAGTCGGCCGCCACGTAGGTGCCGTCGGCGATGTCCTCGTACTCCTCGCCGCGGTAGACGACGCCGCCCATGATCGCGCAGCGGTCGTTGTCGGCCAGCCCGTACGCGTAGACCGGGTCCTCGAAGTCCGCACGCGAGTTGCAGCGGATGTCGATGAACGGGTCGGGCGCCTCGCCGGCCGACGCGGGCACACGGTGGATGTCGTTGCCCTCGCGGCAGGACCAGCCGAAGTTCCAGCCGTCGCGCGGCTGGTCATCGTCGTCGACGGAGACGTGGTTGATCTCCTCCCAGCGGTTCTGGCCGACGTCGCCGATCCAGATCGACTCGCTCTTCTCGTCGATCGAGAACCGCCACGGGTTGCGCAGGCCGTACGCCCAGATCTCCGGCCGGCCGATGGCGCTGCGCGCGAACGGATTGTCCTTCGGGATGCAGTAGAGCCGGCCGTCGCACTCGCGCATGGCGTCGATGCGCACGATCTTGCCCAGCAGGGTGCTGAGGTTCTGCGCGCCGAACAGCGGGTCGTCCGCGCTGCCGCCGTCGCCGGTGGACCAGTAGAGGTAGCCGTCGGGACCGAACATCAGGTCGCCGCCGTTGTGGTTGCCGTTGAGGTTGTGCTGCTGTCGCAGCACGCGCTGCTCCGTCGCCGGGTCGATGGTCGCTTGACCGGCGCTGTCCAGCATGAACCGCGAGACGGTGAGCGCGCCGTTCTCGACGCCCGTGCCGAGCGCGGTGTAGCTGACGAAGAGCGTCTTCGTCTTCGCGAAGTTCGGCGACGGCGCCACGCCGAGCAGGCCGCGCTCGTTGCCGGCGGTGCTCACGCGGCTGGTGAGGTCCAGCAGCGGCTGCGGATCGAGCGTCCCGGTGTGGGGGTGGAAGACCAGGACGCGCCCGCCCTTGTCGACGACGAACATGCGCCCGCTGCGGTCGTCAGGGGTGGCGATCGCGGTGAGGCGGAGCCCCGTCGTCGCGACCAGCTCGCTGCCGACGGTCAGGCGGTCGACGGGGAGCGTGCGGTCGCGGTCGGACATCGACGCCGCCCCCGTCGTCGCCACCGAGGCGATCAGGACGAGGGGCAGCACCAGGGCGAGCCGGATCCGGCGGGTGAGGGGGATGGATGGAGCGGACATGACACTCCTCACTGACGATGAGTTGTTGCCAGGCCAATACCGGGCCGTAATACGGCGGCAGAGATCGAATGGATTGCGCCGGACGGCATGCGACTCCGCGGCCACGGCTCGCGTCTTCAGAGAAACCCAAGGGGGTGGGATGGACATCGAAGCAGACGCGACACTGGTCGCGATGGATCGTGACAGCGCATTCGAGCAGTACGTCGAGGTACGGCAGTCGGCACTCCTGCGCCTCGCCTACCTGCTGACGGGCGAGCAGCACGCGGCCGAGGACCTCGTGCAGACCGCCCTGGCCAAGCTGTACCTGGCCTGGAACCGCGTGGAGCGCGCCGACTCCGTCGACGCCTACGCCAAACGCATCATGATCAACGAGCACTCCAGCTGGTGGCGGCGTGCCTGGCGGCGGGTCGAGACGACCACGGACGCCGTCCCGGAACGGGCCGCCACCACGGACTTCGGCCACACGCTCGTCGAACGCGACGCGCTGTGGTCCGTGGTCCAGTCGCTGCCGCCACGGCAGCGCGCCGCCGTCGTCCTCCGGTTCTACGAGGACATGAGCGAACAGGACGTCGCAATCACGCTCGGCTGCTCGGTGGGCACCGTGAAGTCGCAGACCAGCAGGGCGCTCGCGACCCTGCGGACCCGGCTCCAGGAGCGAAAGGGGAACGACCGGTGAACGAGTTCGACGATCTCGAGAACACGCTGGCAGCGGAGCTGCGTCACCGTTCCGGCGACGTGTTCCCCACCTCGGGCATGGCCGACCGGGCGCGGCGTCGCGCTCGCGTGGTGCGACGGCGGCGTGCCGTCGCGGTGGGTGCGGTGACGGCGGTCGCGCTGGCCATCGCCGTCCCGACGGCGCTGTCGCTGCGATCCGTGCCGCAGACGGCGGGCGAGCCGGCCGGCCCGCCGACACTCGGCGGGACGACCGAGCTGCAGCTCGACGGCCTGCCCGAAGGCCCGCCCCCGGCGATCGGCTGGTCCGCGGGGCGGACGTTCCACCGCGCGGACGGCTCGACGGTGGAGCTGCCGGAGAACGTGTACGACGTGCTGGAGCTGGCGGACGGCTTCACGGCCGCCCGCGTCGGCGACGACGGGGCCGAGGTGGTGTCGCTCGACGACGACGGCCGGGTCACCGACAGCCGGGCCGGCGCCGGGCCGGTGGTCTCCCCCGACGGCTCCCTGCAGGCCTACTACGACCAGGACGCGGGCCAGCTCTGGGCCGAGCCGGCCGACGGGAGCGGCACCGAGCCCCGCGCACACGAGGTGCCACCCGGCCGGCGGATCGAACCGGTCGGCTTCCTCGACGGCGGGGTCCTGGTGTCGAGCGTCCTCACCCCGGACGGGGCGCTGGAGATGAACCTGCTCAACGACCTCGCCGGTGGGATGGACGTGGATCCGACCGACCTGCTCTGGGACCTCGAGCGGGTCTCGGCCGTCTCCGCGCCGGCGGGACTCGTCGCCGGATACACGGAGCTGCGCGACGACGGCAGCTGCTCGGCCGTGTACGAGGCCGACGCGGGTGAGCCACTGTGGGAGACGTGTGACTACTCGTTCGACCACTTCAGCCCGGACGGGCGGTATCTCGTGGGGTCGGTGGCCTATCGCGACGGCGAGGGCAACCCGTACGCCGTCGTGGTGGACGCCCGCACCGGCGAGGTCGTCCACACCTACGAGGGCCGGTTCATCAACGAGGCGACGTTCGAGGACGACGACCACCTGCTGATCAGCGTGCGGCTCGTCGACGGCGACGACCGGCTGGCGGCGATTCTCCGGTGCGACCTCGCCGGCTCCTGCGAGGTTGCCGCGCCCGTGGAGCGTCTCGGCCAGGAGGAATACCGGTACGGGTTCGGCGTGGCGTACTGGTGAGCGATAATGCGGCAGTGACCGATCCCGCGAGCCCGCAGGCCGTCCTGGGGTCGTTGACGGAGGCGGCGATCTTCCTCGTCGCCACCGTCGACGGCGGCGGCGAGGACACCGCCCGCGACCTGCTGGCCGATCTCGCCGGTCTCACGCGGGCGGTCGGCTTCCGCGCGGCCGACGGCGACCTCACCTGCGTGGCGGGCATCGGCGCCGAGGCGTGGCCGCGGCTGGTGGGCGGCGAGCCGCCGTCGGGGCTGCACCCGTTCCGCGAGATCAGCGGCCCCACGCACACCGCCATCGCCACCCCGGGTGACCTGCTGTTCCACATCCGTGCGCGGCGCATGGACCTCTGCTTCGAGCTGGCGTCGCTGGTGACCACCCGCCTGGCCGGAGCTGCCACCGTCGTCGACGAGGTGCACGGGTTCCGCTACTTCGAGCAGCGCGACCTGCTGGGGTTCGTCGACGGGACCGAGAACCCGACCGGCGCGGCCGCGGCTGCCGCCGTCCTCACCGACGAGCCCGGGTTCGAGGGCGGCAGCTACGTCATCGTGCAGAAGTACCTGCACGACATGGACGCCTGGAACGCGCTGCCGACCGAGGAGCAGGAGCGGGTCATCGGCCGGCGCAAGCTCTCCGACGTCGAGCTGTCCGAGGCCGAGCAGCCGGCGAACTCGCACGTCGCGCTCACGTCGATCACCGACGACGACGGCGAGGAGCTCGAGATCCTGCGCGACAACATGCCGTTCGGTCGGCCGGGCTCCGGCGAGTTCGGCACCTACTTCATCGGCTACGCCGCCGACCCCGCCGTCACCGAGCTCATGCTCGAGCACATGTTCGTCGGCGACCCGCCCGGCAACCACGACCGGATCCTCGACTTCTCGCTCGCGGTGACCGGCGGGCTGTTCTTCGCTCCGTCGGGCGACTTCCTGGAGTCGCTCGCGGATCCGCCGTCGTCCTCCGGTGCGGGCGGGCCGGGTACTGGCAGTCTGAACATCGGCAGTCTCAAGAGGGGTAGCGCCTCATGAACAACCTGCACCGCGAACTCGCACCCATCTCGGCGGCCGCCTGGGCCGACATCGAGGCCGAGGCGCGCCGCACCTTCGTCCAGTACGTGGCGTGCCGCCGCGTCGTCGACGTCATCGGCCCCGGCGACGACGTCGTGCACGGCGTGGGCACCGGTCACCTCCGCCGGCTCGACGGTCCCGGCGACGGCGTCCTGGCGCGCGCACGCGAGGTGCAGCCGATCGTCGAGTTCCGGGTCCCCTTCACGGTCGACCGCCAGGCCGTCGACGACGTCGAGCGCGGCGCCAAGGACGCCGACTGGCAACCGGTCAAGGACGCCGCGCAGCAGATCGCGTTCGTCGAGGACCGCGCCATCGTGAACGGGTTCACGGCGGCCGGCATGGGCGGGCTCCTGGCGGGCACGACGAACGCCCCGATCACCGTGCCGGCCGACATCCGCGAGCTCGACAACGCCGTCGCCCAGGCCGTCACCACCCTGCGGCTCGCCGGCGTCGGCGGCCCGTACAGCCTGCTGCTGTCGGCCGACCTCTACACGGCTCTCGAGGAGACCACCGACCACGGCTACCCCATCCGCGAGCACGTCGCCCGCGTCCTGCACGACGGCGAGATCATCTGGGCGCCGGCCATCTCGGGGGCGCTCCTGCTGTCGTCACGGGGCGGCGACTACGAGCTGCACCTCGCGCAGGACCTCTCGATCGGGTACCTCTCGCACGACGCCGACACCGTGCAGCTCTACTTCGAGGAGTCCTTCACCTTCCTCCTCCAGACCGGCGAAGCCGGCGTCTCCCTTCGCGCGACTGGGCAGGCGCCGCCTGTCGTCGGTCCCGCCTAACTGTTCTTCATGACGGGCCAGGGAGAGGAACTACTGCGCGCTGCGCTCGCACTGCCGCGCGGCGATCGCGCCGATGTCGCCGCTCAGCTGCTGGCCAGCCGTCTGGCTCGGGCCCTGACCGAAGATCGTCCAGGATTGGTGGCGCTATGACACCACCAATCCTGGATGATCATCAGCCGGCCCAGGAACCGGCCGAGAATCCCTGGATTTCGGACAGTACGGTGGTGGGTACTCGGCATCAGAAGCGGCTTGGGTCAAGGTCGGAGCATGGATCACTCTCACCACCACACGCACGGCTCTGCGCACCCGCCCGCGACGCCGTTCCCCACCGATCCGGCCGGGCTGCCCGAGGCGGCCCCGCCTGCGATCATCGAGCCCGGCGACGGCGACACCGTCGCGCTCGCGGTGGGGCCGGTGGCGAAGCGGATCGGCGACACGACGGTGCGGATGCTCGCGTACAACGGCTCGGTTCCCGGCCCGACGCTGGTGGTGCGGCAGGGCACGGAGCTGAGCGTCGACGTCAGCAACCACGGCGACCTCGAGACCACCGTGCACTGGCACGGCCTGCGGCTGGACAACAGCAGCGACGGCGTCCCGCACGACACGCAGGCGCCCATCGAGGTCGGCGGCGAGTTCGGCTACCGGCTGCGCTTCCCCGACCCCGGCCTGTACTGGTACCACCCGCACATCCGCGAGGACTACACCCAGGAGCTCGGCCTCTACGGCACCATCCTCGTCCGCCCTGCCGACGACGGCTACTGGCCGCGCGCGCATCGCGACGTCGTCCTGACGCTGGACGACCTGCTGCTCGAGGACGGCCGCATCGCCCCGTTCAGCCCCACCGAGACCACCCACGCCGCGATGGGCCGCTTCGGCAACGTCTACCTGACCAACGGTGAGCCGGCGCCGTCGTCGCTCAGCGCCGTCGCCGGCGAGGTCGTGCGGTTCTGGCTCGTCGACACCGCCAACACGCGCGTGTTCAACGTGCGCATCCCCGGCGCACGGCTGAAGCTGGTCGGCGGCGACTCCGGCCGGCTCGAGCGCGACGAGTTCGTCGACGAGGTGCTGATCGCGCCGTCCGAGCGGGCCGTCGTCGACGTGCTGTTCCCGGCGGCCGGCGAGTACGCGATCGAGCACCACACCCCCGTCGGCACCCACCGGTTGTCGACGGTGACGGTGTCAGCTGCGGTCCCGCCGGCACCCGACCTGGCGGCCGAGTTCGACGCCTTGGGCGGCGACCCGGACCTGGCCGTCGAACGCGCCGGCCTCGACGCCTGGCTCGCGACCGAGCCGCATGAGGTCCTCTCCCTGGTCGCCGAGATGCGCATGGACCACGGCGACCACGACATGCATCACGGCCACGACATGAGCCACGACATGGGCCACGGCGACATGGGCCACGGCGAAGCCACGGCCGGCGGCATCGAGTGGGAGGACGAGATGGCGGAGATGAACCGCGTCTCCACGCCGGCCACCATGCTCTGGAGCTTCGTCGACCCGGCGACGGGCGGGCCGCCGGACTGGCGGTTCACCGTCGGCGACCGGGTCAAGATCCGCCTGGTCAACGGGCTGGACTCGGACCACCCGATGCATCACCCGTTCCACCTGCACGGCGCCGGCCGGTTCCTCGTCCTCGCTCGCGACGGCGTCACCGAGGCGAACCTGGTCTGGAAGGACACCATCCTCATCCGCACCGGCCAGACGGTCGACATCCTGTTCGACGTGACGAATCCGGGCCGCTGGATGGCGCACTGCCACATCGCCGAGCACATGGAGAGCGGCATGATGTTCGGCTTCACGGTCGACGCCTGACCGGCGATCCGTGCATTGACCGCGCCCGAGCGCGGAGATTAGCGTTCCCGAGAGCCGAACTTTGAAACGATTCGAAGGAGCGTCATCGTGGAGTACGCGGGCCAGACCGTCGCCGTCGTCGGGGCGGCCAGTGGGATCGGCCGGGCGGCCGCCGTCGAGCTGGCCGGCCGGGGCGCCCGCGTGATCTGCCTGGACCTGAACGCCGACGGCGCGAAGGAGGTCGCCGCCGGGCTCCCGCATGACGCCGTCGCCGTCCACCTCGACGTGACCAGCCAGGACTCCGTCCGCGCCGCCTTCGCGAACCCCGTCCTCGGCAACGACCTGCACGCGCTCGTCAACTGCGCCGGCACCACGGGCCGCACCGGCCACCCCACCCACGAGGTCGACGTCGACGACTTCGACCTGGTCTACCGGGTGAACCTGCGCGGCGCGCTACTGCTCTCGCAGGCGGTCCTGCCGGGCATGGTCGAGCGCGGCTACGGGCGCGTCCTGCACGTCGCGTCCATCGCGGGCAAGGAGGGCAACGCCGGCATGGCCGCCTACTCCGCGACGAAGGCGGGACTGATCGGCCTGGTCAAGTCGATGGGCAAGGAGTACGCGACCAGCGGCGTCACCGTCAACGCGCTCGCGCCGGCCGTCATCCAGACCCCCATGGTCGAGGCCATGCCGGAGCAGCAGGTCCGCTACATGACGGAGAAGATCCCCATGGCCCGCCTCGGCCGGCTCGACGAGGCGGCCCGGATGATCGCCTGGATCGCCTCGGCGGACTGCAGCTTCACCACCGGCTTCACCTTCGACCTCACCGGCGGGCGCGCCGTCTACTGATCGGCGTCAGCCCGCGGCCCCGCCCGACGCGGCCTTCGCCTCGATCTCGGCCACGGCCGCACCCATCTGCTCCAGCAACGACGGCGCCGCCGGGTCGCGCCGCGGCTCCCCCAGGTGGATCGAGCGGAGCTCGGCCATGAACTCCTCCCACAACGGCCGGCCGCCGGCCGCTAGCAGTTCGGCCCGGATCCGCAGCCGCGGCGTCGTCTCGCGGTGCCGCACGCCCCACGCGCCCAGCTCGGCGAAGACGGGGACCAGCTCGATGGCGGCCTCGGTGAGCCGGTAGGCGGCCCGCTGTCCCCGGCCGGCGGCGTCGCGGGTGAGCAGGCCGGCCTCGACCAGCCGCTTGAGCCGGTCGGCGAGGATGTTGGAGGCGATGCGCTCTTCGGAGCCGGCCAGCAGCTCGCGGAAGTACAGGCGGGTGCCGAACATGATGTCGCGCAGCACCAGGAGCGTCCACCGGTCGCCGAACGCCTCGACGGCCAGGTTGATGGGACACCCTGACCGGGCGGGCTCGCGCATGCCCCTCCTCCGCCGACGCCTACTGCTTGCATTTTACTACCGGCATCAGCGCACCACCGCGTCGAACCGCTCCGCCGCCTTGGCCAGCACGGACCGCACGCCGACCCCGTCGTCGAGCAGCACCTCCTGAAGCGCCTCGGCGAGGATCTCGTTGAGCTGCGTGTCGTCGACCGGCGACGTGACCAGCTGGCCGTCGGTCTCCATGTAGTCCAGCCACCATCGCATGATCGCGGCCTCGTCGCGCTGGAAGTACGGCAGCTCGAGGGTGGACCGCCGGGTCGGCAGGCCGAAGGCGACCTCGGCCCAGATCTCCTGCATCGCGGGGTCGGTGCGGTGCTTGATGAGCTCCCAGGCGCCCTCGACGTCGGGTGAGCCCTGCGGGATCGCGATCGCCCAGCCGGTGATGCTGCACGGCGAGGGCCGGTCGGCGGCGGGACCGGGGATGACGGCGACCTCGACGTTCTCGGCGCCGAGGCTCTCGACGATGCGGGCGTAGCGGTGCGAGCCCTCGATGATCATGCCGGTGCGCCCGGCGATGAACGCGTCGATCTGCTCCGAGTACGCCATGGTGGCGGCGTCGCGCGGCATGATCTCGTGCTCGTACGCCAGGGACCGCAGGAACTCGAACGTCTCGACGCCGGCGTCCTCGTGGAACGCGGCCCGGCCGTCGTCGTCGAGGATGCGGCCGCCGCGGCCCAGGATCATCGGCTGGAAGATGTACGCGACGTGCCCGGTCTCGGTCGTCGACCCGAAGGTCAGGAACCCGCTGACGTCGGGCTGCGCCGCCACGAACGCCTTGCCCACCTCGACGAACTCGTCCCACGTCGTCGGGACCGACATGCCGGCCGCGTCGAGCCAGTCGCGGCGCAGGAACAGCGCGTTGCCGATGTTCTCGATGAGGAACGCCTCGACACCCTCCTCGCCCTCGAGGCTGACGACGAAGTCGTCGAGCTCGCCGTTCGTGAAGTCGGCGTCGGCCATCGCCTGCAACGGCTCCAGACTGCCGGCCTCGGCGTGGCGGCGGAAGTTGTAGTAGTTGGTCCGCGAGACCTCCGGCGGGATGCCGGCCTGCACGGACGTCAGCAGGTTCGGGTCGATCTCCTGCCATGGGATGACCTGTTCGGACACCGTCAGGCCGGTGCGTTCTTCGAACAGGTCGAAGATCTGCCGCTCGGCGTGCCCGCGCGGGTCGTCGCCGTTCGGGTCCAGCAGCGTCCAGTACCGCAGCGTCCCCGGCGTCGCCTGAGCGCCGCGCGCGCAGCCGGCGAGCCCGCCGCCGAGTACCGCGGCGCCCGCGGCACCGGCGGCCAGGCCCAGGAAGTCGCGGCGAGAAAGCCCTCGTGTCGATCGCATCGCCACTCCCCTCACTGGCTTCCGAGCGTGCCGGCGGTCAGGCCGGAGATGAACTGGCGCTGCAGGACCAGGAAGAGCATCAGCACCGGCAGCAGCGACACGATGGAGCCGGCGCTGATGGCGCCCCAGTCGACCCCGTACGTGGCGAGGAACATGTGCAGCCCGACGGGCACCGTGCGCATCGAGTCGGACATGGTCAGCGCCACGGCGAGGATGAACTCGTTCCACGCGTAGACGAACACGATCAGCGCGGCGGCCGCGACGCCGGGCCGGGCCAGCGGCACCACGACCCGCAGCATCGCCCGGAACCGCGAGCAGCCGTCCAGCATGGCCGCCTCGTCCAGGCTCACCGGGATCGACTTGAAGTAGCCGCGCAGCAGCCACACCGACAACGGCGTCATCCACACCGAGTACACGAGGATCAGCACGACGTAGGTGTCGATCAGGCCGAGCCGCGACGCCAGGAAGTAGAACGGGACGACGGTGGCGACCTGGCCGACCGCCATCCCGGCCAGGATGACGAACAGCAGTGCCGTCTGCCCGCGGAACTGGAACCGCGTGGCGCCGTACGCGGCCGGGATCGATACGCCGAGCACCACGACGACCGTGCCGACGGCGACGATCAGGCTGTTGAGGATCCAGCGCAGGAACTGCCCGTCGAGCACCCGCGCGTAGCTGTCGAACGACACCGGGCTCGGGATCAGCGACGGCGGATAGGCCAGAATGTCGTCGGGCGCCTTGAGCGACGTGCTCAGCGCCCACAGCGTGTTGGCCGAGAACACCACCACGCCCAGGATCACCAGCACGATCGCGGCGATCCGCCACGCACGCCGCCGCTTCGTCGCGACCGGCCCGGACGGCCGGACCGCGGCCGGGCGCGCCTCCACCGTGGTCGTCATGCCTCGCCTCCCGCCTGACGCCGCAGCGCCCGGAAGTAGAAGATGGCCAGCACGAAGTTGATCAGCAGCATGACCATGGTCAGGGTCGCGGCGGTGTCGACGCTGAAGTACTCGAACGCCTCGCGGTACAACCGCAGGCCGAGGATCTCCGTCGCGCCGGTCGGGCCGCCGCCGGTCAGGTCGAGCACCAGCACGACCATGTTGAAGTAGTTGATCGTCAGCACGATCACCGTCACGACGATCACGGGCATGATCGCGGGCACCAGCACGTAGCGCACGCGCTTCCAGTAGCCGGCGCCGTCGACCTCGGCGGCCTCCTCGGTCTGCTTCGGCACCGCCTGGAGCGCGGCCAGGAACATCAGCATCGGGAACGCCAGCGACCGCCAGACGTTGACCAGCGTCAACGCGGCCAGCGCGCTGGTCTCCGACGCGAACAGGTTCGGGAAGTCGGGCAGGCCGAGCCGCTCGAACACCGAGGTCAGCGGCCCGTACTGCGGGTTGAGCAGCCAGCGCCAGGTGATCGCGACGACCACCTCGGACGTGATCCACGGGATGAGGATGAACGTACGCAGCACCCGCTGCCAGCGACCGCCGCCCCGCAGCGCCAGCGCCAGCCCCAGCCCGATGCCCGCGCAGGCCAGGACGCCTCCGAACACGTAGACGGCCGACGCCAGCAGGTTGGTGAGGAACCGCGGCTCCGTCAGCAGATGGGTGTAGTTGCCCAGCCCGACGAACTCGACCGGCTCCCACATGCGCATGCGGAACGCGCTGTAGCGCGCCGCGAAGTACAGCGGGTACGCCGTCACGACCAGCACCAGCACGAACGCCGGTGCCATGTAGAGCCAGCCGGTGGAACGACGGCGGCGGGCCCGGCCGGCCCCGCCGGCGGCCGGACGGTTCTGCTCGGCGGTCGACGGCAGCGTTGGCGTGACCGAGGTCGTCATGGCGTCTCACCCACCGTCCGTCAGTGACTCGATGAGACGGCCGCGCTCGAGCACGGCGTCCTGGGCCCGCAGTGTGTCCTGCAACCGCGTCACCTCGACCGAGGTGACGCCGTCGCCGGCCGCCGCCAGTGCCGCGAGGGTGCCGGCGGCGTGCCCGGTGACCATGCAGACCGCCTGGCCGCGGGTCGAGCCGGCCGCCTCGTGCGTGGCCGAGATCGCCCGCCCGGCGACGACGAGCCCGCCGACGTCGACCGGAACCAGGCAGCGCACCGGAATGCCGAACGACCTGCGGATCGGCCAGAGCACCGAACCGCCGAGGCCCGGCTCCACGTCGTGGACGTCGAGGGGGTAGGCGCCGCGCCCGATCTGGTCGTCGAAGCTGCGACCCTCCACCACGTCCTCCTGCGTGAGCGCGTAGCCCCCGCGGACCCGCCGTGTCTCCCGGATACCCACCTGGTGCGGGGCCGACACGATGCGCGAGTTCTCGAAGCCGGGGACGTAGCCGCGCAGGAACCGCATGACCTCGGCCATCTGCAGCGTGGTCTCGACGTCGGCACGGGTGACGTCGTCGGGGTCGGTCCCGTCGACGCCGTGGACGCGGGTGACGTTGACGCCGACGTCGGACCGGCCGGGCAGCGTGTAGAGGCCGAGCCGCCAGCGCGGGATGCTCCAGTGGCCGGCCGCGCGGGCCCGCCTGATGAGGTCGCCGAACGCCTCGATGGTGGCACCGGGCGTCGCGGCCAGCGTGTCGACGTCGTAGTCGCCGCCGCTCCAGCCCTTCGGCGGCTTGAGGTCCTCGGGGTGCTCGGACAGGTACTCGTAGACGCGCTTGAGGTCGACGTCGCCGACGCGGAAGATCCGGCTCGCCGGCTGGGTCTTGCGGTCGGCGTCGCGGCCGAACGTGTGCGCCCCGCCGGCCTTGGCCAGCACGTCGGCGTCGCCGGTCGTGTCGACGACGACGCGCGCGCCGATGGTGCGCACCCCCTGCTTCGTCGCGACGGTGAGGCCGGTGACGGCGCCGTTGCTGACGACCGCGTCGACCACGAGCGCGTGGTAGAGGATCTCGACGCCGGCCTCGACCGCCATCTCCAGCAGGACGATCTTCGCCATCTCGGGATCGTGACCCAGGATCGAGCCGAACTGCGGGTCCAGCGAGACGGGGGTCGCGCCGCCCTCGCGCTCCAGCCGGTCGACCAGCTCGCGCCCGACCCCGCCGAGCGCCCAGTGGCCCTCGGCGTCGGCGGCGCCGAGGAGGTTCATCCCCAGCGCGATGTTCCCGCCGAGGTACGAGTACGGCTCGACGACGAGCGTGCGGGCGCCGGTGCGGGCGGCGGCGATGGCGGCGCAGGCGCCGGCGGTACCTCCGCCGGCGACCACGACGTCGTAGTGATCCTGCGTCTTCAACGGGTCCTCCGCGGGATGGCTGTGCGTGCGGTTCCCTTGGAACCTAGGGCCGCCTCGGCTATGCGGTCCAATACTGAATTGGTCATAATTGATAACTTGCGAGCATGGACATCGAGATGCGCCTGCTCCGGTCCTTCACCGTCGTCGCCGAGGAGCTGCACTTCAGCAGGGCGGCCGAGCGGCTGCGCGTGAGCCAGCCCGCGCTGAGCCGGCAGATCCGTGACCTGGAGCGACGCATCGGAGCCGACCTGTTGGTCCGCGACACCCGCACCGTCGCGCTGACCGAGTGCGGCCGGCTGCTGCACCGCGAGGCGACTCGGCTGCTGGCCGACCTCGAGCGCACGGTGGAGCGGGTCCGCGGCGCCGGGCGCGGCGACGTCGGTCACCTGTTCGTCGGCGTCATCGGCTCGTCGATCGACTCGTTCGTCGTGCCGACGCTGCAGACCGTGCGACGGCGGCATCCCCGGCTGACGTTCACGCTCATCGACCGGCCTTGGGTCGAGCAGGCGGCGGGGCTGGAGAACGGCGACGACGACCTCGCCTTCGTCCGCGACCTCCCGCCCGGCGCACCCTGGACGACGGCGCACGTGGCGACCGAGCCGGTGTGCCTGGTCGTCCCCGCCGACCACCCGTTCGCCGGCCGGGCCCTGGTGCTCCGGTCGGAGCTGCCGCAGATCGCCGAGACGCCGTTCCTCACCAACCCGTCGTGGATGGCGACGCACTGCCGCGACTGGCCGTTCGAGCCGCGCGTCACCGACGAGATGGGCGCGACACACGGCATCTTCTCACTGGTCAGGGCGCACTTCGGCATCTCGTTCATGCCGGCCAGCTACGCCTCCTGGGGCGACGACGGACTCTCCTTCGTCCCGGTCGAGGGCCACTCCAGCACGCTCGTCGTCGCCTGGCGCGCCAACCGCCACTCCGCCGCCCACGACGTGTTCCTCAGCGCCCTCCCCGCCGAGACCGCCGGTCCGTGATCGCCGTGGGGGTACGTCGGTACCAGGTGTTGACAGGACGGAAACCGGTGTCCATCATTGCCACGGAAACCGGTTTCCACAGCCGGACGACACCGCAACACACCGCACGATGTCGCCAAAGGAGGCCACATGCGCGCGAAGGGCCGAGGCACCGTCCTGGTCGCCGCCTCGTCGCTGGCGCTGGCGTCGTCACTCGCACTGGCGAGCTGTGGCGGTGACTCCACGGCCGAGGACGGCCGTGTCGAGATCACCGTCTGGCACACCGAGTCGACGCCCACGACCGTCGAGGCGCTGGACGAGATCATCGCCGACTACGAAGCCGCCAACCCCGGCGTGACCGTCTCGCAGGAGTCGGTCGGCTGGGGCGATCTGCAGGTGAAGTTCCAGGCGGCGCTGGCCGCCGGTGACCTGCCGGAGATCACCCAGGTCGAGCCGATGTTCGTCCGCACGCTCTACTCGCAGGACCTGCTGGTGCCGCTCGACGGCGTGGTCGACTCGCTGGGCGACGACTACCTGCCGGAGCTGCGCGACATGTTCGCGCTGCCCGACGGTCACGACTACGGCGTCGTGCACGCGTGGGGCACCGACTCCGTCGTCTACCGCGCCGACCTGTACGCGAACGCGCCCGGCGCCGGCACGCCCGAGGACCTCGAGACGTGGGACGACTCCGTCGAGCAGTGGCAGGCCGTGTCCGAGGCGAACGACGACGCCTACGGCCTGATGCTCGCCGGCGACGCCGCCCACAACGTCAACGAGGAGACCTACCTCTGGCTCGGGTCGAACGGCGGGCGCCTGTTCGACGACGACGGCCACGTCACCATCGACACGCAGGAGATGCGTGAGGTGCTCGAGTACTGGGTCGAGCTGCGCGACAGCGGGGCGCTGTCGCCGGCGTGGTCGTCGCAGACCTACGCCGACAGCCTGAGCGCCCTGGCCCTCGGCGAGGCCGCCACCATCTTCTCGTTCGGCCGGGCCACGTACACGTTCGAGGACCAGGCGCCGGACCTCGTGCCGGGCGAGGACATCAAGGTCACCGCAAACCGCCCGGTCGGCCCGTCCGGCGATGAGTGGATCACCCAGCTCGACGCCGAGCCGTGGGTCGTCTTCAAGGACTCCCCCGACGCCGATGCGGCCTCCGACTTCCTCGAGTTCTTCTTCGAGCGCCAGAACTACCTGCGCTGGATCGGCTCCGTCCCGACGCAGCTGCTGCCGGTGCGGGCGTCGCTCTTCGACGATCCCGAGTACCAGGCACTGCCCGAGGTGCGGAACTGGGGCTTCTGGATCGACCAGCAGCGCCAGATGCTCGAGACCGGCCGGGCCTACCCCCTCATGGTGACGCGGCCGTCCGACCTCGAGCTGCCGTACCTGAGCGACCTCTACGGCTCGGAGATCCTCGTCGACATGGTCATGGAGGTCGTCGAGGGCGGCAAGGACATCGACGAGGCCATGTCCGACGCCCAGGCCCGCGCCGACGAGCTCCTCTCCCCCCTGTACGCCGACTGACCAGCGCACAACCGACCAGCGCGAAGGGAACGACGATGTCTCTGACGCGAACGACGACGACCGGCGCCCCGGCCGTGAATACCGAGCCCCGGGCGAGCGCCCCACGCCGGCGCATGCCGGGCTGGTTCTGGGGCGCGCTGCTGCTGAGCCCGGCGTTCCTCCTGGTGCTCGGCGTCATCGCGGCGCCGATCGCCTACCTGGTGCGGCTCAGCTTCACCGACGCCCACGCCTACCTGCCGAAGTTCAGCTCGGTCGGGTTCGACAACTACGCCGCGCTGCTGCGCGCGCCGCACTTCTGGGACAGCGTCCGCACGACGGTCTGGTACGCCGGGCTGACGGTGGGCCTGCAGCTCGTGCTCGGCGTGCTGATCGCGCTGATGCTGCACCAGCGGTTCCGCGGCCGCGGCGTCGTGCGGCTGGTCGCGCTGGCGCCGTACATGGTGCCGTCGATCGTGGTGGCGCTGGTGTGGCGCTGGCTGCTCGACCCGACCACCGGCGCCTACTCGTGGGCGATCGACAAGGTCTGGCCCGGCTCGGAGCCGCCGAACCTGCTCAGCCCGAACCTGATCTTCTGGTCGCTGATCGCGGTGTCGGTGTGGATGTTCACGCCGTTCATCGTCATCAGCGTGCTGGCTCGGCTGCAGACCATCGACCCGTCGGTCGTCGAGGCGGCGACCGTCGACGGCGCCGGGGCGTGGCGGCGGTTCTGGCACATCGTGCTGCCGGAGCTCAAGCCCGTGCTCTACACGCTGATCCTGCTGCGCTTCATGTTCATGTTCACGAAGTTCGACGTGGTGTACCTCTTCGCCGGGACGGGGACCGAGGTGCGCACCCTGCCGGTGCTGACGTTCCAGCGGATCTTCGGCGAGGCGCGGCTGGGCTCCGGCGCCGCCGTCGCGATGGTGCTGTTCGTGCTGCTGCTGATCTTCACCACGGTCTACCTGCGCACGCTCTACCGCGAGAGGGAGGAGACGGCATGACCGCCGCCCTGCACCGGCTGAGCCGGGTCCGCTGGTACCTCGTCATCGGCATCGTGGTGCTGGTCGTGATCAACGGCTTCCCGTTCTACTGGATGGCGCTGACCTCGGTGAAGCCGGGGACGGAGCTGTTCGCGTTCCCGCCGCGGTTCATCACGACGGCGCCGGACTTCAGTGGCTTCGAGCGGCTCTTCGAGACCACGAACTTCCTCACGTACGCCAAGAACAGCCTGATCATCGCGACGGGCGCGACGGTGGTGTCGGTGGTGGTGTCCGCGCTGGCGGCCTACGGGCTGACGCGGTTCCCGTTCCCCGGCAGCCGGGCTTTCAGCACGGCGATCCTCTACGCGTACACCTTCGCGCCGATCGTCATCGTCGTGCCGCTGTACGGGATGTTCCGCGAGGCCGGGCTCATCAACAGCCACCTCGGCATGATCCTGGCCTACGCCTCGTTCGGCGTGCCGTTCAGCCTGTGGCTGCTGCAGCCGTTCTTCCGCGCCATCCCGGGCGAGCTCGAGGAGGCGGCGTTCGTCGACGGCGCCAACCGGGTGAAGAGCGCGTGGTACGTCGTGTTCCCGCAGGCGCTTCCCGGGCTGATCGCGGTCTCGGTCTTCACGTTCCTGCTGGCCTGGGAGGACTACCTGTTCGCCCGGGTGCTGATCACCGAGGACGAGCTGAAGACGCTGCCCATCGCGCTGCACGACCTCTACAACGCCAGCCTGCAGGACTGGCCGCTGCTCATGGCGGCCGCCGTCCTCATCAACGTGCCCGTCCTCATCGCGTTCCTCTTCGTCCAGAAGTACCTGGTCGCGGGCTGGGGCGCGGGGGCCATCAAGTAAGTCGTTCGCCGCAGAGAAGGAGTCGCATGTACGTCGGTTACGAGGTCCGCGAGGGGACCGCCTGGATCCGGATCGAGCGCCCGGAGAAGCTGAACGCGCTCGACCTGTCCGGGTGGCACGCCATCACGGACCACCTGACGCGCGCGGCCGACGAGGCGCCCGGCCCGGTGGTGCTGACGGGGACAGGGCGCGCGTTCTGTGCCGGCGACGACATCGCCACCTTCCAGGAGCACGCCACGCCCGAGCAGGGCATGGACTTCTTCATCGGCGGGCTCTACCGGACCGTCGAGGCGATCGCCCTGCACCCGTATCCAGTGATCGCCGCCGTCAACGGACTGGCCTTCGGCGGCGGGTGCGAGCTGGTGCTGGTCAGCGACCTCGCCATCGCGTCCGACGGCGCCACCTTCAGCCTGCCGGAGGGCCGCATCGGCGCCTGGGCGACCATCGCCGTCGGCGTCGCGCCGCACGTCACCGGGCGCAAGCCGTTCGGCGAGCTCGTCTACGAGATGGGCCGGCTCGACGCCGAGGAGGCCCGCCGGATCGGCCTCGTCAACCGCGTCGTCCCGGCCGCGGAGCTGGAGGCCGAGGTCGCCGCGGCCGTCGGGCGCATCCGCGCCGCGTCACCGCACGCGGTCCGGATGACCAAGCGCTTCCTCAACGAGGAGCTGGTCGCCGTCGGGCTGCCGAAGGTCCGGCGGGCGCTGACGGCGCTGGTCGAGGAGACCCTGCCCACGCACGACCTCCGGGAGGGCACCGCCGCCTTCCTCGAGAAGCGCGCGCCGGTCTTCGACGGGAGGTGAGCGACGTGCAGAGTCTTCCGCTGACCGGCATCCGGGTCCTCGACTTCGCCCACATGATGCAGGGCCCGTGGGCCGCCGAGATGCTCGGCGACCTCGGCGCCGACGTCATCAAGGTCGAGGTCGTGGGCAGCGGCGAACGCGGCCGGCAGTCCGGCACCACCTTCCTCAACGGCGTCAGCGCACAGTTCCTCGCGATGAACCGGAACAAGCGCTCGGTCGCCGTCGACCTCAAGACCGCCGCCGGCCTGCGGGTGGCCGAGGCGCTGGTCGGAACCGCCGACGTGCTGATCCAGAACTTCCGTCCCGGAGTCATGGAGCGGCTCGGCCTGGGCGTCGACCGGGTGCGGGAGTTGAACCCGTCACTCGTCTACTGCACGGCCAGCGGGTACGGCGCCGACGTGCCGGACCCGCGCAAGCCCGGCCAGGACCTGCTCGCCCAGGCCCGCACCGGCGCGCTCTGGCTCACCGGCACCGCCGAGGACCCGCCGACGCCGGCCGGCCCGTTCGTGGCCGACGTGCACGCCGCGACCATGCTGGCGCTCGGCGCGACGGCGGCGCTGGTCGAGCGGGTGCGGACCGGGCGCGGCCGGCTGGTCGAGGTCGACCTGGTCGGCGCGATGCTGCACCAGACCGTCCAGGAGGTGGTCGCGACGGTGAACTCCGGCGAGCCGCCGACTCGCCCGTCGTCGGTCCCGGGAAGCGCCTACATCGAGGCGCCCTACGGCGTGCACGCGACCGCCGACGGCTACGTCGCCATATCCCTGACGACCATGGAGGCGCTGGCCGAGGCCCTGGACGCGCGGGAGATCCTGGAGAAGTTCCCCGACAAGGAGGCCGCGACGGCCGGGCGCGACGAGCTGAACGCACTGGTCAGCGCCCTGGTCGCCACGCGGCCGGCGCAGGAGGTGCTGGACGCGCTCGACGCCGCCGGGGTCTGGTGCGCCCCGGTCAACGACCACCGCGCCATGACCACCGACCCCTACGTCCGCTGGGACCGGCGCCGGCTCGAGGTCGAACACGCCGTCGCCGGCACCGTCGAGCTGGTCGGCAACCCCATCACGCTCGACGGCGACCAGCTGCCGGCCCGCCGCCCCGCTCCCCTGCTCGGCGAGCACACCGCCGAGCTGTTGGCCGAGCTCGGCCTCGACGCCGACGAACTGGTGGCCGACGGCGTCGTGGAGGTGCCCCGATGACCACCACGTCCTGGTTCCCGCCGGTCGGGGCGCGCAGCACGTACCGCAAGACCGTCACTGAGTCCGACGTCGGCCTGTTCGCCGGCATCACCGGCGACTTCGCGCCGCAGCACACCGACGACGAGTACATGCGCTCCCGTCCGCAGGGCCGGCGCATCGCGCACGGCGTGCTGACGCTGGGCCTGACGTCGACGGCGGCGGCCCGGCTCTGCGAGGCGCATGGCGTGACGGCGGTGTCCTACGGCTACGACCGGGTCCGGTTCCTGCGCCCGGTCTACCTCGGCGACACCGTGACCGTCGACTACGTCATCGACCGCGTCGACGCCGAGGCGCGCAAGGCGTTCGCGGCGATGACGGCGACCACGGGCGGCGAGCCGGTCCTCGTTGGGACCCACGTCCTCTACTGCTACCCGCCGGAGGGAGACGCCTGATGCTGGATGCCGTCGACCACTTCATCGAGACGCGGGTGGCGCCGGCCGCCCGGGCCATCGACGCCGACGCCGACTTCTTCCCCGACCTGCTGACCGGTGCGGCGGCGCTCGGGCTGCAGGGACTCGTGCACGACGGCGCCGGCTCGCTCGACGTGTCGCGCATGGACCTCGCCCGCGAGGTGACCGAGCGCATCTCGGTGCACAGCCCGGCGGTGGCGCTGGGCGTCGCCGGGGCGCGGCTGTCGGCGTACCTGCTGGCCAAGTACGCGCCGGCGCACCTGCGGGAGCGGTGGGTGGCCTCGACGCTCGCGGCGCGGACGTACGGCTCGTTCGCCATCACCGAACCCGACGCCGGCACCGACGTGCGCGCGCTCAGCACCGTCGCGATCCCCGACGGCGACCACTACCTGCTGAGCGGGCACAAGTGCTGGGTCGGGTTCGCGCCGGTGGCGGACGTCGCGATCGTGCTGGCGAAGGTCGGCACGACGAACCGAGATGCCCCGATGGTCGCGCTCGTCGTCGACATGGCCTCCCCCGGCGCATCCGGGCGGCCCGGACCTGCGCTGTCCGGTTTCCGCGGCATGCCCAACGGCGAGCTGCACTTCGACGCGGTCCGGGTGCCGCGCGGCGACCGGCTCGACGTCGAGGGGTTCGCCGGCATGATGGACGGCCTCAACATGGCCCGCATCGACGCCGCCGCCTACGCGTGCGGACTGCTGCGCGGATCGCTGCTGGTCAGTCTCGCGCGGGCCAACGCGCGGCAGGCGTTCGGCCGGTCGATCGGCGACCTGCAGGTCATCCAGCGCAAGCTCGGCCGCATGGCCGCCGACTACCGCGCCGCCCGCGAGCTGACCCGGCGCGCGGCCGAGTCGTTCGCCCTCGGCGGTGGCGGCGACCAGGACGTCGTGTCGATGGCCAAGATGTTCGCCTCCGACGCCGCCCGCCGGCACACCGACGAGGCGATGCAGATCCACGGCGCCCTGGGCGTCGTCGCCGACGAGGACGTCAACCGCATGCACCGCGACGCCAAGGTCACGCAGATCTTCGACGGCACCAGCGAGATCCACGAGACCATGCTCGGTCGCCGGGCGCTGCGGATGCTGGCGCGCGGCGAGCCGCTCACGGCGTTCCTCGGTTCCGACACCCTCGAGGAGGCCCGCGTATGACCGAGACCCGACCACTCGCCGGCGAGGTCGCGCTGGTCACCGGCGCGACAGGAGCCCTGGGTGCGGCGATGTGCCGCGATCTCGCCCGGGCCGGCGCCGATGTCGCCGTCCACCACCTGGGCGAGGAGGCCGCCGCGAAGGCCCTGGCCGCCGAGCTGACCTCGTCGTTCGGCGTCCGGGCGACGACGGTGTCCGCGGACGTCACGTCGTGGGACCAGGTGGCCGAGGCGGTCGCCGTCGTCGCCCGCGAGCTGGGAACCATCACGGTCCTGGTGAACAACGCCGGTTTCATGGAGCCGGTGCGCATCGTCGACTCCGAGCTGGCCGACTGGCGCCGCACGCTCGGCGTCGACCTCGACGGCGTCTTCATCGTCACGCGGCACGTCCTCCCGGGGATGCTCGAGATGCACGGGCGCATCGTCAACGTGTCGTCGCAGCTGGCGTTCAAGGGCGCCGTCGACTACGTCGCGTACGCCACCGCGAAGGCCGGCGTGCTCGGCTTCACCAAGGCGCTGGCCCGCGAGGTGGGGCCGCGGGTGCGGGTCAACGCGATCGCACCGGGGCCCATCGACACGCCGATGGTCCGGCCCCACGCCACGCCGGAGTGGGTGCACGCCCGCACGCGCGACTCCGTCGCCGGCCGGCTCGGGGCGCCCGAGGAGATCGGTCCGGCCGTCGTGTTCCTGGCCGGGCCCGGCGCGGAGCTGATGCACGGGCAGACGCTGCACCTCAACGGTGGCGGAGTGATGGCGTGAGCGGACGCCGGCCGATCCGGTTCCTGACGGCGGCGGCCGCGGCCGACCTCGTCCAGGACGGGCAGACGCTCGCCGTCGGCGGGTCCGGCGGCGGCCTGCTCGAGCCGGACGCCCTGCTGGCGGCGCTCGGGCGGCGGTTCCGCGAGACGGGGTCGCCGCGCGGGCTGGACCTCGTGCACACGACGGGGATCGGTGACCGTGAGGGCGGCGGCATGGACCACCTCGCGCAGCGTGGGCTGGTGCGCTCCGTCGTCGCCGGCAACTGGGGCATGGCGCCCGCCATGAGCGCCATGGCCGTGGCGGGCGAGTTCGAGGCGTACAACTTTCCGCAGGGCGTCATGAGCCAGCTCTTCCGCGAGATCGCCGCGGGCCGGCCGGGCGTCGTCACCCACGTCGGGCTGGGCACGTTCTGCGACCCGCGGGTCGAGGCCGGCCGGCTCAACGACGTCAGCCCGCAGACCCGCGTCGAGGTGGTCGAGCTGGCCGGTCGCGAGTGGTTGTTCTACCCGGCGTTCGACCTCGACGTCTGCTTCATCCGGGGCACCACCGCCGACGAGCGCGGCAACCTCTCGTTCGAGCAGGAGGGCGCGCGGCTGGAGATGCTGGCCATCGCGCAGGCCACGCACAACCGCGGCGGCATCGTCGTCGCCCAGGTCAAGAACGTCGCGAAGGCCGGCACGCTGGACCCGCGGCTGGTCGTCGTCCCCGGCATCTGCGTCGACGTCGTCGTGCACCACCCGTCGCAGCGGCAGGTGGTCACGCACGAGTACAACCCGGCGTTCTCCGGCGAGGTGCGCGCCGCCGTGTCGACGCTGCCGCCGTTCGCCCTCGACGCCCGGAAGGTGGTGGCGCGGCGGGCGCTGGCGGAGATCTCGCCGGGCGACGTCGTCAACCTCGGGGTCGGGATCGCCGACGGCATCGCCTCGGTGGCCGCCGAGGAGGGCCGGCTCGACGAGTTCACCACGACCATCGAGCAGGGCGCCGTCGGCGGCATCCCCGCCCGCGGCGTCATCTTCGGCGTCGCGACCAACCCGGAGGCGATCCTCGACCAGCCGGCCCAGTTCGACTTCTACGACGGCGGCGGGCTCGACATCGCGTTCCTCGGGTTCGCGCAGGTGGACGCCGTCGGCAACGTCAACGTGTCGAAGTTCGGCTCGCGGGTGGTGGGCACCGGCGGCTTCGTCGACATCAGCCAGAACGCCGGCACCGTCGTGTTCTGCGGCACCTTCACCGCGGGCGGGCTGGACGTCCGGGTCGGCGGCGGCGAGCTGTCGATCCTGGCCGAGGGCCGGCACCCCAAGTTCGTCCCCGCCGTCACGCAGGTCACCTTCAGCGCGCGTGAGTCCGTCGCCCGCGGGCAGCGGGTCCGCTACGTCACCGAGCGGGCGGTGTTCGACCTGACGGCCGGCGGCCTGCGGCTGCTCGAGGTGGCGCCCGGCGTCGACGTGCGGCGCGACGTCGTCGAACACCTCCCGTTCCCCGTGCTCGTCGAGGACGTGAAGACGATGGAGCCCGAGTACTTTCAGTAGGTGCAGATGATGGACGACGACCAGGCCGCGCCCGAGCACACCCGTCGGCCGACCATCAAGGACGTCGCCGACCGCGCCGGCGTCACGAAGGCGACCGTCTCGAAGTACCTCAACCGCGCGCACGGCTACGCCATGGCGGCGTCGACCCGCGAGCGCATCAGGGCGGCCATCCAGGAGCTCGACTTCGAGCCCAGCCCGCTGGCCCGCGGCCTGACCCGCAGCGCCACGTCGACCATCGGCCTTGTGGTCGCCGACATCCGCAGCCAGTTCTACCCGGACCTCGTCGCCAGCATCCAGGCCGCCGCCGAGGCGGCCGGCTACACCCTGGTCCTCGGCAGCTCCGGCGACGACCCGCACCGCGAGCTCGACATCGTCCGTTCCATGGCCCACCGCCGGGTCGACGGGGTCGTGCTGGTGGCCGTGCGCTCCGAGAGCGACAACATCGACTACCTGCGCCGGCGCGGCATCCAGATCGTGCTGGCCAGCCGCGACCTGCCCGAGCTCGTCGCCGACACCGTCGTCGTCGACAGCCTGGCCGGTGGCCGGGCCGCGACCCGGCATCTGGTGTCGCTGGGGCACCGGCGGCTGGCGCACGTGGCCGGCGAGGCGACGGTGAAGCCGTTCGCCGACCGGCGGCGCGGGTTCGAGCTCGAGACAGCAGGGCTCGGCGCGGAGGTGCCGGTGGCGGTCGCGCAGTCCAGCATCGAGGGCGGCCGGGCGGCGGCGCTGCGGCTGCTCGACGTCGGCTCACCGCCGACCGGGATCTTCTTCGCCAGCGACACCATGGCGCTCGGCGGCCTCATGGCCTGCGCCGACCTCGGCCTGCGCGTCCCCGACGACGTCTCCATCGTCGGCTTCGACAACGTCACCGTCGGCCAGCTCCCCGGCATCGGCCTCACCACCATCGACAGCGACGCCGTCCGCGTGGGTGAGCTGGCGACGGAGCTGCTGCTCAAGCGCATCCCCGCCCCCCGCGACGCCGACCCCGCACCGACCTTGATCACCCGCCCGGCCGTCCTGGTCGAGCGCACCTCCGCCGCCCGTCCCCGTGCTTAGCCGTATCGGCTACTCGTGCACCGGCGAGTCCGGGAGGGGATCCTTCCAACCCTCCGGCGGAACGATCTTCGCGGCTGTTCCCGTGTGTTCCTCCAGGAGATACAGGAGATTCGCGCCATCGATGAGTTCTATCGGCTTGTTCTTCGCGAAATCGAACGACGCCTGTCCGTAGCCGCTCGTTGTCACCAGGATCCCCTTGCTGGCGCCTTCGTTCTGAAGCGTCCCGAACAGATCCCGAACGGCAGAGACCCCGACCGTGTGCCTGTACCGCTTGGCTTGGATGACGACCTTGCCGCCGAAGATCGGCCGTTGATCCCATGCGACACAATCGACTCCGCCGTCGCGAGATGCTCGGGTCTGTTTCGTATCCAGGCCCATCTTGGCGAACAGGTTCTGAATCAGGGACTCGAACTCACCGGGGCTGAGGTCCATGAGGTTCGTCCGCTGATCGAGGAGGGCCAAAGCATCAGACTCGGCAACGAAGCGCGGATCCACCATGTCGAACTCGAGTACGGGACGTACCGGCACCAGCTCTGCAGGACTTTTCGAAACACCCGCGGAGAGGTGCTTCAGGCAGGCCAATGGCTCAACCCGCCCAAGATCGAGCTCGCCGAAGGTGTCCCTGGTCGTCCGCAGAGTGACCAGGCACGGCTTGATCGGTCTGCCACTTCCAGGGTCGATCGTGTGGAGAACGCCGTTCAGCACCACCACATCCAGGTGACGGCCGCGATCAGCCTCGAACAGCTCGTGTACCGTGCGCAACGCGATCTGTGCGACCACGGACGCGTACGTCGCCCGCACCTGTGAAGCCGGCCGAGCAGTCTCGTTGACCTTGTCGGTGGACTTGACGTACCTGTATCCCTTGACGGCCGGGACGACGTCGACGGGCGGCAGTTCGTACTCCACCACCGCCTGTCGGGACTCCGGAACGTAAGCCAATTTGAACGACTGCGGGAAGCCCTCTGGGTAGTCCGAGGCTTGGAGGATCAGCTCGAAATAGTTGATGACGGCCTCGGGATCACCGCCTTCGAAATCCCGACGGAACGCATCGACCTCGGCGTGTTGGGCTGCTGCCTTCGCCTCCGCATCCCGAACTGCGGCAGCGTAGTCCTTCTGTCGCCGATCCAGCTCGGCAAGTCGTGAGCGTTCCTGACCTTGATGGGCCGTCAAAGCCGCTGCGTACGCGGTGTTGCCGGCTTCGACCGCCTTCTGGTGCTTCGTCTTTCCGAACACCTTGTTCAGTCCCGACGGTGATGGCGGAGCGAACTGCTCCGGCCGCGGCGGGTGGGCTGCACGTTCGAGTTCGGAGAACCGCCATCCCGGCAACCGCGGCGGCTGTTTGAGTGTCTCGAAGTCGAGGTGATCGTCGACGCCGAGCGTGTCCCGCAACAGGTCGTCCAAGGCCTTCATACGAGAGTCGAGTTCCTCGTTCATCACCTCGACGTCGGCAGCGCGACTCTCCACGTAGAGTCTCTTCCGTTCCTTCTCTTCTGCGGCAAGCCCCCGTGCGTAAGCCGCCCGAGCACGTTCCGCCTCCCGACGTGCCCTCGCCTGCTCGCGCGCCCTGGCTGCTTCTGCGCGAGCCATCTCACGCTGCATCTACACCAGACTTGCCGTGAATGAACGCCGTCGCGCCATGCTGCCCCTCGCCCCACATTGACCGTACGTATCGCCCAACTTGGTCATGGATTGTCGACCAGGGAGTGATCATCTGTCGAGATCCTTGAACGACTAGATTGCGATGCACCCCAACGTTCACTGGCATCCTCGAGCTGACACCTCGGACGGCCGCACCCACCTGCCTTGCCGATCTCCTGACGCGGTCCGGAGGTGGTTGAGGGATTGGTGTCGCCAGGGCGACACCAATCCCTCAACCACCCGTCGACGGGTCCCTGCGCGAACTGGAGCCGACGCGCCACTGTTCCGCCGGTCACATCGGGTCGATAGTTGTCACGTCGGAGGCCCGTACGCCGTCGTCAGGGTAGGAACACGAGGAGGCACGCAGATGCGCAGGATCCTGATCGTCGGTGGCGGCTACGCCGGCTTCTACACCGCGTGGCGGCTGGAGAAGAAGCTTCGCCGGGACGAGGCGGAGGTGACGCTCGTCGACCCGCGGCCGTACATGACGTACCAGCCGTTCCTGCCCGAGGTGACCGCCGGCTCGGTCGAGGCGCGGCACGTCGCGGTCCCGCTGCGGCGCAACCTGCGCCGCACCCGGCTGATCGCCGGCACCGTCGTCAACATCGACCACGCCCACCGCAGGGCGACGGTCCACCCGGCCGAGGGGCCGGAGCGAGAGCTCCACTACGACACCATCGTCCTGACGGCGGGCGCGGTGACCCGGACGTTCCCCATCCCGGGCGTCGCCGACGAGGCCATCGGGCTCAAGCACGTCGAGGAGGCCGTCGCCATCCGCGACCGGCTGCTGACGGCGTTCGAGCGCGCCGCCACCCTCCCGCCCGGCCCGGAGCGGCGCAAGCTGCTCACCGTCACGTTCGTCGGCGGCGGGTTCACCGGCGTCGAGGGCTTCGGCGAGCTGCTCTCGCTGGGCACCGCGCTGCTGAAGTTCTACCCGGAGCTGAGCTTCGACGACCTCGACTTCCACCTCGTCGAGGTCCGCGACCGCATCCTCCCGGAGGTCACCGACAAGCCCGGGCAGTGGGTGGTCGAGCACCTCGAGAAGCGCGGCGGGCACGTCCACCTCGGCACCAAGCTGGTGTCGGCCGCGGACGACCACATCGTGCTCTCCGACGGCACCGAGTACGACAACCACCTGCTCGTCTGGACCGCCGGCAACCAGAGCAACCCGGTCGTCGCGCGGCACACGGACCTGCCGGTGCACCCGGACGGGCTGTTCCAGGTCCGCGCCGACCTGCGGGTCGGGACCGACGACGCCCCCGTGCCGGACGCGTGGGCGGCCGGCGACAACGCCGCCGTCCCGGACCTCGCGTCGGACGTGCCGGGCGCCTACACCGTCCCGAACGCCCAGAACGCCGTCCGGCAGGGGAAGCGGCTGGCCGCCAACCTCGTCGCCGACCTGCGCGGACGCACGGTGAAGCCGTACGTGCACCACAGCCTCGGCACCGTCGCCACGCTCGGCCTGGGCAAGGGGATCTTCCAGTACCGCCGCATCGTCATCAAGGGCCTGCTGGCCTGGCTCATGCACCGCGGCTACCACGTGCTGGCCGTCCCGACATGGGAGCGCAAGGTCCGGGTCTTCCTGGTCTGGGTCGCGGCGCTGTTCTACGGGCGCGACATCGCGTCGCTGCTCTCGGTGCAGCACCCGCGGGCCGCGTTCGTCGCCGCGACCCTCGGCGCCCGCAACCGCCGCCCGGCCGTCGAGGCCGAGACCGGCCCCGCCACCTCATCCGGAACGGACGAAGCGGTCGCCGCGGCCCCGCGGGAGGGTGGGGGTAGCTGACCCGCACCGGTGGAGGTGGCCATGACGACGACAGGTACGAGCCCGGCCGACGTCCTCGTGGTCTTCGGGATCACCGGCGACCTCGCGCGGGTGATGACGTTCCGCTCGCTGTACCGGCTCGAGGCCCGCGGCCTGCTGACCTGCCCGGTCGTCGGCGTCGCCGTCGACGACTGGACGGTGGACCGCCTGGTGCAGCGGGCGCGCGCGTCGATCGAGGGGTCCGGCGAGCACGTCGACCAGGCCGTCTTCGACCGGTTCGCCGCCCGGCTGTCCTACGTCAGCGGCGACTTCACCGACGCGGCCACGTACGGGCGGGTGGGTGACGCGATCAAGGGTGCGGAGTCACCGGTCTTCTACCTGGAGATCCCGCCGTTCCTGTTCGGCACCGTCGTGAAGGGGCTGTCCGACGCCGGCCTGACGGAGTCGGCTCGCGTCATCGTCGAGAAGCCGTTCGGCCACGACCTCGCCTCGGCCCACACGCTGGCCGAGGAACTGCACCAGTACGTCGACGAGTCGCAGCTGTACCGGATCGACCACTACCTCGGGAAGATGGGGATCGAGGAGATCCTCTACCTGCGCTTCGCCAACTCGATCCTCGAGCCGGTGTGGAACCGCGACCACGTGCGCTGCGTGCAGATCACCATGGCCGAGAGCTTCGGCGTCGAGGACCGCGGCCACTTCTACGACCCCGTCGGCGCGCTGCGCGACGTCGTCGTCAACCACCTCATGCAGGTGGTCGCGGCGGCCGCCATGGAGGCGCCGGCCCGCGGCGACGTGCGCACCATCAAGGAGTCGCAGGTCGCGCTGTTCCGGGCCGTCGCCGACGCCGACCCGGCCCACTACGTGCGCGGGCAGTACGACGGCTACCTGGGCATCGACGGCGTCGCGGCGGACTCGGAGACCGAGACGTACGCCGCGCTGCGCCTCGAGATCGAGAACTGGCGCTGGTCGGGCGTCCCGTTCTTCATCCGCACCGGCAAACGGCTCGCGGCGACGCAGACCGAGCTGCGGCTGGTCTTCAAGCACCCGCCGCGGCTGGGGTTCTGGCCGGCCGAGAGCCGGCCCGGGTCGGACCAGATCGTGGTGCGGCTGGACCCGTCGACCGGCATCAGGGTCGTGCTCGACGCCCGGCGGGCCGACCGCCAGGGCGCGGCGCCGATCGGCCTGGACATGGAGTTCGCGGCCGAGGGCGGCGAGGGCCCGACGCCGTACGAGGTGCTGCTGCTCGCTGCGATGCGCGGCGAGTCGACGAGGTTCGCCCGGCAGGACGGCATCGAGGAGACCTGGCGGGTCATGCAGCCGCTGCTCGAGGCCGCGCCGCCGGTGCACCGCTACCAGCCCGGCACCTGGGGTCCGGCGGCCGCCGACGCGCTGACGGCCGGCGAGGGCGGCTGGCAGGATCCGTGGGTGTCGTCGTGACGACGGCCGGAAGGTAGGCGTCACGACATGGGCGCGCCGGCGCGCACGCCCCGCACGCCGGCGCGGCCAGGGCTGGTCCTCGGCGCGCTGATCCTGGTCGCGGCGGTGGCGAACCTCAACCTCGCGGTCGCCAACGTCGCGCTGCCCGACATCGGGCGGGCGTTCGGCTCGTCGCAGACCACGCTGGACCTCATCGCCGTCGGCTACTCGCTCGGGCTGGCGGCGTCGGTGCTGTACCTCGGCGGGCTGGGCGACCGCTACGGCCGCAAGCTCATGCTGATCCTGGGCGTGACGCTGTCGATACCGGCCTGCCTGCTGGCCGCGTACGCGCCGTCGGACGAGGTGCTGATCCTCGCGCGGGTGCTGGGCGGGCTGTCCGCCGGCATGGCCTACCCGACGACGCTGGCACTGATCACGGCGCTGTGGGCCGGTCCTGCGCGGACCAAGGCGATCGCGCTGTGGTCCGGCATCGGCGGCGCCATCGCCTCGCTCGGGCCGCTGCTGTCGGGCTGGCTGCTGGAGCACTTCTGGTGGGGCTCGGTGTTCCTGGTGACGCTGCCGCTGGCGGTGGTCGCGCTCGTGCTCGCGTGGCTGTTCGTGCCGAGCCACGTCAACGAGACCACCGACCCCGTCGACAACCTCGGCGGGCTGCTGTCGATCGTGCTCGTGGCATCGCTGGTACTGGCGATCAACTTCGCGCCGGTGCCGGGCAAGGGCGCGCTGGCCATCGGGCTGGCGGTGATCGCTCTGGCCGCGGGCGCGGCGTTCCTCCTGCGCCAGCGCCGGGCGCCGAACCCGCTCTACGACCTGACGGTGGCCGGCCGGCGCATCTTCTGGGTCGCCGCCGTCGCCGGGATCATCGTGTTCGGCACACTGATGGGTGCCATGTTCGTCGGGCAGCAGTTCCTGCAGAACGTGCTCGGCTACTCCACCTTCGAGGCGGGCCTGTCGATCCTGCCTGCCGCCATCCTGATGGTGCTGGTGGCGCCGCGGTCGGCCTCGCTGGTCGAGTCGCACGGGTCGCGGGTCGTCCTGCTGCTCGGCTACGCCTGCTGCCTGCTCGGCTTCGTCGCGATGCTGCTGCTGTGGGACCAGGACGCGTCGTACTGGGTGATCGGTCTCGCCTACGCGCTGGTCGGGGCGGGCGTCGGGTTCGCCGGCACGCCCGCGTCGCACGCGCTGACCGGGTCGGTGCCCGTGCACCGGGCCGGCATGGCGTCGGGAACCGCCGACCTGCAGCGCGACCTCGGCGGCGCGATCATGCAGTCGATCCTCGGGGCGCTGCTCACCGCCGGCTACGCGTCCGCCGTCTCGGCCGCGATCGCCGCCGCGCCCAACAAGCAGGACATCACCGACGGCGTGCAGACGGAGCTGATGAACTCCTTCGCGTCGGCCGAGGCGACCGCCCAGCAGTACCCCCAGTACGCCGACGCCATCACCTCTGCCGCCGCCCAGTCCTTCCTCGACGGCGCCGACTGGGCCTACATCGCCGGGATCGTCGCCATCCTCATCGGGTCCGCGCTGGTCAGCCTGCTGTTCCCGGTCAAGGAGGACGAGTCCCGCCTCCTCGCCGAGTACCACGCCGCCGACGCCCGCACCCTCCCCGAGGCGGTCCCCCCACCCGACGACCCCTGAGGCGACCCCTCCCCAGAAGTTGATCTTGGAGTAACCGCGGAGTCACCGCCCGATTCGCCCGATTGATCCCGCGTTACTCCGAGATCAACTCGGGCCTGGCGAACCGCGCCTAGTTCAGGCGGTCGAGGAGGTGGTCGCCCACCCGCAGCGCGTTGGCCATGACCGTCAGCGCCGGGTTGACCGCGCCGATGCTCGGGAAGAAGCTCGTGTCGACCACGTACAGGTTGTCCAGCTCGTGCGCCTTGCAGTTCCGGTCGAGCACCGACGTGGCCGGGTCGCTCCCGAACCGGGCCGTTCCGGCCTGGTGGGCGCAGCCGGCGACGGGGACGTCGTTCTTCATGTAGACGTCGCGCGGGATCAGGTGGTGCGGGTGCATCCCGAGGTGCCCCAGGTGGCCCTTGACCCGCTTGTACAGCTGCTCGAGCGGCTCGCGGTTGTTCGGCGTGTAGTGGAGCACGACGTCGCCGGTGGGGCTCAGCGTCACCCGGTTGTCCGGGTCGGGCAGGTCCTCGACGGAGAGCCAGAAGTCGACGGCGTGCTCGGCGACCTCGTCGAGGGCGAACATCGGCGCCAGGTTCGCCAGCACGGGCTTCTCGCCGCGGTACATGGGCGCCGACGACTTGCCGACCATCTGCACGTTGCCCATCGGGTACTCGAAGTCGTCGTCGCCGAAGTAGTAGTCGTTGAGGCCCAGCGTCTTCTGGAACCGGGTGTCGTTCTTCTCCGTCGACACCGCCAGGAACGCGCGGCTGTTGTGGAACAGGTAGTTCCGCCCGACCTGGTCCGACCCGTTGGCCAGCCCACCCGGATGCCGCTCACCAGCGCTCGCCAGCAGCAGTTTCGCCGTGTTCGCCGCCCCCGCCGCCACGACGACCACCGACCCCGTGAACCGCTGCTCGACCCCGCCGACCGCAGCGACCACCGTAGTCACCGTCCGCCCGGCCGGGTCCGTCTCGAGCCGGCGCACCTCAGCGTTGCGCACGAGCGTCACGTTCGGGTGCCGCAGCGCGGGCCGGACGGCGACGACGTCGGCGTCGGACTTCGCGTGCACCAGGCAGGGGAAGCCGTCGCAGGTGGCGCACCGGATGCAGGCGCTGAGCTCCGGCCGGGCCTCGTCCAGCATGATCCCGCTCGGCGCGTGGAACGGGTGCAGCCCCGTGTCGGCGAGGTCGTCGAAGAGCCGCTGGATGCGCGGCTCGTGCGACACCGGCGGGTAGGGATAGGGCGACGGCGACGGCGGCTCGGTCGGGTCCTCGCCGCGGGCGCCGTGCACCTGGTACAGCTGCTCGGCCTGCGTGTAGTACGGCTCCAGCTCGTCGTAGCCGATGGGCCAGGCCGGCGAGACGCCGCCGTGGTGGCGCAGCTCGGTGAAGTCGCGCTCGCGCAGCCGGTACAGGGCGGCGCCGTAGAACTTGGTCGCACCGCCCACGTAGTAGTGGATCTGCGGCTGGAACGGCTTGCCGTCGCCGTCGTACCAGGTGTCGGCCGACACGTACCGGTTGTCGACGAAGACCGCCGCCGCGTCCCAGTTCTCGATCTCGCGCGGCAGCCAGTCGCCGCGCTCGAGGATGAGAACGCGCTTGCCCGACGGTGCCAGCCGGTGCGCCAGCGTGCCCCCGCCGGCCCCGGATCCCACGATGATGACGTCGTACTCGTCGGCCATGACGGCCCCCTCAGCGATTTCAGTCCAGCGAGATGTGCGGCCGGTCGGCCTCGTCGTCGCCCCAGGCGATGCGCTGCGGCGCGGACGAGGCCTCGATGGTGGCGGTGCGGTCGCGGTCGAAGTAGTCCCAGGCCCACGTCACGAACGCGTCGGTCTTGCTGTGCACGCCGCTCATCAGCATCATGTGCACCCCGAGCCAGGCGGCGAACGCGACCGGTCCCTCGACCTGGTGGTGGCGCTTGCCGACCTCGGCGACGGCGGCGTTGCGGCCGATCATCGCCATGATGCCCTTGTCCTTGTAGCGGAACGGCCGGGCCGGCTCGCCCTTCAGGTCGCGCAGGATGTTCTCGGCGGCCCACTTCCCCGACTGCTGCGCGACGGAGCCCAGCTGCGGCCACGTCCCGCCGCCCGAGCCCGACGGGATGTTCGCCGCATCGCCGACGGCGTAAGCCCCCGGGTAGCCGTCGACGCCGAGGTCCGCCCGCACGTCCAGCCGTCCGCCCCGTCCGGGAGACGGCCCGGCCGACCGCGCGACGGACGAGGCCAGCTCGCCGCCGCCCCACACCACCGTCCGGGCCGGGATGCCGCCGCCGTCGTCCAGCTCGACCCGGTCCGGGCGCACGGCCGCGACGCCGGTGCCCAGCCGCACCTCGGCGCCGGCCTCGGTGAGCTTGCGGGCGGCGTACTCGTGCGCCTTCGGCGAGAACTCGCCGAGCAGGGCGTCGCCGCGGTCGACGAGGGTGATCCGCCCCGGCCGCACGACGCGGCCGGTCTCGTCCCAGACGCCCATCAACTCGGCCAGCGCGCCGGCGGTCTCGACGCCGGTCGGCCCGCCGCCCACGACGACCACGTCGAGCGCACCCGGCTCGTCCGGCGACCGCAGCAGGTCCTGCAGGTGCAGCCGCAGCCGCTCCGCGTCGGCGACGGAGTACAGCGGGAACGCGTGCTCGGCGGCGCCCGGGATGCCGAAGAAGTTCGGCCGGGCGCCGGCCGCGACCACGACGTGCGACCCGCTGAGCGTGCGCCCGTCGGCCAGGACGAGGCCGCGCTCGGCCAGCCGCGCCTCGGCCACGTCGGCCGTCACGACCTCGACCGCGTCGTGCTCCCTGAAGATGGCCCGGTGCGGCCGGGCGACGTCCACGGCGGGCAGCTGCGAGCTGGCCACCTGGTACAGCAGCGGCTGGAACTGGTGGTAGTCGTTGCGGTCCACCAGCGTCACGGCGACGTCCTCCTCGGCGAGCCGGCGCGCGCAGGCGACGCCGGCCAGCCCGCCGCCCAGCACCAGCACGCGGTCGGCGGTCCCGGTCACAGCGACAGCTCCTCGAGCCGCTCGTGCAGGACGATCCGCCCGGCCGCCTGGATCAGGGCGAGGTGCGAGAACGCCTGCGGGGTGTTGCCGAGGTGGCGGGCCCGGCCGACCTCGAACTCCTCGGCGTACAGGCCCAGCGGCGAGGCGATGGCGAGCAGCCGCTCCATCATGGCGCTCGCCCGGTCCATCTCGCCCACCGCTGTCAGCGCCGACACCAGCCAGAACGAGCAGATGAGGAACGTGCCCTCCTCGCCGGAGAGGCCGTCGTCGGTCTCGCCGGTCCGGTAGCGCAGCACGAAGCCGTTGTCCGTCAGCTCCTCGTCGATGGCGTCGATGGTCTTGCGGATCCGCTCGTCGTTGCCGGGCAGGAACCCGAACAGCGGCGCGAGCAGCGTCGACGCGTCTAGGGCGTCGGTGTCGTAGTGCTGGCGCAGCACGCCGCGGTCGCTGACGCCGTGAGCGAGGATGTCCTCGCGGATCTCCTCGGCGGTCTTGGCCCACTCCCGCTCCTTCGCGGGGTCGTCGCGGATCGCCGCCAGCCGCGCCGCGCGGTCCATGGCCACCCAGCACATGAGCTTCGACGACACGTAGTGCTGCGGTTTGCCTCGCGCCTCCCAGATGCCCTGGTCGGGGTCGCGCCAGACCGCGGCAGCGGCCTCGGCCTGCGACGTCACCAGCGGCCAGAGCCGTCGCGGCAGGTGCTTGCTGCGCCGGGTGTGCAGCAGGATCGCGTCGAGGACCGCGCCGTACACGTCGTTCTGCCGCTGGTCGAAGGCGCCGTTGCCGATCCGCACCGGCTGGGCGCCCTCGTAGCCGGACAGCTCGTCGCGGGTGGTCTCGGTGAGGTCGCGCCGTCCGTCGATGCCGTACATGATCTGCAGGCTGCCGTCGGTCCGCGGCTCGACGTCTGCGACGAACTGCATGAACTCCTCGGCCTCCCAGTCGAGGTTGAGGTAGTGCAGCGCCTGCAGCGTGAACGTGGTGTCGCGCATCCAGGTGTAGCGGTAGTCCCAGTTGCGCTCGCCGCCCGGCGTCTCCGGCAGCGATGTCGTCAGCGCGGCTACCGTCGCGCCGGTCGGCATGTAGGTGAGGCCCTTGATGGTCAGCGCGGACCGCTCCAGCGGGTGGCGCAGCGGATGGTCGGGGATGCGGGCGCGGGCCAGCCAGTCGCGCCAGAACTCGATGGTCCGGTCGAGGCGGCCGAAGGCGTCCTCGTCGCCGTCCGGCACGGTGAGGTCGTGGTTCCAGGACAGCGCGCACCAGGACCGCTCCCCCTTCGCCAGCACGTGCCGGGCGCGTGCCGAGCCGCCCTCGATGCCGATCGAGAGGTCGGTGCTGAGCCGGACGGTCTGCCCGTTCCCCGAGGCGTCGGCCGCGTGCGCGCCGTCGTCGGCGTCGACCACGGTCCAGCTGGCGGGTTCGCGGCCGTAGTCGAAGACCGCCTCGCAGACGGCCTCGATCTCGACCTCGCCGTCGAGGCACTCGGCCGTGCGCACCAGCAGGTGCTCGGCGTCCTCGTCCGTCGGCGGCCGGGTGTGCGGTGTGACGATGTCGGTCCCCCGGCGCGGCCCCATGACGAGCGCGTCGCGGATGCGCACCCAGCCGCCGGTGGTGTGCCAGGTCGTCTCCAGGACGTTCGTGCCCGGCACGTAGTGCCGCGACGTCGGCACGTTGATGCCGTAAGGGCCCCACCGGAACGAGCCCGCGCCCCGGTCGAGCAGGTTGCCGAAGACGCTCGGCGCGTCGAAGGCGGGCACGCACAGCCAGTCGACCGAGCCGTCCGGTGCGACCAGTGCGCCGGTGTGGCAGTCGGAGAGGAACGCGTAGTCCGCGATGGGCGGGAACGGGGATGTGGACAGGCTCATGAGCCCTCCTCGGGTAGAAGTCCGCGCTGGTCCAGGACGTAGAGGACGATGAAGCCGGGCACCACGACGAGTACGGCGAGCCCGACGACGACCAGGACCGTGGTCAGGGTGGCGTCCGGCGCGGCGGCCGCGGACACCTTCAGGCTCTCGGGCAGCAGGTACGGCCACTGCGCCACGCCCCAGGCGGCGACGATGCTCGCGACGGCGCCGACGGCGAGCAGCCGCCCGCCGCGCGCGGCGTCGCGGACCAGCAGCACGAGGGCGCCGACTCCGGCCGCGACGCTGACGAGGACCACCGGCAGTGCCCGCGACGTCAGCTCGCCGTACACGTACTCCGCGTCGGCGCGCAGCACGAACAGGCCGATGATCCCGATGACGGCGACGGCGACGGCGGCGGCCACCGCGCGGCGGCGGAAGTAGGCCGCCATCTCGGGGTCGCCCAGCCGCCGGGCGTCCCACACCAGGTAGGCGGCGGCCAGGTAGGCGACGGCCGCGACCGCCAGCACGCCGCCGAGGATCGAGGTCGGGTTGATCCAGCTGTCCACCGGGTCGCCGGCCCGCCCGCCCGCCGGCACCCGGCCCGACGCGATGCCACCCGCGATCGCGCCCAGGGCGAACGGGACCAGCACCGACGACAGCGCGAACGCCCCGCCGAACACCCGCCGGTGCTCCAGGCGGACGACGGCCTTGCGGAACGCGAACCCGGCCCCGCGCAGGACGATGCCGAGCGCGGCGATGGCCAGCGGCACGAACAGCGTCAGCGTCACCGACGCGTAGGCCTCGGGGAACGACGTCCACAGCACGACGAACACGAAGATCAGCCAGACGTGGTTGGCCTCCCACACGGGGCCGACGGAGTGCTCGATGACGGCGCGCGGCCGGGCGCCCCGCTCCGGCCCGCCCGCGACGAGGTCCCAGAACCCCGCCCCGAAGTCGGCGCCGGCGAAGATCGCGTACGCGATGATCCCGGCCAGCAGCACGATGGCGACCGTCGTGCTCACGGGACCGTCTCCTCCTCGGACTCGGCCTCCCGCCCGGCCCCGGCCCCGGCTCCGCGTTCGGCGGGTGCGCGCGGGCCGTACGGGGCGTCGCCCTCGCGCTGCCCCTCGCCCTGCCGCCACCGCCGGCTCATCCCGCGCAGGACGAGCACCAGCGTGGTCCCGAGCGCGGCGTAGAGGACGACGACCGAGACGAACATGATCCAGACGCCGGTGTTGCCGGTGGCGGCGTCCTCGACCTTCATGTGGCCGTACACGATCCAGGGCTGCCGGCCGACCTCGGTGACGACCCAGCCGGCCTCCATGGCGATGACGGCGAGCACGCCCGACGCGGCGGCGCAGCGCAGGAACCACCTGCTCTGCGGCATGTGCCGGCGGAACGCCCAGACGACGCCGTACCAGACCGAGAGCAGGAACAGCAGCGTCCCGAGCCCGACCATGACGTCCCAGGCCAGGTGGACGATGTTGACCTGCCGCGTCGTGGGCCGCTCGTCCGCCGGGAACGCGTCGAGGCCCTGCACGACGGTGTCCCTGCCGGTGCTCGGGTCGGACAGCCACGAGGCCAGCCCGGGGATCGGGAAGCCGCCGCTGACGGTGCCGTCGTCGTTCAGCCGGCCGAGCAGCGTCTCGGGGACGTCGCTGCCGGTCTCCGGCACCAGCTCGATCGCGGCGAACTTCGCCGGCTGGTTGTCGTACACCCAGCGGGCCAGGGCGTCGCCGACCCCCAGCTGGATCGGGGTCATGACGGCGGCGACGGAGAACGCGATGACGAAGCCGAGCCGGTGGTAGTGGTCGCGGCGCCCGCGAAGCATCCCCGTCGCATAGACGGAGGCGACCAGGAACCCGCCCACCAGGTACGCGGCGATGATCATGTGCGCGGTCTGCAGCGGCATCGAGTCGTTGAAGATCACCTGCACCGGGTCGACGTCGACGACGTTCCCGTCGGAGTCCAGGGTGAAGCCGCCGGGCGCGTTCATCCAGGCGTTCGCGGCGACGACGGAGGCGCTGCCGAAGATGCCGGCCAGCACGATCGGGACGCCGGTCCAGAAGTGCGTCCAGGGCCGCAGCCGGCGCCAGCCGAAGATGTAGATCGAGATGAAGATCGCCTCGGTGAAGAAGAAGATCCCCTCGAACATGAACGGGATGCCGAAGACGTCGCCCCACTGACCCATGAACCTGGGCCAGAGCAGGCCGAACTCGAAGCTCAGGACGGTGCCGGTGACGGCGCCGACAGCGAACGTCACGGCCATGTACTTCGACCAGCGCTGGGCCAGCAGCAGCGCGTCGCGGTCGTCGTGCTTGAGGGCGCGATAGTTCGCGATGAGGGTGAAGAACGCCCATGACACCCCGAGCGGCACCAGGATGATGTGGAAGCCGAGCGTGAACGCCATCTGCCCGCGTGCCCACGGGACGGGGTCGACGGCGGCCAGCGCCGCGGCGAGGGAGCCCATCTCAGACGAGGCCCAGCTGACGGGCCCGGCGGACCGCCTCGTTGCGGCGCGACGCGGACAGCTTGCGCAGGATGCCGCGGATGTGGGTCCGGACGGTGTTGACGGAGATGTACATCGCCGACGCGACCTCCTCCGTCGTGAGCAGCGACGACAGGTGCCGCAGCACCTCGAGCTCGCGGTCCGAGAGCGCCCGCCCGGGCGGCACGCCACCGTCGGGGTCCTCGTCCTCCGCGCGGGTGGTGTGCGCCGGCCCGGCGCCGCCGGGACGCAGCCAGTCGGCCCGGGCGGCCACGTCCGCGTCGAGGCGCATCAGCCGGCGCACCCGCGGCGAGACGTGCGTGAACGGGCGCCGCAGTCCGTCGCGCTCGGCCAGGCGCAGGGCGCGCACGACGGCGGCCCGGCTCGCCTCGGCCTCGCCGCGGGCGAGCTGGCGATGCGCCTGCTGGAGCAGCTGCTCGACCCGCGCGGCCTGCGGCTCGATCCCGGCGGGACGGGGTGCGGCCGGGGTGTCGCGGGTGGCGTCCCGGGTGGGGTCCCTGCGGGCGTCGACGGCGGCCGCCTCGGCGTCGATCAGGGCCCGGACCCAGGCCGGGCCGGTCCCAGACCGCTCCAGCAGCCGCCGGGCGCCGTCGGCGTCGCCCTGGTCGCGGCGGAGCCGGACCTGGAGCAGCACCCCGACCGACGCCAGCAGCGGGTCGTCGCGGCTCTCCTGGATCCGGACGGCCCGGCGCAGCCAGTGCTGGGCGCCGGCCAGGTCCTGGCGCTGCAACGCCGTCCACGCCCGCGCCAGGTGCGCCGCGGCGGGCCGGTCGGCGGCCGCGACGGACGACTCGCCGGCCAGCGCCTCGGCCGCGCCGGCCAGCTCCCGCACCCGCGACAGCCGGCCCCGGCTCGCCTCCGCGAGGGCGAGCATCCCGAGGCAGCGCAGCCGGATCGCCGCGGCGCAGCCGTCGACGCCGTCGTCCCCGCCGCCGCCCGGGCCGGCCGCCCTGCCGTCGACCCCGTCGACCCCGTTCCCACCCGCGCCGTCGCCGCCCGCGCTCGCGCGGCGCCCGGCGCTACCGTCCGTGCCCGGCTGCTCGTCGCCGGCGGCGGCGAGGGCCGCCATGGCCTCGGCCAGGTCGGTGCAGGCGGCCACCGGGTCGCCGTCGCGCAGCCGGGCGGTGCCGGCCGCGAGCAGCCCCAGCGCCCGCAGCTCCCCGAGCCGGGCCGGGTCCACCCAGGTGGCGCCGCGCACGACCTCGAGCAGGTGCCCGGCGGCCGCGAGCGTCGCGCCGGCGTCGCCGACCCCGTCGGCCAGCATCGTCCGGGTGGCCGCGACCGCCAGCGCCAGGCCGGAGCCGGACGCGCCTCGGCCGAGCGACGCCAGCCGCTCGTCACACCGCGACAGCCGGCGTGCGGCCCGCCGCGGCTCGCCCCGTCCGACCGCGAGTGCCGCCAGCACCGCCGCGGCGGCCGGCGTGTCCACGTCGGCGGGCAGCCGCTCCAGCCGCCCCACCAGGGCCGATCCCGGGCCGGGCACCAGCAGCGGCGCCAGCGCGCCGCCGTCGACCACCAGGGTGGCCGCGCCGGCCCAGTCGCCCGCGGCCACCAGCTGGTCCACCGCCTCGGTGAGCCGGCCCGACGCGGCGAACCAGCGCGCCGCCCGGCGGTGCAGCGTGACCGCCTCGCCCGGGCTCTCCCGCGCCAGCACCGTGCCCAGCAGGTCGCGCACGAGCGGGTGGGTCCGGTAGGCGCCGGCGGCGTCGGGCACCGCCAGGACGAACGCGTTGCCGCGGACCAGCTCGGCCAGCAGCCGCTCGCTGTCGCGGCGCCCGCTGAGGGCCTCGGCCAGGCCGGGCGTCAGCTCCGCCACGACGCTGGTGCGGGTCAGGAAGTCCAGGTGGGCGGGCGGCAGCGCGTCGAGCACCTCCGCGGCCAGGTACTCCCCCAGCACCGACCCGTCCGGCTCCAGGCTGGCGCGGACCTCGTCGGCCGCGGCGGCGGTGCGGTGGTCCTGCAGCGCCATGGCGGCGAACCGGACGCCCGCGGCCCAGCCCTCGGTGCGCTCGGCGACCATCCTGGTCAGCTCGGGGGTGCGGACGCCGTGCAGCTCCAGCAGCACGGCGACCTCGGCGGGGGTGAAGGCGAGGTCGTCGTAGCGGACCTGCGCCACCGTCGCGTCCAGCCGGTACCGGTGCAGCGGCAGCGCGGGATCGGTCCGCGTGACCATGACCAGCCGGAACCGCGGCCCGGCGGCGCGCAGCAGCTGGTCGAGCTGGCGGCCGATGCGCCGGTCGGTCAGCCGTTCGGCCTGGTCGAGGACGAGGGCGACGGGGGCGTCGTGCGTGAGCAGCTCGGCCGCGAGCCGGTCGACGAACGCCGGGTCCAGGTCGCGGCCCGGGTCCGGGGCGCCGTCGACCACCGCGCCGGTCCGGGAGAGTGCGGCGATCACGTGCGACCAGAACACGCCGGGCCGGTCGTCGCCGTCGTCGAGCGTGAGCCACGCGGGCGGGCCGGCCAGCCGCGCCGGCGGCACACCCCGGCGCGCCCGGGTGGCCCAGGCCGCGGCGAGCACCGTCTTCCCGGATCCCGCCGGTGCCCGGATCAGCGTGAGCGGAGCGCTCTGCACCCCTGCCGCGACGGCGTCGACCAGCCGGTGCCGGTCGACGACCGGGAAGGCGGGCCGGGGCGGGCGCAGCCGGGCGGGCAGCGCCGGCGGCCGTGCGCCGCTCACGCGCTCACCCATGATCGTTCTGGCAGCGTGCCCCGTCACGATGCCTCACCCCCGTGTTCCACATCCCTTCACGGCTACGGCCGTGAGCCATCACCCGAAAAAGGTGAGAGCACTCTCATCCGCGCTGAAAGAAGCCGGTATCCAGGTCGCGCACGACGGCGTCGACGGCATCGCCGCCGACCGTGATCGGGCCGCGCCACGGCGCGCTGAGCGCGAACAGCAGCGCCAGGCTGAGGCCGACCACGCCGGCCAGACCGACCACCAGCAGCGAGATCCGCGCGCCGCCCCGGACCGCCAGCGCGCTCGCGTTGACGATCAGCGCGACCCCGCTGGCCACCAGCGTGACGACGTAGAGCGCCGGGATCTCGTGGTCCGCGGCGACGATGCGGGCCCGGCGAGTGCTGGTGACGGCGTCCACGGCCGTGAGCAGCTCGGTCGAGGCCGGCGTGCCGATCTGCTGCCAGCGGCCCGCCTGCGTCCGGACGGCCTGCTCCATGGCCGCGATGGCGCGCTCGGTGTCGGCGTCGTCGCCGGTGGCGGCGGCCGGGCCGCTCCACTCCCGCTCGCGCGTGGTGATCAGGTAGTCGCGCAGGGCCGCGTGGATCGGCTCGGAGTCCACGCCGGGGTTGGTCGCCGCCCAGGCCAGCCGCGCCGCCGCGGCGCCCTCGTCGCTGACGTAGCCCTCCGCGGCGCGCAGGTAGCCGGCCTCGCTGGACAGCGTCAGCGCGCTGAGGATGGCGAACGCCGCCCCCAGGGCCGGCATCAGCGGCGCGGCGATGCGCTGGACGCGGTCCCGCTCGGCCTCGGGGACCAGCGCCCGCACGGCCGCCGTCGACGCGACGACCACCAGCAGCGCCAGCACGAGGCAGCCCCCGACGAGCACGCCGGCCGGGAGCGAGCTGAGCCAGGTCATCGGCCGGCCTCCAGGGCGATGCCCCGGTCGTCACAGGGCGGCGGGTCGTCCGTGCCGACCAGCTCGAGCTCCTGGTCGATGACCTGCAGCACCCGCTCCATCGCCACCGGCTGCAGCCCGCCGACGCCGGGATGGAACGGGTCGTTGAGCGCCTGGACCAGGAGCAGCAGCGCCGTGATGACCGAGACGACGGTGCCCATGAGCAGCGCCTGCACCTGGATCGCCTCGCCGCTGTCGGCGAAGAACAGCATGTAGAAGAAGATCAGCACCGAGGCGAAGAGCAGCACGATCCACATCGGCGCCGGGATCACGCCGACGGCGCCGTGGATGCGGTCGTTGCGCGCCGCCTCGCGGTCCGACGTCTGGCTCAGCCAGGTGTCGAAGGCCGACTCCTGGACCGATGTCGTCGGCTCCACCGTGCGGATCGTCCGGAACAGCTCCGCACCCCACGGGTTGAGCTCCTCGCCGAGGGTGCCCGCGTACATCCGCTCCCACTGCACCCCGGCGACCGACCGCGCGTAGCAGACCAGCTCCCCCGTCAGCTCCGCCGCCTGGGGGGCCGGCAGCAGCTGCGCGGTCTCGACCTGCTGGGCGACGATCAGCGCCTCGTCCTCCGCGCCCACGCGGGCAGCGTCGTAGCTGGTGAAGGCCAGGAAGACGACGAAGCCGAGCAGGACGGCGAACCCCGTCGCGAGCACGCCGAACACCCCGGCCGCGCGGTCGCCGTCGTGGAAGTAGCCGCCGTCCGGTGCACCGCGCCGGACCAGCAGCATGACGCCGACCGCCACCGCCGTCACCGCGATGACGACCACCGCGGCGACGACGATGTTCATCGGCGCCGGCCGGTCAGCTGCCGGCGGTGATGTCCCGGCCGTGGACCGTCAGCGCCCAGACGACGCTCACGGCCACCGCGATGATCACGACTGCCCAGATCGGGTAGTACGGCAGCCACGCGAACGCCGCCAGCATGCTGAGTCCCGCGAGGATCACGCCCACGGTGCGGGCCGCGACCGACCCCGTGAACAGCGCGGCCCCCGCGATCACCAGCACGATGCCCAGGATGAGGTGGATCCAGCCCCAGGTGTCCGCGTCGAAGTCGAAGACGTACTCCCTGACCTGCGTGAAGAAGTCGTCGTCGAAGATCGCGACCAGTCCGGCGATCGCGTGGAACACGCCGATCATGACCATCATGACGGCGGCGAAGACGATCCAGCCCACGGCCCACGCACTCGGCTCGCGGTAGTCGTCCTCCGTGTCTCTCGGAATGTGGAGATCGGTCATCTCGCACCTGCCTCGACGGCGGTCTACTGCCGGCACGCGGTTCGCGCCGGCTAGGTGCGACGCTCTCCCGACCGGGGGTGCGGTCGCATCACCCCCCGAGGGTGATTGCTTGCTCACCCCTGGGACGCTCGGCCCAGGATGGGTGAGCACCTGCTGGTGCCATAGCGCCACCAGACGCTCACCCATCGACGCCCGAGGGCACCCGGGCGCGATGGTTGAGGGATCCGTGCTGCTATGGCTACCCGCACCCATCACCCTCAGAGGGCGGAGCGGTCGGCGAGCAGGGCCGGGTCGGGGACGGCGATTGCGGCGGCGTCGGGGCGCTCGGGGGTGTCCGGGAGAGGCTCGGGGACGACGGTGAGGTCACCGTCGAGGCCGGGCTGCGGGCCGGGCGGGGTGACGTCGAGGAAGGGGACGCCGGGTGGGGCGGCGGGGACGTCGGTCAGGGTCACGCCGGAGATGTCGGCCGTCCCGGCCGGGCAGATCGCCGTCCCCAGGACGTCCGGCAGCACCGAGGCGAACCCGTTGTCCTCGAGGCAGGTGCCGTTCGACGGCGCCCGCTCGGTGGAGACGTCGGCGATGTCGACGCGGTTCCGGCTGAACAGGTTGGACACGAACCGGTTGCCCAGCGACGGCACGTCCTCCGCACTGCCGATCAGCGCGCCCGCGGTGGTGTTGCCGCCGATGAGGTTCCGCTCGACGACGTTCTGCTGCCCGCCGCTGATCCCGATGCCGACGCCGAAGCCGCCCTCGGCGTGGGCCGGCGAGTCGGCCTGGGTGTTGTCGCTGATGACGTTGCCGACGACGACGTTGCCCTGCTGCGGGACGAACGCCTCCTGGTAGTCCGAGGTCAGCGTCATGCCGACGCGGTTGCCGGCGAACCGGTTGCCGGTGATCAGCACGCCACCCGACGCGTTGGCGTTCTCGAAGCCGACGGCGTTGCGCTCGGCGACGTTGCCGGTGACGACGGCGTCGCAGTCGACGCACTGGCCGAGGTAGAGCCCGGAGTCCGCCCCGCCCGACGCGTAGCTGTCGATGATCGCGCCGTGCTGGGAGTGGAACGCATAGATGCCGTACAGGCCGTTGTTCGTCGACGTGACGTTGCGGACCTCGTAGCGCTGCAGCAGCTCCTCCTCCGGCGCGGCGCTGGAGTAGCCGTCGCCGGGGACGGTGCCGGACGCGTCGTGCACGCCGGAGATCAGCACCCCGGCCAGCGTGTACCGGGTGGTCGTGAGGTTCTGTACCCGCACGCCGTCGGCGATGCCGAGGATCCCGATGGACCGCTCGCCCTCACCGTCGACGACGACGGCGTTGCGGTCGGCGCCGCGGATGGTGACGTCGGTCTTGTCGACGACGACGGCCTCGGGGTACGTGCCCGCATCGATCAGCACCATGCCACCCGGGGCGACGGCGTCGACGGCGGCAGCGATCGTGGCCGCGTCGGCCGGCACCCGGACCAGCTCGGCGCCGCCGTCGGTCGGCGTGGCGTCCGGGGAGCCGCCGCCGTCCCCGTCGCCGTCGCCGTCGCTCGAACACGCCGTCACGAGCAGCAGAAGGACGAGGAGGCCGGCAGGCCGGAGACGGTTGCGCACCCCGGAACGGTAAGCACAGCCCGGTCGCGCCCGCCGCCGGTTCGGCGAAAAGTGATCAAACCGGCGGCCGGGTTGTCGTAACCGGCACACCGTCGTTCGTCTCCTGGGTAGAAAGGCCACACGGGCCGAGACACCCAGGAGGACCATATGAGCGTGCAGCCGACCCCCGCGCACTACCGCCGCGTCACCCCCTGCCTCGTCGTCGACGGGGCGGCGAAGGCGCTCGAGTTCTACGCCGAGGTGTTCGGCGCGACCGAGCGGATGCGGTTCCCCGGGCCTGGCGACAGCGTCGCGCACGCCGAGATCGAGATCGGCGACTCGGTGCTGATCGTCGAGGACGCGTCGCCGATGATGGGCACCGAGGCGCCGCCGGCCGGCGGGCTGCCGGGGTCGCCGTCGTTCCTGTTCCTCTACGTCGCGGACGTCGACGCCGTCGTCGCCCGCGCCGTCGAGCTGGGGGCGACGCTGAAGCGGGCACCCGAGGACCAGTTCTACGGCGACCGCGACGGCTTCGTCGTCGACCCGTTCGGGCACGGCTGGACCATCGCGACGCACGTCGAGGACGTCGAGCCCGAGGAGCTGGGCCGCCGCCTGGCCGCGCTGCAGGGAGCCTGACTACATGAAGTACGTGCTGTTGTTCGTCGACACCGAGCAGTTCCACGCCGACCTTCAGGCTATGACGCCCGACGACCGCGCCCGCGCGTTCGGGCTGGTCGACGCGTGGGTGGCCGAGCACCGCGGCGTCATCCGCGGCGGCAACAAGCTCCAGGACGCCCACACCGCGACCACCGTCCGCCTCGACGGGCCGGAGCCGGTCGTCACCGACGGACCGTTCGTCGAGGGCAAGGAGGTCGTGAGCGGCTACTTCGAGATCGAGGTCGCCGATCTCGACGAGGCGCTGCGCATGGCGAAGAGCTGGCCGGGCTGCCCGGTGATCGAGATCCGGCCGCTGGAGTCATGACGGCGGCAGGCCCGGCTCGCGACGAGGCGGCCTACGACGAGCTGGCCCGCACCGTGCGCGAGCACGCGGGCCGGCTCGCGACCGCCCTGGTCCGGCTGATCGGCGACTTCGGCGCCGCCGAGGACCTGGTCCAGGACGCCGTCGTCGAGGCGCTGCGGCGGTGGCCTGTCGACGGCATCCCGGACCGGCCGGACGCCTGGCTGTTCACCGTCGCCCGGCGCCGCGGCCTCGACGTGCTGCGCCGCGAGGCCCGCTACCGCGAGAAGCTGGCCCAGGTGCAGTGGCCGGTGCCGTCGGAACCGGACGAGCGCCTGCGGCTGATCTTCACCTGCTGCCACCCGGCGCTCCCCCGGTCCGCGCAGGTCGCGCTGACGCTGCGCGTGGTGTGCGGGCTGACGACGGCGCAGATCGGGCGCGCGTTCCTGGTGCCGGAGACGACGGTGGCGCAGCGGATCACGCGGGCGAAGCGGAAGATCGCCGACGCCGGGATCCCGTACCGGCTACCGGTCGAGGCGGACCTCCGGGCGCGGACGGCCGAGGTGCTCACCGTCGTCTACCTCATGCTCAACGAGGGCTACCTGTCCTCAGGCGGCGAGGTCGCGTCACAGCGGCTGGTCGACGACGCCGAGTGGCTGGCGGCGCTGCTGCACGAGCTGCTGCCGGACGAGCCGGAGGTCGCCGGGCTGCTGGCGCTGATCCGGCTGCACCGCGCCCGGGCGGGCGGCCGCTTCTCCGCCGGCGGCGACCTCGTGCTGCTCGCCGACCAGGACCGGTCCCGCTGGGACCACGCGGCCATCGCCGACGCCGTCGACCTGCTGACCCGCACGGCCCGGCGCCGGCAGCCGGGGCCCTACCAGCTGCAGGCCGCGATCGTCGCCTGTCACGCCGAGGCGCCGCGGTGGGAGGACACCGACTGGGAGCAGATCGTGCTGCTGTACGACCTGCTGCTGGCGGTCGCGCCGTCGCCGGTGACGCGTCTGCACCGGGCGGTGGCGCTGCGGTACGTGGCCGGGCCCGAGGCGGCGTTGGCCGAGCTGGACGGCGAGCCGGCCGGGCGGCTCGACGCGTACCACCTGTGGCACGCGACCAGGGCCGACCTGCTGCGCGACCTCGGCCGACCGGCTGAGGCTCGGGCGGCGGACGAGCGCGCCCTGCGTCTCACCAGCAACCCGGCCGAGCAGGCGATCCTGCACGAGCGGCTGCGCTGGGAGCCCTGACCCGCTCAGCCAGTGCGATAGAACTCCGCCAGCTTCGGCGCCAGCAGCGCGGGATCGGCGACGTGGCCGGCGATCTCGACGGTGAGCCGCCGGGCGTCCGGAAGCGCGTCTGCCGCGGCGTCTGCGGCCGCACCGAAGAAGTCGACCGGCAGCCCGGCCGAGTGCGGGTCCACCGTCGCGCCGGTCGACAGCAGCACCGGCTGCGCGACCTGCGCCAGCCGGTCCGCGGGCGGCGGGCCGTCGCCCAGGCAGGCGGCGTCGTAGCGCAGCGTCGGCGCGAGGTCGAGCAGCGCGGGCCAGACCGGCGCCGCCTCGGCCCCGGCAATGTCCTCGTCCGACGACCCGGCCAGCCGCATGAACAGCCGCAACGCCTCGTCGCGGTCCCCTGCATCGAGGGCGCGGCCGAGGTCGGTGACGTACTGGCGCCAGGCCGCGACCATCGGCTCGGTCAGCAGGTACGGGACCTCGTGCACGGCGATCCGGCCCACCGGCAGCCCCGCGGCCGCCGCCTCCAACACCAGCGCCCCGCCCGACGACGCGCCGAACAGGTGCGCCGGACGGCGGGTCGCGTCGATGACCGCGGCGAGGTCCTCGATCTCCCGCTCGACGGCGTACGGCTGCGTGTCGCCGCTGTCGCCCCGGCCGCGGCGCCGGTAGTTGACGACGGCGAACCCGGCGCCCGCGAGGTGCTCGCCCAGCGGCACGTTCTCGCTGCCGTCGTCGAGCCCGCCGCCGACGAGCACCACGGTGTCGCCGTCGTCGCTCAGCCGGTCGTACCCGATGCTGGTGCCGTCGGCCGATCTCACATGTGGCATGGATCCTCCCTGGGTCGCACGTTGCGCCCAATCTAGGTCGCTGCTTGTGCGCGAACTGACGACGGCCGGTAGGGGTCGAGGGCGAGTTGCTACTGCTATAGCGGTAGTAACCCCGCCCTCAGCGACGGCGGACTCGCACTTTCGTCGAGTACCAGACACGCCTCACCCATGACTCCTCGAGATTCTGAAACTTCGAGGGCGACGGGCGGCCGGCAGGCCATCTGTTACCCAGGGACGGAGTGTCGCCGCTGCGGTCGTACTGCCACCGATCGGACCAACGCGCGTAATCCTCGTCGTGGATCGAGACTCTCAAGCGGCCGCCTCGCATGGAACGCTTCAATAGCGTACGAATCTCCCCCAGGGCCTCAGCCGCGTGATGGATGCCTCGTTCATTGACGAAACGGCCGCTTCGGAACGGCTCAAGATCGAGCACGTAGCGAAGCGGCTCCTGCCCCTTCCCGCGATAATCCGAGAACTGCACGCACACGTCGAAGCGCCAAGGGAGCTCGGGATCCTTGTTCCGTTGAATGGCCGAATCGAAGATTCGGGCCAGGCGCATGCGCGGAGGCATGGTTGGTATCCCATTGACCAGCAGGTAAGAGCCCTCGAGCCTCGTGTCGTGCAACGAGGATGTCAGGGGCGAGTCGCGACGGTTCCGACCGCGGACCATTGCGACGCACCCCAGTTCTGCACCCGTGCCTCCATCCGTCCGGATGAGAGTACGGACAGGCACCGACACTGTGGGCGTCGTCAGGAGGGAGTTTCACCCGCTATAGCGCGGACAACTCCCTCCCGACGCGACCAGCCGGTCAGCGGGTCAGCAACCGGCGGGTGGTCTCGAGGCCCCAGTCGTCCAGGCCGAGCAGGCGGTCGCTGCTCACGACGGCGCCGCCGACCTTCTCGACGTGCGCGGCCCAGGTCTCGCGGTTCTCGACCTTCGGCCCGACGATGAGGCAGTCGGGGTCGTTGGCGAAGAATACGCCGTTCATGAACTGCCGCCCGTCGGCCGACAGCACCGCGGCCTGCTGGCTCGGCGAGCACATGTCGCCGTCGCCGGGCTCGAGGGTGTGGCCGGTGTCGGCGCTGACGCGGATCGAGTCGACCAGGCCGACCGAGGGCAGGACCGGCGCCCCGCAGCCGAGGATGTGCGCCGACGGACCCACGGCCGACCGGATCAGCCGCAACCCGTCCCGGTACGCCGTCACCGGATCGACTCCCGAGTAACGCGAGCCCGGGATCGCCCCGGCCGCGATGAAGTCGATCTTGAAGTAGTCGATCCCCCACTCGGCGAAGGTGGAGAACACCGAGCTCATCCACTCCGCCGCGCCGGGGTGCGACAGGTCGAGCGAGTACAGGTCCTGGTTCCAGTTGTTGCCGGCGTGCAACAGGCCGCCGTGCGGGTGCCGCAGCAGCCAGTCCGGGTGCTCGTCGGCCAGCCGCGACCGCGCGCCGGCGAAGAACGGCGCCAGCCAGATGCCGGCCCGGCGGCCCTCGCCGCGGATCTTCTCGACCAGGCCACGGAGATCGGTGAAGGTCGACGACGGCGTCAGCCAGTCGCCGATCTCGGCGGAGTAGCCGTCGTCGATCTGCACGACGTCGATCGGCAGGTCGAGCGTGCGCATGGCCCCGAGGTTCTCGACGACGTCGGTCTCGCGGACGTCGCCCCAGTACTCGTACCAGGAGCACCAGGCGGTCGGCGCGGGGCGAGCAGGCGCTAGACCGGCCCCCTCCACGGCACCGACAGCCCACGACCGCAGGGCCTCCTGAACCGACGACCCGGGCACGACGGTGACGGCCACCGGCCCGTCCGCCCCCACCACGACCGAGCCGCCAGGGTCAGCGACCGCCTGCAGCCGCACCCCCGTCGTGAACGGGTCGGCCGCGGCCACGACGTGCACGGCACCAGAACCGTCGGCCACCGCCAGCACGCCCTCGCTGAAGTAACCCTCGCGGCCGGGGTGCGACGCCTGCCGGTAGTTGAGCATCCGGTTGCGCTCGGACGTGGGCCGGTGCGGCCGGGTGCCGAGTGGGTAGGCGGTGGTCGGGCTGAAGGACTGCCAGCCGTGCTCGAACACCTCGGCCCCCGAGGAGGAAGCGGTCAGCTCGTGCACGACGTCGAAACCGGGAGAGAGAGACATAGACAGAGCTTTCAGAGAGGGGCCGTCAGGCCTTGATTCCGGACATCGCGATGCCGCGGATGAACTGTTTCTGCAGCAGGACGAAGACCAGCACCATCGGCAGGATCGTCAGCAGCGAGCCCGCCATCAGGACGGGATAGTCGGTGCCCTGGGCGCCCTGCAGGGTGGCCAGGCCGACCGGCAGCGTCATCCGGTCCGGGATGGTGTTGACGATCAGCGGCCAGAGCAGGTCGTTCCAGGAGAACAGCGAGGTGAGGATGGTCAGGGCGGCCAGCGCCGGCCGGCACAGCGGCAGGATGATCCGCAGATAGATCTGCCAGGGGTTGGCCCCGTCGATCTTCGCGGCCTCGTCCAGCTCGGGCGGCAGCGTCCGCATGAACTGGTACAGCACGAACACGCCGAACGCGCTGAACGCACCGGGCAGCGCCAGCGCCTGGACCGAGTTCAGCCAGCCCATCGTCCGGATCACCTCGTACTGCGGGATCACGAACAGCTGCGGCGGCACCATCAGCACCACCAGGAAGCAGGCCAGCAGCGGCCCGCGGAAGCGGAAGCGCAGCCGCGCGAACACGTACGCCGCCAGCGACGCGATCAGCAGTTGGGCGACGACGCGCAGCACCAGCGCGAGCACACTGTTCACGGCCATCGAGCCGACGGGCACGACGTCGAAGAACTCGGAGTAGTTCGACCACTGCGGCGACGACGGCAGCACCGTCAGCGGGATCCGGGTCGACTCCCCCAGCGTCTTCAGCGACGTCAGGAACTGCCAGAGGAACGGCGACACCATGAGCAGCGCGCCGGCCATCAGCACGACGTGCGTCACCAGGTGACGGGAAGAACGCGCAGACTCACGCATAGGTCACCCACCGTCGCTGCAGGCGGAACTGCACGGCCGTCACCGCGAGCGTCACCACCAGGGTGACCAGCGCGATCACCGCGCCGAGCGGGCGGTCGTTGCGCACGAACGCCTCCTCGTAGAACAGGTAGACGATCGTCTTGGAGTCGGCCAGCGCCGGGTTCGTGCGGCCGAGCATGATGAACAGCAGGTCGAACATCTGCAGCGACCCGATCACGCTCAGCACCGACACCAGGAAGATCGACGGGGTCAGCAGCGGCACCGTCACGGAGAAGAACCGCCGGATCGGCCCGGCGCCGTCGAGCATCGCCGCCTCCTCCAGTGTCTCCGGCACGGCCTCGAGCCCGGCCGCCAGAATGATCAGGTTGGTGCCCAGCGCCATCCAGATGCCGACGACGGCGACGGCGTACAGCGCGGTGTCGGGGTCGGCCACCCAGGCCCTCGTCGGCCCGCCGACGGAGTCGAGCACCTCGTTGAGCAGGCCGAAGTCGCCGTTGTAGATGTAGCGCCAGACCATCGCGACGGCCACGGGCATGGTCACGACGGGGACGAAGTACAGCGTGCGGTAGAACGACCGGCCGCGCAGGCCCTTCTGGTGCAGCAGGGCGGCGATCACCATGGCGAGCGGCACGCCCAGCAGCACGATCGCCGCGTACACCAGCGTGTTGACCAGCGCCCGCCAGACGTCGTCGCCCTCGAACAGCTGCCGCCAGTTGTCGAACCCCGTGACCGTGTAGCCGGTGAACGCCGTCCCCTCGGAGAGGCTGAGCAGCACAGTCCGCAGCAGCGGCCACAGGTAGAAGATCACCAGGCCGGCGAACGGCACCGCGAGCAGGATCGCCGCCCACGCGTTGTCCGGGTGCCGGTTCGGCCGGCGGCGGCCGCCCGGCGGGGCCGGCGGCGCGGGTGGCGCCGCCGAGCCCTTCGTCTGGGTGACGGTCATCAGAGCGTCAGTTCTCCTGCGCCAGTGCCTCGTTCATGGCCCCGGCGAGACCCGCGGCCGCCTCCTCGACGGTCTGCTCACCGGTCCAGGCCGGGGTCAGGAACTCGCCCTCGCGGCTGGCCCAGGCGTCGGTGTTGCGCGACACCGGGAGCACGACGCCGTTCTCGGCCTGGTCGAGGAACGCCTGCAGGTTGAACTGCGGGAACGCGTCGACGAAGGCCTGCTGGGTGCCGTCGTAGGAGCCGATGACGGTGCCGGTCTCGCTGGAGATCTGCGAGGCCTCCTCACCGCTGAGGAAGACGGCGAGCCGGGCGGCCTCCTCGGGGTGCTCGGTCGAGGCGAGGGCCACGTTGCCGATGCCGTTGATGATGGTCGCCTCCTGGGCGCCGCCCGGCAGCTCGGTGACGTCGAAGTTCTCCGACGAGTACGGGTCGTTCGCGAACCGGATCGCGTAGAACGAGCCCGTGGTCAGCATGGCGAGCCGGCCGGACATGAACTGGGCGACCGACTCGGTGTCGGCGAACGACTCCAGCGTGGGCGACACGTGGTGCACGTTGATCATGTCGGTCCAGAACTTGATGCCCTCGATCGCCTCGGGGCTGTCGTAGCCCGACGTGGTGCCGTCCTCGGAGATCACCTCGCCGCCGGCCTGGTAGATCGTGTTGTAGTACGTGGCCTGCGGGTCCATGGGCGCGCCGATGCCGTAGACGCTGCCGTCGGGCTTGGTCAGTGCCTTCGCGTTGGTGATGACGTCGTCCCAGGTCCAGTCCGGCGTCGGGTAGGCCAGGCCGGCCTCGTCGAACAGCGCCTTGTTGTACCAGAGGCCGATGGTGTCGAAGTCCTTGGGCAGCGCGTAGGTGGTGCCGTCGTCGACGAACAGGTCGACCAGCTGCTCCGGGTACTTCTCGATGTCGAGGCCGGACTCCTCGAACGCGTCGTCCAGCGGCAGCAGCACGCCGCCGTCGATGTACTGGCCGATCTTCGCGCCGAGCATCCAGGCGACGTCCGGGCCGGTGCCGCCGGCGGTCGACGTCTGCAGCGTGCTCCAGTAGTCGGTCCACGGGATGATCTGGATCTCGACCGAGACGCCCGGGTTCTGCTCCTCGAACACGTCGAGGACCTCGCGGATGGCCGACTCCTGGTCCGGCGAGAACGTCGCGAAGGTCAGGTTGACCTCCTCGGCGCTGTCACCGCCGTCGCCGTCGTCGGAGCCGCCGGCCGAGGCGCCGTTGTCGCCGCATGCGACCAGCGTCAGGACGGCCGCCGCGGCCATCAGGCCGAGCAGGGTCTTCGTCGACTTCATCGTCGTACCTTCCGTTCGTATGGGAGCGTGACTCAGGTCAGGGGCCGCACGTGCGGGTCGATCCAGTCCACGTGCGCGGGCTCGGCGCCGGCGGGCGGTGGCTGCACGACCAGCCGCAACCGGGTGATGCCGGTGAGGTCCACGTCCAGCTCGCGCGCGGGTTCGCCGTGCGCGACCTCGACGGTGGACAGGACGCGCCCGTCGCCGACGACGGCGCAGGTCGCCGTCGTGCCGGCCGGGCTCTCGTCGTCGACGCCGACGGACGCGGTGAGCCGCGCCGCCGTGCCGTCGAGCACCCAGGTGACGTCCGCCGGGGCGCAGACACCGAGGCCACGGGGGTGGTGCACGCCGGCCACGGACATCGGCCGGCCGTCGGCGGGGTTGCCCTCGCCGTTGGACATGTCCCGCTCGACCGGCCCGCTGCCGTTGACGGCGGCGACGGGGGTGAGCGCGACGAGCGACGCGGGTTGCGCGCCGAGGGGGCTGACGACGCGCACGTGCGCGAGGGTGGAACGACGGGGTCCGAGCGGCTCGCCGGCGTGGACCGCCAGCACGGCGACGTGGCCGGGCTCGGTGTCCGCGGGGACGGTGACCGACCAGACGCCGTCGCGGACTGGGCGCGGCGGGTCCCAGCCGGGCGGGACGACGAGGTGCGGCTCGGCGCCGGTGACGGTGGCGGCGATCTCGACCGGCTCACCGGGGACGCCGCGCACGATCGGGTCGGCGACGGCGACGGCGACGGCTGCCGGCTGCGGCTGTCGTGACGCAGCGGCCCCCGCGCCGCCGGGCGGGGCGAGCAGGACCAGCGCGCCGCCGTTGGGCCGCAGGGTGAGGTCGACGGCGTCCGCCGCGGTCACCGGCCGGATCGCCCGGGAGAGCTTGCCGCCGTCGTCGTCGGTGATGATCGTAGCGGTGTACTCACCGGTGTTCAGGCCTAGAACGGTGAGGTCGACGGTGACAGGCTTCGGCTCGGCCAGCGCGGACAGCGCGCCGACGAACCACTCGGCGCCCGAGCGGCGGGCCAGCACGACGTACTCCCCCGGCCGCCCGGCCAGCAGCCGCGTCTCGTCCCAGTGCGCCCGGATCCGCTCGATCGCCGCCTCGGCGATGGGCCGCTTGGCGTACTCGTCGATCTCGTCGGCGTAGTTCAGCAGCCCCGACTCCAGCACCAGGGCCAGCGCCAGCTCGTGCGCCTCGGTGGTCAGCCGGGCGGCGGCCGAGAACGTCACCGGCGTGTAGTCGGCCGAGCCGACGACGTTGCGGGTGAACGGCACGATCGTGTTGTGCTCGGGGGTCAGCGGCTCGCTGTAGAAGACGTAGTACTCGGCACCGCGCACCGCCTCGTAGCTCATGACGTGCGGATACGTGCGCGACCAGCCGCGCGGGATGACCGAGCCGTGGAAGTTGATCATCAGGCCCACGCGGGCGCACTCAGCGATGACCTCGTCGTACCAGCGGTAGCGCGCCTGCGCCTCGGACTCCATGAAGTCGACCTTGACGCCGGCGACGCCCCACGACGCCCACTCGGCGAGCTTCCGCCGCTGCTCCGGTGTGGCCAGGTGGTCCCAGACGACCCAGACGAACACGCCGACGCCGCGCTCGCTGGCGGCCGACACCAGCTCGGGCATCCAGACGCCGTCCCAGCCGCAGTCGACCAGCACGTACTCCCAGCCGCGGGCGGCGGCGTAGTCGAGCATGCGCAACTGCTTGGACAGGTGCGCACCGCTGTAGAAGTCCGACCACCACGACCACGCGGCGCGACCCGGCCGCGCCCAGACGGGCACGGTGCCGCCGGCCACCGGCGGAGCGAGGTCGTCGACCAGGTGCGACGCGACGACGGTGCCGAGGTCGCCGACGATGGCGACCCGCCACGGCGTCGCCACGCTGTCGCCGTCGAGCACCACGTCGTCGGCGAGCGTGACGGTGAGCGCGCCGCCGCCGTCGTACCGCGCGAACGAGCCGCCGTAGCGGCCGTCCAGGTCGGCCTCGGTGACCAGCGCGAACGTGTCCTCTGCCAGCTCGACGAGGAACGGGAAGCCGTAGTCGCCGGGCTCCAGCGCGTCGAGCGTGCTGGTGAATCGGGTGGTCTCGTACCAGGGCGTGTAGGTGAGCGGCCAGACCGGCGCCGTCGCCGGGAACCGCAGGCCCGCGTCGCCGCCGGTCACCGTCACGCCGTCGAGCCCGATCAGGACGAACCGGAAGGCGACGCCGTCGGGCGCGGCCCGCAGCACGACGGCGACCTCGCCACCGCCGTCGCCGGCTGTGGCGAAGCGGATGGTGCGCTCGCGGTGGTCGACGGCGTGCGGGCCGACCCGCTTGCCGACGACCAGCTCGTACTCCTCGGTCACCTCGCGGGTGTCGTCGCCCCGGTAGGTCGCGCCCGACAGCAGGTCGCGGCCGTCGCCGGTGCGCAGGTGCAGCGGCGCGGGTGCGGTGACCTGGACGCCGTCGTGCAGCGCGGTCCAGGTGAGGCGGCCGCGGAACCACGTGAGCGCGATGGTGTTCGCGCCGTGGGACACGGACCAGGTGGAGGACTCAGACACGACGGACCCCTGGGCGACGGCGCACGTCGGCGGTGACGCGCTGGCGGGACGGGAAAACGAGCTCCTGGATGGCGACCGCGGCGGCACCGCGGGCCCACTCCTCGAACGGCAGGTCGCGCACGTGGATGGGCACCTGGTGGGCGGCGCCGAACGCCTGCTCCGCGAAGGCCTCGCGGAGGGCGGTCTCGAACAGGTCGAAGCTGGACACGCCCTCACCGGCGACGATGACGCGTTCCGGGCCGAGCAGGTTGGCCACCGACGCGAGTGCCAGCCCGATGAGCCGGCCGGCCCGGGCGAAGATCGCGCGGACGCCGTCGTCGCCGGTGCGTGCCAGCTCCACCGCGGACTCGATGGTGAGGTCGTCGCGGCCGGTGACGGCGCGGCAACTGTCCAGCAGCGCCTTCGTCGACGCCTCGGCCTCGACGCAGCCGTGCGCGCCACAGTGGCAGCGGACCGCGGGGTCGCCGAGCGGCAGGTGCCCGATCTCGCCGGCCACACTGTGCGCACCGCGGACCAGGCTCCCGTCCACGACGAGGGCGCAGCCGATGCCGGTGCCGATGGTGACGACGGCGAAGTTCGTGATGCCGCGCCCGAGCCCGAACCACTGCTCGGCGACGGTGAGCGCCTTGACGTCGTTCTCGACGACGACGGGGGCGCCGACGGCGATGCTGACGGCGGCGCCGAGGTCGACGTCGCGCCAGCCGAGGAACGGCGAGTAGCGGACGTAGCCGGTGTCGTGGTCGATGTCGCCGGAGAGGCTGAGCCCCAGGTCGTGCGGCGCGACGACGAAGCCGACGTCCTCGGCGCGGGCGACGAGCTCGCGGTGGAACGCGGCGATCGCGGCGACCGTGGCGTCGACGGAGTTGTCCGGCAGCGGGCGGCGCTCGGAGACCCGAGGTGCACCGGCGAGGTCGCACACCATGCCGATCAGCTCGTCGCGGCGGACGATGATGCCGAACGACCCGGTCTGCCGGGCGTGCACCTGAAGCGGGCTGCTCGGCCGGCCCATGCGGGTCTCGTCGCCGTTGTTCTGCTGGGGCTGGTCCGGGGCGTACTCGAGGTAGCCCTCGTCGATGAGCAGCTTCGCCACCCGCGTCACGGCGGCCGACGACAGCCCGGTCTCGCGGGCGATGTCGACGCGGGCGATGGGCCCGGCGGTCAACGCGGAGAGGAAGACGGCGCCCTCGGCCGGGGTTCCCTCGACCGGGCCGCCTCGCTGGATCGGCACGTAGCCGACGCTACGGAGACTTAATAAACTTTGTCAAGTATGTAACTCGTGACATAGTGGACGTGTGCCAGCCCGCGACGGTCTACGCCAGCAGGAGCGGCTGTACGCCGTGCCGCGGCGGCAGATCACGGCGGCACTGGGCGCCCCTGTCACACGGCGGCTGGTGGTCACCGACGCCGGCTACTCCCCCGCGTCCGTGGGGTTCGGGGTGGCCGGCTGTGACGGTGCGCGGCAGACCCTGGTGGCGGTGTGCGCCTCCGGCAGTGGCTGGGCCGAGGTGAGCGGCCGCCGTCATCGCATCGGGGCCGGCGCAGCCCTGGTCGTCCCGGCCGGGACGCCGCACGCCTACGGCGGGTCGCCGTCGTCGCCCTGGACGGTGTGGTGGTGCCGGCTGCGCGGCAGCGACGTGCCCGAGCTGGTCGAGGCGCTGGGCTCCCCCGTCGTGCCGATCCGCCGGCTCGACCGTGCGGTCGCGCTGGCCGACGAGATCGTGGCCCGCCTCGCCCGCGACGACGACGGCGGTCCGGCGCGGCTGGTCGGGGTGGCCGGCACGGCGTGGAAGCTGCTGACCCAGCTGATCGCCGACCGCGCCGCGACTCCGCCGGCGGCGGACGACCCGCTCGAGCGGGCCATGGCGTACCTGGCCTCGCGGCTCGACGGCACCGTGCGGGTGCCGGAGCTGGCCGCCCTGGTGGGTGTGTCGACGTCGCACCTGACGACGCTGTTCCGGCGGGCCACCGGCGGCGGGGTGCACGCCTACCACACGACGCTGCGCATGGAACGGGCCCGGCTGCTGCTGACCACCACCGAGGCGACGGTCGGCGAGATCGCCCGCGACGTCGGCTACGGCGACCCGTTCCACTTCTCGCGCCAGTTCCGCCAGGCGCACGCGATGAGCCCGACGGACTTCCGCCGGCGCTCTTCCGGTTGATGGTTGGCCGGGGGGATGAGGTTGGGCTCCCCGTCCCCCTGCTGCCCATTCTCTTAGCCGGTCACGCGCGCCTCAAGTCCGACATGGAGGCGCTTCGCGCCGGAGAGGCGGACTTGACCCGCGCGCACCCGGCCAAGAACCTGGCAGCTATCAGGGGGACGGGGAGGCCCTGGGCACGCCTCGCCCCTTCCGTGCCCGTTTCGTCCCGCTTTGGCGGGCTGCGGGCCGCGATGATCATCAACGATCCGCTACATCACCACGATTACCCGAGCCCCAACACGATTGCAGGCGTGATGAGGATCAGGTAATCGTGGTGGGCGGCCCAGCAAACGCCCCCGAAATCCCACATCGTGGGACACCGCGGATCTCGAGGGAGAGTTACTACCGCTCTAGCAGCAGTAACTCGCCCACGACGCCCGTCAGGAGAGAGTTCTCCCCACCATAGCGAGGGAAGTCCCTCCCGACACCATCAAAGGGTCGACTTCACTCGCCATTAGTGACGTCCGGCAGAGTGGTGTACCGATCCCGGTGAGCGTGTCGCTGTAGATGTGGGTGACGGCCACCGGGTGATCCTTCGAGTGATCTCTCACAACCGACTCGAAGAAGGACACCAACGATGACCGTCAGGACCAGTATCGACCCTGCCCGCCTGCTCGAGGAACAGCTGGCCCAGGCCAGCCCGGATCTGTTGCGCGAGTTGCTGCAGACGTTCATCAACACGCTGTTGTCGGCCGAGGCTGACGCGGTGTGTGGTGCGCAGTACGGCACGACCAGCCCGGAGCGGGTGAACCGGCGGAACGGCTACCGGCACCGCGACTTCGACACCCGTGCCGGCACGATCGATGTCGCGGTGCCCAAGCTGCGTCAGGGGTCCTACTTCCCCGAGTGGCTGCTCGAGCGCAGGAAGCGGGCCGAGCGGGCACTCACCTCGGTGGTGGCGACCTGCTACCTGCTCGGGGTGTCCACCCGGCGGATGGACAAGCTGGTGCAGTCGTTGGGCATCACGGCCCTGTCGAAGTCGCAGGTTTCGGAGATGGCCAAGGACCTCGACGCGCACGTGGAGCAGTTCCGCACCCGCTCGCTGGCCGACGCCGGGCCGTTCACGTTCGTCGCCGCCGACGCACTCGTGCTCAAGGTCCGCGAGGGTGGCCGGGTCGTCGCAGTCCACGCGCTGGTCGCGACCGGCGTGAACGCCGACGGGCACCGCGAGATCCTCGGCATCCACGTGACCACCAGCGAGGACGGCGCCGGCTGGCTCGCCTTCTGCAGAGATCTGACCGCCCGCGGCCTCACGGGGGTCAAGCTCGTCACGTCCGATGCCCACCGCGGGCTGACCTCCGCGATCGAGGCGACTCTGCCGGGTGCGGCCTGGCAACGCTGCCGCACCCACTACGCCGCCAACCTCATGTCAGCGACACCGAAGAACTCGTGGGGCTGGGTCAAGGCCCTGCTGCACTCCATCTACGACCAGCCCGACGCCGAGTCGGTGCATGCCCAGTTCGACCGCGTCGTCGACGCCCTGACCGAGAAACTCCCCGCCGTCGCTGACCACCTCGAACACGCTCGCGCCGACATCCTGGCCTTCACCGCGTTCCCCAAGGAGATCTGGCGACAAATCTGGTCGAACAACCCCAACGAGCGCCTCAACCGCGAGATCCGCCGCCGCACCGACGTGGTCGGGATCTTCCCCGACCGGCCCTCGATCATCCGCCTCGTCGGCGCCGTCCTGGCCGAACAGCACGACGAGTGGGCCGAAGGCCGCCGCTACCTCGGACTCGACGTCCTCACCCGCTCCCAGGCCGTCGCAACAGCCGAGCAGGAGGTGACCGACGAGGAGCTGACCCTGCAAGCCATCACGGCCTGAAGCACAACGACGAGGGATCAGACCTCGTACACCACGTCACCGGACTTGACCTCGCCATTGGCGACTTCACTTGGCACAACCATCTTCTGCGGCCCCGCCAGAGCTCAGAAGACGGTTCTCGCTAGTGAAGTCGGCTGGCGCTAGTAAAGACGCGACCCACCCGTCGCCAGACTCCCCCCGTCCCCCTGATAGCTGCCGAGTTCTTGGCCGCGGGTAGCCGGGTCAAGTCCAAGCGCCCCCAGGGCGCGCGGACTTGAGGCGGGTGCACGCGGCCAAGACACTGGGCAGCAGGGGGACGGGGAACCCAGCGCAACCACGCGGGTCCCCCGTCCCACGGAACTCCCGATGGATCAGTTGGTGACGGTGATGCGGTCGATGTCAGGCGCAGCGCCGGAGCCGCCGGTGACGGTGACCGTGTTGCCCGCGCCGGCGTTGAGGCCGAGCCCGAGCGTGACCGTCGCGGTCGCCGTCGCGCCGCCGGTCGACGGGAACTCGACGGTAACCGGGGCGGCACCACCCACACTGACCTGCGCCGTGCTGTCCACCGTCGCGGCGTAGTCGACCCGGACGGTGTGGTTGCCGGCCGCTGTCGCCGTCAGCCCGTTGAACCGCACCGAGCCGCCACCGCCGAGCCCCGTCACCTTCGACCCGCCCGAGCACGGACCGCAGGCTGACACCGTCGCGCCGCTGGCCAGGGTGTTGCCGGCCGCCTCCGCCTCGGTGTGCCGCGACACGATGAGCGCGTCGATGTCCGGGCCGAAGGCCGCCGGGTTGGAGAAGCGGATCGTGTTCGCGCCGGCGTTCAGCGGCACGTCGATGGTCCACTTGTTGACGAACTCCCAGCCGCCGGAGTCCTTCAGCGCCTCGGTGCCGACGACCGACCCGTTGACCTCGATCTGGATCGAGCGCGGGTCGCCGGAGGTGTAGGTGAAGGTCAGCTCGTGCGTCCCGGCCACCCCGGCCATGACGTTGTTGAACTGCACCGCGCCGCCGTTGCCGAGGAACCCGACCTTGGCGCCGCCGGAGCAGCCCTTGCAGTTGTCGGTCACGGCGCCACCGGACAGCGTGTTGCCCGGCGCCTCGGCCTCGTAGCGCACGTCGCCGCTGCCGATCTGCGCCAGCGGGGTCTTCGAGATGTGCACGGCGGCGCCGCCGGTGGCGATCATCGGCAGGGACAGCGTCGACGCGCTGGTGACCTGCTGCGTCGTCACCGACGACACCCGGCCGTTGGCGTCGTCACCGAAGATCGTCGCGGTGTAGGTCCCCGAGCCGAGGAAGGACAGCGGCACCGACGCGGTCCGGGCCGGGTCGGTCATGGCGCCGATGAACCAGTCGTCGCCGCTGCGCCGGGCCATGGTGACGTGGTCGCCCGGGAAGCCCTCGACCACGCGGGTCTCGTCCCACACCGTCGGGACCGCCCGCATGAGGTGCCGGCCCGGCCACTGCTCGTATGCGGCGGCGGAGTCGGAGTAGTTGACCATGCCCGACGTGAACACGACGGCCTGCGCCAGGGTGTGCGCCTGGGTGAGGATCGAGCCGTTGAGCGAGATCATCGTCGGCGTGTAGTCCATGCCGCCGATGGGGTTGCGGACGAACGGGAACGTGGCGTCCAGCCGGGCCGTCGTGGGCGGCGGGTACAGGTAGTGCTCGGTGCCGGCGACCGCCTCGGACGTCACGACCCACGGCCAGGTGCGGTTCTCGCCGCCCGGCTTGGTGCTGCCGTGGAAGTTCAGCATCAGCTCGTGCTCGCCGGCGGCGTCGCCGATGGACTGGTACCAGCCCATGACCTCCTGCGAGTCGTTGAGGAAGAAGTCGACCTTGAGCCCGACGACGCCGTACGCCTTGTGCTCGGAGACCAGCGCGTCGGCCTGGGCGGGCGTCGCGAACGGCTCGGCGGTGACCCACGCGAAGATGTCGACGTTGCGCTGGGCGGCGTACTGCGAGATGGCCGGCAGGTCGACGTCGGGGTCGTAGCAGCAGTCGACGGTGACGTACTCGAAGCCCATGGACGCGGCGAAGTCGACCATCTGCTTCTGCTTGTCGAGGTCGGCCGCGCTGTCGCCGTCGCTGAACCAGGACCAGGCCGCCCGGCCCGGCTTCACCCAGTCCGCATCGGCCGTTGCCGGCGGGTTGAGGTGCTGCACGAGGTCGGAGTTGACCAGCGTGTCCAGGTCGGCGGCGATGACCGCGGCCCGCCACGGCGTCTGGAACGGGTACGTGCTCGAGATCGGGAACGCCTGGTCCGGCGTCCGCTCCACGTTCAGCAGGCCGTCGTTGGCCTGGCTGCCCTTGAGCAGCGACGGCGCGTAGCTCGCGTCGGCGTTGTAGACGTTCGCCTCGGAGATGACGGTGAAGTAGGCGTTGTCGTCGATCGAGGCCAGTAGCGGCATCGTCAGCTCGGTGCCGTCGTTGAGTCCGGCCGCGGACCGGTAGACGTAGTCCTGCTCGTAGTTGCCGTTCCACACCGCGGCCCAGCCGCCGGTGGGCGCCGGCAGCCGGAACCCGCTCGTCTCGTCGGTGATGCTGACGGCGCCACTGCCGCCGGGCAGCTCGTAGCGGTAGGCGACGCCGTCGTCGTAGGCGCGCACCACCAGCCGCATGGTCTGGCCGCCCTTGGTGTAGCTGAGCACCAGCTCGTTGGCGTGGTCGCGGTACGACGGCTTCGTGCCGGCGGGCAGCGTGTAGGTGTCGTCGATGGTCGTGCGGCTCTGCGACGCGTACGCCAGGCCGGTCGAGAAGTCGACGCCGCTGGTGGCGATGCCCAGCGGCGACTCCTCGAAGATCGTGGTGGTGCCGGCGGTGACCTCGTAGGTCAGCGCGCCGGACGCCTGCTCGTGGACGGCGAAGGTGATCTCGCCGTCCGGGGACGTGACGGTGTGCGTGGTCAGCGCCTGCGCCGGCACCACGCCGATGTCGGTCGTCATCAGCGACGCGACGACGGACGTGGTGACGACGACGGCGGCTGCGGCCAGTGCGGCGGGCCGCCGGCGGCGTCTCGAACCTGGGATCACGGCACTCCTCCTCGAGGTGCTGCGGACGGGGCTGGGGGTCCCCCGCCGCGTGACGCTAGTCGTGACCCGGTGTCGTCCGGAATGACGAAAACGCGCCCACACCTGGAGAAAGCGATGATCATGGACGAAGCGTGCAGGCTCCTACTCGACGAGCTTGCCCGCGGTGTCGACCTCGCGCATGAGCGCGGCGATCTCGGCCGGCACCGGCGGGATCTCTTCGCGGACCACGCCCGCCGTGGGCGACCACACGAGGTTGACCTGCAGCGACGGGTCGAGCTGCGGGTAATCGGCGCGGTTGTGGCAGCCGCGGGTCTCGCGCCGTTCGAGTGCGGCCTCGAGCGTCGCCCGGGCGGCCAGCGCCGACGACGTCAGGTCGAAGGCGTGCGCGAGGTCCTGGAACCCGGCGATGTCGGGGTGGATGCCGACGTCGGCGATGCGCGCGTCGATGTGGTCGAGCTCGGCCAGCCCGGCCTTCAGTCCCGTCTCGTCGCGGACGACGCCGGCGTGCTCGGTCATGGTGTCGCGGATGGCCCGCTGCAGGGCGCGCACGTTCTCGGGACCGTCGGCGGCCAGCAGGTCGTCGACCTCGGCCCGGGCCTGGGCGACGGCGTCGGGCGAGCGTCGCTGGGCGTCGAGGCCGGCGGAGTGCGCGACGGCGGCCCGGCCCACGATGCGCCCGAAGACCAGCAGCTCGATCAGCGAGTTGCCGCCGAGCCGGTTGGCGCCGTGCAGCCCGCTGGCCGCCTCGCCGATGGCGTAGAGGCCGTCGACGCCGGTGCCGTGGTCGTCGGGCCGGACCCACACGCCGCCCATGGAGTAGTGCGCCGTCGGCGCGACCTCGACCGGGGTGGTGGTGATGTCGAGCATCTGGAACTCGAGCATGGTCTGGTAGACGCGCGGCAGCCGGCTCATGATCGTCTCGCGCGGCAGGTGCGACACGTCGAGCCAGACGCCGCCCTTGGCGGTGCCGCGGCCCTCCTTGATCTCGGTGTACGCGGCCAGCGCGACGCGGTCGCGGGTCGACAGCTCCATGCGGTCGGGGTCGTAGCGGTCCATGAACCGCTCGCCGAGCGCGTTGCGCAGGATGCCGCCCTCGCCGCGCGCGGCCTCGGAGATCAGCGTGCCGGCCGCGTTCTCGGGCTCGATGATGCCCGACGGGTGGAACTGCACCAGCTCGGGATCGCGCAGCCGCCCGCCTGCCTCGACGGCCAGCCGGAACGCGTCGCCGGTGTTCTCGTCGCGGCGTGAGGACGTTCGGCGCCAGATGCGGGTGTGGCCGCCGGCCGCCAGGATGACCGCGTCGGCGTGGATCAGGTAGCGCGTGCCGTCGCGCAGGTCGAAGCCGTACGCGCCGAACACGACGTTGTCGCGCACGAGCAGGCGCGTGACGTACACGGTGTCGAGGATCGGGATGTCCAGCTCCTCGGTGCGGTGCACCAGCGTGCGCTGGATCTCCAGCCCTGTGTAGTCGCCGGCGAACGCGGTGCGCCGGAACGTGTGGGCGCCGAAGAAGCGCTGCGAGATGCGGCCGTCGGCCTCGCGGGCGAACGCCATGCCGTAGCGCTCGAGGTCGCGGATGCCCTGCTCGGCGCCGCGCGCGACGATCTCGACCGTGTGCGGGTTGGCGAGGAGGTAGCTCTCCTTGATCGTGTCGGCGGCGTGCTGCTGCCAGCTGTCGTCGGCGTCCATGGTGCCGAGCGCGGCGTTGATGCCCCCGGCGGCGAGGGCGGTGTGGGCGTCGTGACGGGGCCGCTTGCCGACGGCGAGCACGTCGACGCCCTGCTCGGCGACCTCGATGGCCGCCCGCAGGCCAGACCCTCCTGTTCCGATGACGAGGACGGTGGTGGACAGCTGGCGTTCAGTCATGTCTTCGACGCTAGGCCGGATCCGACGATAACTCCAATGCATAGTTCGGCTCGTTTCGATACGCATAGACTATGAAGCATGAACCTGGAGCAACTGCGCGGGTTCGTCGAGGTCGCACGGCTCGGCCACTTCACCCGCGCGGCCGAGCACCTGCACCTGGCCCAGCCCTCGCTCAGCCGGCAGATCGCGTCACTCGAGCACGACCTGGGCGCCGAGCTGTTCCACCGCGCCCGCGGGCACATCGCGCTGACCGCGGCCGGCGAGGCCCTGCTGCCGCTGGCCCGGCGCATGCTGGCCGACGCCGACGCCGTCCGCCGCGAGATGGCCGAGCTCGCCGGGCTGCGCCGCGGCCGGGTGCGGCTGGGCGCCACACCGACGCTGTGCATCAGTCTGGTCGCCGAGGCGGTCAGCGCCTTCCACGGCGCGCATCCGGGCATCGACCTGCACCTCACCGAGGGCGGCTCGCGCGTGCTGATCGACCAGCTGGCCGGCGGCGCGCTGGACGTCGCCCTGATCACCGCGTCCGAGGGACCACCGGTGGCCGGGGCGAGCCTCACCCGCACGCCCCTGCTGACCGAGGAGCTCGTCGTCGTCTCCTCGGCCGCTCGGCCGCCCGTGACCACGCGGGCGTCGATCGGCCTCGACCGGCTGGCCGAGTTGCCGCAGATCGTCTTCCACGAGAGCTACGACCTGCGGGTGACCACGGAGGCGGCGTTCCGCGCCGCCGGCCTCGCCCCGTCGGTCGTGCTCGAAGGGGCCGAGATGGACGCCGTGCTGCGCTTCGTGGAGCGCGGCCTGGGCGTCGCCGTCGTGCCCGCCATGGTGCTGCTCGACCGGCCGGGGCTGCGCTCGGTGCGGCTCACCGGGCCCACACTGACCCGCACCGTCAGCCTGGCGCACCGCTCGGACGTGACGCCGACCCGGGCCGCCGCGGCGATGCAGCAGGTCATCGTGGCCACGGCCGACGCGCTGGCCGCCCGGGCACCGGCGACGGTCAGTCGGGCGACGGGTCGGGGCCGCCGTTCCACACCCAGCGAGTGAACGTGGGGCCGGTGAGCGCCTCCCACCAAGCCAGCGCGCGTTCGGGGCGGAGCTCCCAGAGGCGGTTGGGAGGGTCCATGGCCAGCCGGTACGCGGTGCCGTCGGGGGTGAGGTACTTGGCCGCCATGGCGTCGTCGACCCGCTGCCTGACGGCGTCGTCGTCGACCCGCGCCGTCGTCCCCTCGATGACCAGCACGTCGTGGCCACCGTCGATGTGGACGGCGGCGCGCGGCTCGCTCGCGAGGTTGCGGCCCTTGACCGAGGCCGGGTCGGTACTGAAATAGAGCCGGCCGTCGAGCCACACGCCCCACAACGGCGCCACGTGCGGCCGGCCGTCGGGCCGGGTGGTGCTGAGCCAGTAGTCGGAGGCGCGCTCGAGGCGACGCCGGTGCATGGGCCAGGGAACACGATGCGAAATGATCATGGTCGTACCTTCTCACCCACCACCGACAAGGTCGGGCCGAACCGTCAGCCGACCTCGTCGGCGAAGGCGAGCAGGTCGGCAGCCAGGAGGTCGGGCGCCTCGAGGGCGGCGAAGTGGCCGCCGCGCGGCTGGTCGGTCCAGCGCTCCAGGCGGTACATCCGCTCCAGCCAGGAGCGCGGCGCGTCCTCGCGGAACCCGCGCTCGTGGCCGAACCTGGCGACCTCCGTCGGCACCTCGATCCGCACACCACGGGGCAACACCGTCGTGCCGGCGGCGCGGTTGTCGGCGTAGTCGAGCACCGAGGTCTCCGCCGTCGCCGTCGCCCACCACCAGGTCAGCAGCTCGGGCAGGGCGTCGGGCCCGACCCGGGCGGCCACCGTCGGACCCAGCGCGGGGTCGGTCCACGCGTCCCACTTGTCGAGCACCCAGGCGGCCAGCCCGGCCGGCGAGTCCAGCAGCGCCGGGGCGAGCGCGCCCGGCCGGGTCGACTGGATCTCCTTGTAGCCGTTCTCGCCGCGCCACCAGCCGCCGAACCGGGCGAGGTAGGCCTGCTCCTCGGCCGTCGGCTCGTCACCCTCGGGGAGCGACGGAGCGAGGTCGACGTTGGACAGGTGCAGCCCGGCGACGGCGCGCGGGTGGTCCAGGGACAGCCAGCTCGCGACGTCGGACCCGAAGTCGGTGCCGTGCGCGACAAACCGGCCGAAGCCGAGCGCTGCCATCGTCGACGCCAGCAGCCCCGCGGTGTCGCGCGTCGTCCACCGTCCGGCCGGGCGTCGCGACAGCCCGTAGCCCGGCAGCGACGCGACGACGACGGTGCGCGGCACCAGCAGCGGGACCAGCCGCTCGAACTCGAGGAAGCTGCTCGGCCAGCCGTGCAGCAGGAGCAGCGGCGGGCGCCCGTCGCCGTCGTGGACCGCAACATGGACGGCGCCCGCGCCCCCACTCGCCCGCACGAGCAGGTGGCGGGCCTGGTTGATGCGCGCCGCGGCCGCCGGCCAGTCGAACCCGCCGGCCCATCGGTCGCAGAGCTCCCGTAGCTCGGCGCTGCGCGGCCCGAGGGCGGTGCTGGACGCCTCGCGCCGCGCCCACCGCGTCGCCCGGAGCCGCGCGCCGAGGTCGTCCAGCACGGCGCCGTCGACCGCGACCGTCACCGGCTCGATCCGCACCACGGGCTCAGCGTAGCGATGTCTCGAACATCTACTTGCATGTATATATGTACTTGTGTATGTTCGAGGCATGGACGAGCTGCAGCACCGGCTGAGCGTGATCGCGGAGCCCAACCGCTTCCGCATCGTCGAGCTGCTCCGGTCCGGCCCGCGCAGCGTCGGCGCCATCGTCGACGCGCTCGGGCTGGCGCAGCCGCACGTGTCGCGGCATCTGCGGCTGCTGGCCGACGCCGGCGTCGTCGAGGCGACCCGGCAGGCCCAGCAGCGCATCTACCGGCTGCGTCCGGAGCCGCTGCGCGACATCGGCGCCTGGGCGCAGACCTTCGCCGTCCTGTGGACCGACCGGCTGGACCGCCTCGGCGACTTCCTCGGCGCCGCCGAGACCACTACCGAACCGAACGGAGAGCGCCCATGAGCGCCGACGGCATCGTCATCGACGAGCAGAACTACACCCTGACCATCGCCCGGCGCTACCCCGCGGCGGCCGACCGCGTGTGGGCCGCGTGGACCGAGCCCGACGCCATCGCCCGCTGGTGGGGACCGCACGGCTGGACCACCACCGTCGAGCGGATGGACGTCCGCCCCGGCGGCGAGTGGCGGTACTCCATGGCCGCCGACGACGGCTCCGGCGGCCCCGTCCACCTCGTCGCCACCTACGGCGAGGTGCGCCCGCGGGAGCGGCTGAGCTACCTCGACCGGCAGGCGACCGCGGACTGGGTCGCCGTCGGCGACGGCATCCCCACCGATGTCGTCTTCACGCCCGACGGCACCGGCACCCACGTCAGCATCAACGCCGGCTTCCCCGACGGCGACACCCTGCGCCAGTGGGTCGCGAGCGGCATGGGCGAGGGCTACCTGGAGGCGCTGGAGCGCCTCGACACCATCCTCTGAAAGGACACCACCATGGACACCTTGACCTCGAAGGACGGCACCACCATCGCCTATGAGACGGCCGGCTCCGGCCCCGCCGTCATCGTCATCAGCACCGTCGCCGAGGACCACACCGGCGTCGCCGGCATCGCCGCCGCACTGGCCAAGCACTTCACCGTCGTCAACTACGACCGGCACGGCCGCGGCGGCAGCGGCGACCCGCAGCCCTACGACCCGGCCCGCGAGATCGACGACATCGAGGCGCTCATCGACACCGTCGGCGGCACGGCGGCGCTGGTCAGCGGCTCCGCCGGCGGCATCCTGGCGCTCGACGCCGCCACGGCGCTGGGCCCGAAGGTCACCGGCCTGGGCCTGTACGAGCCGCCGTTCATCATCGACGACTCCCGGCCGCCGGCTCCCGAGGGCTACGTCGCGCACCAGGAGGCGCTGGTCGCGGCGGGCAGGCGCAGCGAGGCGGTCGAGTACTTCATGACCGACACGCTCCTGGTCCCGGCCGAGTGGGTCGAGGCCATGAAGCAGGACCCGTCCTGGGACGCGATGGCCGCACTCGCGCACACCTACGCCTACGACGGGCGCATCGTCGAGGGCCTGCTGTCCGGCCGGCCGCTCCCCCGCGACCGCTGGTCCGTCGAGGCGCCGATCCTGGTGCTGGTCGGCGAGAACAGCGAGCAGTTCTTCCTCGACGGCGCCCACGCGCTGGCCGAGATCCTGCCCGCCGTCACTGTCGAGCAGCTGCCCGGCCAGGACCACGGTGCGTTCTGGATGGCACCCGACACCGTCGCCGAGTCCTTCCGTTCGTTCCTCAGTGCCTGATCGACGACGGCGGCAGCTTCCCGCGGGAGGGGAGCTGCCGCCGTCGTCGATGGGCTGTGTGGTGCCGGGTCAGTCGGTGCCGGCCTCCATGGCCGCCCGGTCGAGCATGACGTCGTCGGCGTCGACCTCGCCGCGCGAGGCGATGGCCTCGGCGCCGCCCTGGGGCAGCTCGCCGACCAGGTGCGTGGCGCCGATGAGCTCCGCGTGGGTGCTGCCGACCATGCCGAGCCCGGCGTACTGCTCGAGCTTGGCGCGCGAGTCGGCGATGTCGAGGTTGCGCATGGTGAGCTGGCCGATGCGGTCGAGCGGGCCGAACGCGGAGTCCTCGGTGCGCTCCATGGACAGCTTGTCCGGGTGGTAGCTCAGCGCCGGGCCGGTGGTGTCGAGGATCGAGTAGTCCTCGCCGCGCCGCAGCCGCAGCGTCACCTCGCCCGTCACCGCCGAGCCGACCCACCGCTGCAGCGACTCACGCAACATGAGCGCCTGCGGGTCGAGCCAGCGGCCCTCGTACATGAGCCGGCCGAGCCGCCGGCCCTCGTTGTGGTAGTTGGCGACGGTGTCCTCGTTGTGGATCGCGTTGACCAGCCGCTCGTAGGCCGCGTGCAGCAGGGCCATGCCGGGCGCCTCGTAGATGCCGCGGCTCTTGGCCTCGATGATGCGGTTCTCGATCTGGTCGGACATGCCCATGCCGTGCCGCCCGCCGATGGCGTTGGCTTCCAGGACCAGCTCGACGGGGTTCGCGTGCGCTCGGCCGTTGATGGTCGTCGGGCGGCCCTGCTCGAAGCCGATGGTGACGTCCTCGGTGGCGATCTCGACCGACGGGTCCCAGAACCGGACCCCCATGATCGGGTCGACGGTCTCGATGCCGTTGTCGAGGTGCTCGAGCGTCTTCGCCTCGTGCGTCGCGCCCCAGATGTTCGCGTCGGTCGAGTACGCCTTCTCGGTGCTGTCGCGGTACGGGAGGTCGTGCTCGCGCAGCCACTCGCTCATCTCGCGCCGGCCGCCCAGCTCGCCCACGAACTGGGCGTCGAGCCACGGCTTGTAGATGCGAAGGTTGGGGTTGGCGAGCAGGCCGTAGCGGTAGAACCGCTCGATGTCGTTCCCCTTGAACGTCGACCCGTCGCCCCAGATCTGGACGTCGTCCTCGAGCATCGCCCGCACCAGCAGCGTGCCGGTGACGGCGCGGCCGAGCGGGGTGGTGTTGAAGTAGGCGCGGCCCGCGGACCGGATGTGGAAGGCGCCGCACGTCAGCGCGGCCAGACCCTCCTCGACCAGCGCGGCCCGGCAGTCGACGAGGCGCGCGATCTCAGCGCCGTACAACTTCGCCCGGCCCGGCACCGAGTCGATGTCGTCCTCGTCGGCCTGACCGAGGTCGGCGGTGTACGTGCACGGCACCGCCCCCTTGTCGCGCATCCACGCCACCGCCACAGAGGTGTCGAGGCCGCCGGAGAACGCAATGCCGACCCGATCGCCGGCGGGCAGGGAGGTGAGCACCTTGGACACGAGCAAAAGTATGCAAGGTTCCGCATGATTATGCAAGCCGCGATCTCGTGATGTGGCCCACGGTTGTCCGGTGCGCGAGGTTCTGCGGGGGTGGTGAGGTGGGCTCGCCTCGCCGTCGTCGAGGTCCTGGTCTCACGTCACGTCCTGGTTCTCCGTCACGTGTGCGGGCTCATTCCGGCCGTTTCGCGTGACACCAGACCAGCACGTGACACCAGACCAGCATGGCGGCCACTATCGAAGACGCGTCCCACCCGTCGCCAGACTCCCCCCGTCGTAACCGCGCGAGACCCCACGGAACCTCAATCTTCACGCGGAGGGTCGGGCAGCGCCGGGTGGTCGGTCGGGTACAGGCCCGCCACGAAGCCGAACACCGTGTCGCCCGAGCGTTCCATCGTGCTGAACTCGCGCACGAGCTCGAGCACCTTCTCCCAGAACTCCATCCCACGCTCGCGCGGGATCCGGGCGTGCCGGTGGATGCTCATCATCACGTCGGCCTCGTACGCGGCCCGGGCCTCGGCGGCGGCGACGGAGAGGTCGTTCTCCCAGATGACCGGGTGGTCGATCTTGCCGATGCGGAACAGCCGCGCCGTCCGGCCGTAGTAGCGCTCGTCGATGGCGCGGACCCGCCGGGTCCGGACGACCCGCAACAGCCCGGCCGAGACCAACACGCCCACGTGGTGGGCCACCGTCGATTTGGGGCGCCCCACCGCCAGAGCCAGCTCGGACACCGTCGCCGCCCGCTCGAGGACGAGATCGAGGATGGTCGATCGCAGCGGGTCGGACATCGCGCGCAGCTGCGCGGGCGCCGTCACGACGGCCTGGTCGTCCAGGTCGTAGTCGGGCATCGTCCGATCGATCGACATTTACGGTCCGTTCCACTAGTTTGGATTGATCCGTGGTTCCCGATCATACAGAGAAACCCCGAGAGGCGACTCGACCATGCACATCGTTCTGATCCCCGGGCTCTGGCTCGACGGCTCGTCGTGGGACCGGGTGATCCCCGTCCTCGAGCAGGCCGGCCACACGACGCACCCGCTCACGCTCCCCGGTCTCGAGTCGAAGGACGCCGACCGTTCGACGATCGGCCTGCGGGACCACATCGACGCGATCGTCGCGGCGGTCGACGCCGTCCCCGAGGACGACGGCCAGGTGCTGGTCGTCGGGCACTCGCTCGGGGCCGGGCTCGCCTACGCCGTCGCCGACGCACGGCCGGACCGGGTGGCCCGCACGGTCTACGTCGGCGGCTTCCCGGCCGTCGACGGCGAGCCGCTCGGCAGCTTCGCGGCCGAGAACGGCGAGATCCCGCTGCCCAGCTGGGAGGACCTCGGCGAGGACGACCTCAAGGACCTCGACGACGCCGCCCGCGCCGACTTCCGCGCCCGCGCGATCCCGTCGCCCGAGCGCGTCACCACCGACCCCGTCCGCCTCACCAGCGACCGCCGCTACGACGTCCCCGTCACCGTCATCTGCCCGGAGTTCACCGCCGCCGACCTGCGCGAGTGGATCGACGGCGGCGCGCCGCCCGTGCAGGAGTTCACCAGGCTCCGCGACGTCGAGTACGTCGACCTGCCGACCGGCCACTGGCCGCAGTTCAGCCGCCCCGAGGACCTCGGCCGCGCCATCAACGACGCGGCGGCCAAGGCGACGCAGGCCGCGGGATGACCGACCTCGACGAGTACGGACGGCCTCAGCCCCCGGTCGACGGCGACGAACTCGCGACCCTGGCCGGCTTCCTCGACTACCAGCGCGCCACGCTGGCGTGGAAGTGCCGCGGCGTCGACCCCGCCGGCCTGACCGCGACCGTCGGCGCCTCCACCATGACGCTCGGCGGACTGCTCAAGCACCTCGCCTACGTCGAGGACGACTGGTTCGTCCGCGCCCTGTTCGGACGCGAGCGCAGCGCACCCTGGAACACCGTCGACTGGGCCGCCGACAACGACTGGGACTGGAACTCCGCCGCCGACGACACCGCCGAAGAGCTGTTCGCGCTCTGGGAGACGGCGGTCGAGCGGTCCCGCGCCGGTCTCGTCGAGGCGCTCACCCACGGCGGCCTCGAGCAGCCCGCGGAGCGCACCTGGCCGGACGGCCGCTCCCCCAGCCTGCGCTGGATCCTCACCCACATGATCGAGGAGTACGCGCGGCACAACGGCCACGCCGACCTCCTGCGCGAGTCCGTCGACGGAAGCACCGGGGAGTGACCATGTCCGAGCCCTTCACCATGCGCGAGTTCCACGCCGACGAGCGCACCAGCGACTGGCGGGTGGTCGGCGACGGCGCCACCGCGGTCTTCCGCACGGGATCGTTCGGCGCCGGCGCCGCGCTGGTCGAGGCGATCGCCGGGGCCGTCGGCGACGCCGGGCCGCATCATCCGGACGTCGACCTGCGGCACGACACCGTCACCGTCCGGATCCTCACCGAGCGGCCCGACTACATGGGCCTGACGACCGGCGACCTCGAGCTGGCGCTGCGGATCTCGGAACTGGCCCGCGACCAGGGCCTCACCGCCGACCCGTCGTCGATCCAGTGCGTCCAGGTCACCATGGACGCGCTGGTCAGCGCCGACGTCATGCCGTTCTGGGCGGCCGTGCTCGGGTACGAGCGGCGCGCCGACAGCCCGGACGAGGACCTCGTCGACCCGCGCTGGCGGGGGCCGTCGATCTGGTTCCAGGACATGGACGCGCCGCGCCCGCAGCGCAACCGCTTCCACCTCGACGTCTGGGTGCCGCCGGAGCTGGCGCAGGCCCGGGTCGAGGCTGCCCTCGCGGCCGGCGGGCACCTGGTCCGCGACGCGGGGCCGACGTGGTGGACGCTCGCCGACGCCGAGGGCAACGAGGTCGACGTCACCTGCGCGACCGGGCGCGACTGACGGTGTGCGCCCGACGGGGTCCGGCGCCGCGCCCGCCCGATGAAAGCGCGGCGCCGGACCGTCCTGGGGTGCGACGGCGTCAGCGCTGCAGGTCCGCGGTCTCGTCGACGTCGTCGACGTCGTAGACGGGGCCGGAGTCGCGGCGGGACTGCGCCCGCTGCTGGACCGTCCGCGGCTCTTGGTACTCGACGGTGACGCCCGGCCGGCCTGCCTCGACGAGGAACTCCGCCGACGTCCGCACCGTGGCGCCCTCGGACTGCCAGACGGTGTCGACCAGCCGCAGCGAGCTGAGCATCCGCTCCGGTGTCACGTCGCAGACGACGTAGCCGCGCTGGTTGTCCCAGTACTTCCAGTGCGGGCTCTCCTCGGCGATGGGCCGGTAGGTGTTCTGGAACGCGACGGGGTCGGAGTCGCCGCCCGACGAGATCGAGGTGCCGGTGATCTCCGCGCCCACCACCGGCGACGACGGGTCGTCGAAGTCGGGCTCCAGGTCGGCGACCCACGTGCAGTGCCGGTCCCCCGTCAGCACGACGGGGTTCGCGACCGACCCGCTGCCGAACAGCTCGAGCAGCCGCCGGCGCTGCACGCGGTAGCCGTCCCAGTTGTCTAAGTCGAAGGTGTCGACCTCGCCGGCGGTGCGGTCGTTCTGCGCCCACATGACCTGGTTGGCCAGCAGGTTCCAGCGCGTGCCGCCGTCGGTGAGGCCGTCGACGAGCCAGCGCTCCTGCTCCTCGCCGGTCATGGTCAGCGACGCGTCGGTCGACGCGGCCTCGAGCGTCGCCGGCTGGTCCGAGCGGTACTGCCGGGTGTCCAGCACGTGCAGGTCGACGAGGTCGCCGAAGCGCAGCCGCCGGTAGAGCTGCAGGTCGAGGCCGCGCGGGCGGGACCCGCGCCGCAGCGGCATGTGCTCGTAGTACGCCTGGAACGCGGCCTGGCGGCGGGCCCGGAACGCTTCGGGGCTCTGCTGGGCAGGGTCCTGCGGGATCTCGTCGACCCAGTTGTTGTCGACCTCGTGGTCGTCCCAGGTGACGATCCACGGGAAGTTCGCGTGTGCGGCCTGCAGGTTCGGGTCCGAGCGGTACTGCGCGTGCCGGTTGCGGTACTCGACCAGGCCGACCGGCTCGCCGGTGCCCTCGTGGGTGCGGACGGTGGTGGTGCGCGGAACGGACTCGTAGATGTAGTCGCCGAGGAACGCGACGAAGTCCAGATCCTCACCGGCCAAGTGGTGATAGGCGGTGAAGTAGCCGTCCTGCCAGTTCTGACAGCTGGCGAACGCGAAGCGCACGGCCGCGACGGAGCCCGCCGGCGCCGTCCTGGTGTACCCGACGGGCGAGATGCGACCGCCGGCGCGGAAGCGGTAGGCGTAGGTCGCGCCCGGCCGCAGGCCCTCGACCTCGGCGTGCACGCTGTGACCCTGCTGCGGCAGCGCGACCACCCGGCCGCGGCGGACGACGCGCGCGAACGTGTCGTCGTCGGCGACCTCCCACTCGACGGGGTAGGGACGGTCCGGCATGCCGCCGCCGAACAGCGGGTCCGGCGCCAGCCGGGTCCACAGCACGACGCCGCCGGGAAGCGGGTCGCCCGAGGCGACGCCGAGCGAGAAGACACCGTCGGGCAGCGTGCCGCCGGTGCCGGGCGGCGCCGCATGCGCGCCGTCGACGCGGATGAGGCCGGGGACGGAGGCGGCCGCGGCGGTTGCGCCGAGGCCGGTGACGAAGAGACGACGGGACAGGGGACGCTGGGGGGAGACATCCATGGACTCACGCTTCCCGCGGGGGTTAACGGGGAGTATGACAGGAAGTGACCATCCACTGAACGTCCGGCCGGGTCACCCACGCGGCACGCCGAAGCCGGCCAGCAACAGCGCGGCGAGCTGGCCCGCGACGGCGTCGGTGCGCTCCCGCAGCCCCCGCCCGCTGGCGTGGATCAGCTGCCGGTGGGCGTCGCGGCGATACGGCCGCGGCGGCACGTCGGGCGAGGCGCCGTTCCGCATGACCGCACCCCGGAGCCCGTCGAGGTACAGCTCCAGCGACCACTCGCGATGGTCCCCCGGTCCGCTCTGCCAGCCGGCGAGAAGCAGGACGGTGCGGATCAGCCCGAGCACGAGGGCCGGGTCCAGCTCGCGCACGTCCGGCTCACGGATTGACGGGCCGGCCGTGCCGCGGCCGCAGGTCAAGGCCACGGCGCCGTCGGCCGTCACCGTCAGGACCAGGAGCTGGTCCTCGTCGACCCGGCCCGCGACGACGCCGTGGGTGAGCCGCACGCGGTCGCCGTCGCCGCCACCGTCGGAAGCCCAGAGCAGCCGGCGGAGTCCCGGCCAGGAGTCCGCCACGCCCTGGGCAGCCAGGAGACGTTCGACGTCGACGGCCAGGCGGGCCGGGCCCGGCAACGCGGCCTCCGGCGGCGCCGCAGGTCGGGCGAGCAGGTAGAGGTGCCCGTTCCGACGGGCTCGCGACGGGACGGGGTCGGCGGCGATCAGCGCGGCCATGGCCTTGGTCGGATCGACCGCGCCGCGCCGCTCCTGCCAGGCCCACCGCTGCGCCGTGCGGCGGGCGCGCACGATCAGGACAACGATCACCGCCACCACGATCGGCAGCACGAATACGATCGGCGCGGGCCGCGGGTAGGCCCGGGCGCCGGCGAACGCGACGACGCCGAGCAGCGCGACGACCATCCCCACGTTCGGCCGCGCGACGGGCGCGCCGGCGTCCACCCGCCAGGACCCGTACTCGCGTGCCGTGCTCACCGCGAACCCGACGAGGATGAGGCCGATGCCGCCGGCGAGCAGCGCCACACCGGCGTTCACCGGCACGGCGAACCGCGGGTGCAGCTCGGTCTCGAGGACGACGCCGGACGGCAGCCGCAGCCCCAGCAGGTCCGGGCCGTTGAAGATCGCTGTGACCCGCCGGCCGGCACGCAGGCCGTCGTCGGAGGGCTGGGAACGGACGGACACGCTCGGGTGGTCCCCGTAGGGCCAGCCGCCCTGGACGGTCAGCTCCCAGGTCCGGGTCCCCGCCAGCCAGTTCCCCGCGTTGACGCGGTCGGCCGCGGCCAGCACGGTGCGTTCGGTCACGCAGCGGTCGGCGAAGCCGTGCTCACAGACGGGCGAGCCGGCGAGATCGGCCGGCCGGGACGACGCGGCGAGGGCGAGCAGGGCGAACAGCGCGCCGACGAACAGCCCGAAGACGCCGATGACGAGCAGGTGCAGGGGCCGCCCGAACGACAGCAACACCGCGCGCCTCCCCCGATGACCGACGTACTCCGTCGCAGGGTATCGGCCCGGGACCGCGGGTCAGGGATCTCGTCCTCGGGGACAGCGCTCCGGCACCTCAGGTGGAGGACCCGGACCGGCCGCGATTCCTAGCGTGCTGGACATGACGATTCTCCTGTCCGACCCGCGGGTCGCAGCCATACCCGTCGACGACGAGGGTGAGCCGCTCGTCGAGCTCACCGCGGCGTTCGGCCCGGCCCGCGCGCGGGTGCGGGTCTCGCTCGCCCAGCGGCTCCTGCTGGCCCGCGACCGGATGCCCGACGGCGTGAGCCTGCGGGTGGTCGAGGGGCACCGCAGCATCGCCGACCAACGGGCCATCATCGCCCGCTACGCCGCCGAGCTGTCCGCCGCCCACCCCGGACTGGTCCACGATCTCCCCGAGCTCGAGCGGCTGACCAGCCGGTTCGTCTCCCCCGTCGCGGTCGCGCCGCACGTGGCGGGCGCGGCCGTCGATCTGACGCTGGTCGACGGCGACGGGCGGGAGCTGGACCTCGGGACGCCGATCGACGCGACGCCGGAGCGGAGCGACGGCGCCTGCTACTTCGCCGCGCGGAACATCGGCCCGGAGGCCCGGGTGTACCGCGCGCTGCTGGCCGACGTGCTCGGCTCGGTCGGGCTGGTCAACTACCCGACCGAGTGGTGGCACTGGAGCTACGGCGACCGCTACTGGGCGCTGGTGATCGGCGCGCCGGCCGCGCTCTACGGCCCGATCGGCGCCCACCTGGTGGCGGCATGACCGCCGCTGCCGCCGTCGCCGTGGAGACCGCCGCCCCCGCCGTGATCAGCCGGCCGACGCTCACCGTCGACCTCGCCGCCGTCGCCGCCAACACCCGCACGCTCGCCGCCCACGCGCCCGCCTCGGCCCTGATGGCGGTCGTCAAGGCCGACGGGTTCGGCCACGGCGCCGCCGCGGTCGCCCGGACGGCGCTCGCCGCGGGCGCGACCCGGCTCGGCGTCACCAGCGTCGACGAGGCGCTCGCCCTGCGCGCCGCCGGCATCGACGCGCCGATCCTGAGCTGGCTGAACCCCGTCGACGCGGACTTCGCGGCCGCCGTCGCAGTGGGGATCGACCTCGCCGTCCCCAGCCGGGAACACCTCGACGCCGTCGCCGCGGCGGCGAACGCCGGGACCGCGCGCGTGCACCTGCACCTCGACACCGGGCTGGCCCGCGACGGCGCTCCCCCGGCAGAGTGGTCCCAGCTCTGCCGGGCCGCCCGCCTCGCCGAGCAGCGCGGGCTCTTGCGGGTCGACGGCGTCATGGGCCACCTGGCCTGCGCCGACGTCCCTGCGGACCCGTCCAACGCCTCCGGCCGGACCCGGTTCGCCTGGGGTGTCGAGGTCGCCCGCGCCACCGGGCTGCGGCCCGTGCACCGGCACCTCGCCGCGACGGCCGCGACCCTCACCGACCCGCGCACCCACCACACCCTGGTCCGCGTCGGCGCCGGCCTGTTCGGCATCGACCCGTCGGGCACGGTCCGGCTGCGCCCGGCGCAGACGCTGACGGCCCCGGTCGTGTCCGTCCGGCGGGTTCGCGCCGGGACGCCGGTCGGCTACGGGCACACCTGGACGGCGCCCGCGGCGACCCACCTCGGGCTGTTGCCGCTCGGGTACGCCGACGGGCTGCCGCGGTCGGCGTCCGGGCCGGACGGCCGGGCCGAGGTCCTGGTCCGTGGCCGCCGACGGCGCGTCGTCGGGCTGATCTCCATGGACCAGGCCGTCGTCGACCTCGGCGACGACGCGGTGCCGCCCGGCGAGGTCGCGACGGTGTTCGGCCCCGGCGACGACGGGGAGCCGACGGCGGCCGACTGGGCCGCGTGGGCGGGCACGATCGAGCACGAGATCGTCACCGGCATCGGCCGCCGGGTCGCCCGACGGACGGCTCCGGCCCGCGCGACGCTGAGGAGCGTCCGATGAGTGCGCGCGTGGCCGTGATCGGCGGCGGGCAGAACTGCGAGCACGAGGTGTCGCTGGCCTCCGCGGCCGCCGTCGCCGACGCCCTCGAGACCGCCGGATACACCGTCGTGCGCCTCACCATCGACCGGGACGGCGGCTGGCGGCACGACGGCTCCCCACCCGGCGACGGTGGCTGTCCCGTCGACCTCGCCGACGCCATCCACGTGCTCCGGACCTGCGACGTCGCCGTCCCCGTCGTGCACGGGCCGCGCGGAGAGGACGGCACGCTCGCCGCCCTGTGCGACCTGGCCGGCGTGCCGTACGTCGGGTCCGGCGTGCTGGCCGGCGCGCTGGCGATGGACAAGTGGGCGACGAAGCTGATCGCGGCCGACCTCGGGATCGCCATCGCGCCCGGCGTGCTGCTGACGCCGTCGACGGCGCCCGGCTGCCGCTGGACCCGTCCCGTCGTCGTCAAGCCGGTCGCCGCGGGATCCAGCCAGGGCGTCACTCTGGTCCGCGACGCCGCCGGCCTGCCCGCCGCGCTGGATGCCGCGTTCGCGCTGGACGACCGCGTGCTCGTCGAGGACCTCGTCGTCGGCCGCGAGATCGACCTCGCCGTCCTCGCCCGCCCGGACGGGTCGCGCACCGTCGCGCCCGCGCTGGAGATCGTCGTCGCCGGCGGGGTGTTCGACTACGAGCAGAAGTACGGCGGCGGGGCGGACTTCCGCATCCCGGCCGAGCTCGCCGACACCGAGCGCAAGGCCCTCGAGGACGCCGCGGTCGCGATGTTCGACGGGCTCGGGTGCGCCGGCTTCGCGCGGATCGACTTCTTCCTGACGGCGGACGGCCCGGTGCTCAACGAGGTCAACACCATGCCGGGCTTCACCGAGCAGTCGCAGGTGCCGAAGATGTTCGCCGCGGCGGGGGTCTCCTACGCCGAGCTGCTGGACCTGCTCGTCCGCGACGTCCTCGGATGACGCACGTGGTTCCATTGCCCATGACCACCGACTGGCGGGGCTGGGTCCCCGACATCTCCGCGGCGGTGGTCGTCGCGTTCCTCGGGCTGTACGAGGCGGCGACGGCGTGGGTGCTGCCGGGGCACCAGGTCCAGCTGGCGTTCGTCGCCGTCGGGACCGCCGCCGCCGTCGGGCTGAGCCGCCGGCTGCCGGCCGCCGCGCTGGGCCTGGCGTGGGCGGTGTGCGGGCTGCAGCTGCTGGCCGGCATCGACCTCATGCTGGTGCAGCTGTTCGTCGCGGCGGTGGCGTTCGGGACGGCCCGCTGGGGCAGCGCCGCGACGGTGTGGCTGAGCGCGCTGTCCATCCCGGTCGCCGCGATGATCGTCACCGTCATCGTCAACTCGCGCGGCCTCGGCGGGCTGGCCCAGCTCGCCGGCAACCGGAGCCTCCTCGACGCCGTCCGCGAGCTGAGCGTGACGTGGCAGCTCGCCGCCGCCGTCATGGGGATGGCGACGCTCGGGGCACCGTGGCTGATCGGGCTCGCGCTGCGCTACGGCGACCGCGCCCGCTCCTCCCAGGCGTCGCAGGAGGCCGCCGAGGAGGACGCCGCGCGCGCCGTCCGCGAGACCGAGCAGGCCCGCGAGATCGCCCGGTTGCGCGAAGAGCAGGCCCGCCTCGCCAACGACGTGCATGATGTGGTCGGGCACTCGCTGGCGGTGATCCTGGCGCAGGCCGAGTCCGCCCAGTACCTCGACGACACCGACCCGCAGGCCATGAAGGACACGATGGCGAAGATCGCGACGTCCGCACGGACCTCGCTGCGCGACGTGCGGCAGGTGCTGGCCGACACCAAGCAGCCGCCCGCGCAGCCGGCCGGCCTCGACACCCTGATCGACGGCGTCCGGGCCAGCGGCCACGAGGTGGTGTCGGCGGAGATCGGCGTGCCCCGGCCGATGCCGCCGGAACTCGAGGTCGTCGCGTTCCGGGTGCTGCAGGAGATGCTGACCAACGCGATCAAGCACGGTCGGCGCGACTCCCCCGTCCACGTCGAGCGCCACTGGGAGGGCGAGTTGCGCATCGAGGTCCGCAACGTCGTCCACGTGTCGCCGTTCGCGCCGTCGACCGGCGGCTCCGGCGGGACCGGCGGCTCCGGCGGGGCCGGGCTGGACGGGATGCGCCGCCGCCTCGAGTCGGTCGGCGGCCGCCTGGACGTCCGCCGCCGCGACGAAGCGGACGGGACGACCTTCACGGCGACGGCGTGGGTGCCGGTGCGGGCGGGCGGCGCATGACGGCTGGCTCGGCGGACGACATCCGGGTGCTCCTGGTCGACGACCAGGAGCTCTTCCGTGAGGGCGTCCGGGTCATCGTCGACGCCCAGGACGGCATGACGGTGGTCGGCTCGGCGGGCGACGGGCTCGAGGCGGTCCGCCTGGTCGACCGGCTCTCCCCCGACGTCGTCCTCATGGACATCCGGATGCCCGACATGGACGGCGTCGAGGCGACCCGGCAGATCTTCCTGCCCGACCGCGTGGCCCGGCGCGCCTCGCCCGTGCGGGTGGTCGTCCTGACGACCTTCAACCTCGACGACCGCGCGGCGACGGCGATCCGCTACGGCGCCAGCGGCTTCCTGCTCAAGGACACCACGCCACTGCAGCTGCGCGACGCGATCCGCACGGTGTACGCGGGAAACGCGGTGCTGGCGCCCCAGGACCTCGCGACCCTGCTCGACGGCCAGTTCCGGTCCCGCTCCGCGGTGCCGACGGCGTACCTGTCGCTGACCGACAAGGAGCGCGAGGTCTTCACCGCCGTCGCACGCGGACTGTCCAACACCGAGATCGCCGGCCTCGTCTTCGCCAGCGAGTCGACGGTGAAGACACACGTGGGCGCGATCCTGCGCAAGCTCGCCCTGCGCGACCGGGTCCAGATCGTCGTCTTCGCCCACGAGCACGGCCTCCTCGACCAGGGCTGACGCTCGTGCCCAGGCCTTGGCACGGCTCACCGTCGCACAGGATCGGACATTTCGCCCACGGGAGTGACGGCCAGCAGAGCCAAGAGCATGGCCGGCCGTGCCAAGGTGACGCTCGCGCGCGGGCGGGCTGGATTGCCGCTATAGTCCGCTCGTGAGAGCGCATCGTCGAACACACGTGACACTTCGCGTGACGGTCCGTGCCGGGCTCGGTCTCGCGGTGCTCGCCGCAGCCGGGTGCGCCGCCGGCATCGGGTCGCCCGGGGCCGCTGACGTCGTTCCCTCCGCATCTCCCAGCGTCGAACCGGCGCCCGCCGAGCCGTCGCCCGTGGCCGAGTCGACCCCGGCGCCCGCGCCCGACGATGCCGTCCCCTGGGAGACCATCGACGCGTTCTACGAGGCCGCCCGCGGCCGCTACACCGAGGTGGTCCAGGCCAGCACCGACGGCATTCTGTACGAGACGATCCTCCAGGAGACCGTCCGCTACGACCTCGACGCGCCGTACCTCGAGCGGACGGTTCGGATCCCCACCGCCGGGGCCGACCCTCTCGGCGACCTCAAGTTCGTCTACACGGACACGTCCATCCTCATGTGGAACCCCGGCGCGGCCGACGCCTGCGGCACGCCCTGGGTGGACATGACGGACGTCGACTACGGCGCCATCCTCGGGTTCGACACCGACCTCGAGGAGTTCCTCGCCGTCAAGCCGCTCGACATCCTCGACTGGGCGGTCGACGAGCCCCGGCACATCGAGACCACCCCGGAGGGCTCCACCTACGAGGTCACGGTGCCCGCCGACATGACCCTCTCGATCACCAGCGACATGGCCAGGAACCCGGAGGACTACGAGGCGATCCTCGACATGGAGGCCGTGGTCGAAGTGCTGCTGCCACCCGACGACGGCTCGCTGCGCATGAGCGTCGACGTCACCGACGTCTACGGCGCCATCGGCGGCGGGAGGGGCCTCCCGGCGGGAGACACCGCCCACACCTCGTGGACCCTCACGCCGGAAATCCCAGAGTTCGACACCACGCTCCCCACCGACGTCGCCGACCACACCTGCATGGACCCCGGGACGGCGACATGACGGCGCGCCGCCGGCTCCGGGCCGGCCTCCTCGTCCTCGCCCTGATCGTGGCCGCGGGCTGCGCAGGCACGAAGGGCGCCGACCCGGCGGCCGTCGCCACCACCGGGACGCCCGCCGAGGAGGTCGTGCCGTGGGAGGCGATCGAGCAGATCCTCTCAGCGCGGCAGGGCGAGTACGCCGTCCGCGAGTCGGGGATCGCCGCGGACGGCACCGAGATCATCACCAACGAGACGACGCGGTTCGACCTGGACGCCTCGTTCCTCGAGCTCACGATCCACGGCGCCGCCGAGCCGATCTCGATCGTCTACACCGACTCCACGAGCTTCATGCGATCCGATCGGTGGGCGACGGTGCGGGACACCCTGGCTCGACCTGACGGACGTCCACCTCGAGCGCAGCGCCGCCGAGCGGGCCGACACCCTGTCGTCCGTGCCGGCCGTGCTGGCCGCGACGGTCGGACCGGACGAGCCCCGGCACGTGCGCACCGCTACCGGAGTCACGACCTACGAGGTCCCGGTTCCCGGCTGGTTCGGGCTGCCGCAGTTTCCGGAACATCCGCAGGTCTTCGCGGCGCTGAGCCAGGTCGAGCGGACGGCGACGGTGACGGTGCCGGCCACCGAGTCCGAGACCCCTGAGCCCGCCGAGTTCGAGGACGTCCCGTGGGAGACGCTCCAGGACTACCTCGCCGCGCCGCGCGGCCGGTACACCAAGGTCCACGGCGTCAACGAGAGCGGCGCGCAGACGACGATGTTGCAGGAGACCACCCGGTACGACCTCGAGGCCGGCTATCTCGAGCGGACGATCGAGATCCCCGCCGACGGCATGCCGTCGGAACAGGCTGCGCTCGCCCCGGATGGCCTGACCTTCGGCGTCATTCAGACCGGGACCGCCTACTACATGTCTGTGCCGGGCATCGAGGAGAGCTGTGGCGCGTCGTGGGTCGACCTGACCAGCAGCGACAACCTGCCGTCCGTCCCGGGCCTGACCGACGATCTTCTCGCGCTGATCATCGAGCCGCTCGACGTCCTGGACCAGGCCGTCGGCGAGCCGGTGCACGTCGAGACCACTGCCGAAGGCTCGACGTACGAGGTTGCCCTGCCGGCCGCGGCCGGACTCACCATCGCGGCCGAGCAGCGCACCAACCCCTCGGTCGTCGACACCCTCACGAGCATGGAGACGGTCGCCGAGGTCCTGCTGCCGCCCGACGGCGGAGCGCTCGAGGTCAGCATCGACTTCAGTGAGGTCATGGGCGAGCTCTCGGGCCAGCCGTTCCCTGAGGGCACGGTGATGCGTTCCTACTGGGCCCTCATCACGGACCTCGAGCCGTTCGACACCAGCCTCCCCGCAGACATCGCCGACGGGAGCTGCCTCGCCGGACCGACGCAGGGATGAGCGTGCGGACCGTCGGCGTCGATCTGAGCGCGGAACCGGCCGGGACGGCCGTCGCCACGCTGGAGTGGGCCGACGGTGCCGCCGTCGTCACCGGGCTGGCCGAGCGGGCGGACGACGAGGTCGTCCTCGAAGCCATCACGAAGGCCGACAAGGCCGGCATCGACTGCCCGTTCGGCTGGCCGCTGCCGTTCGTCGACTTCGTGTCCGGGCATCGCGACGGTCACGTGTCCGGCCATCCGACGTTGGAGGGGCGCGACTGGCGGCGCGAGCTGGCCAACCGCACCACCGACACCGCCGTCCGCGAGAGGACCGGCCTGATCCCGCTCAGCGTCGCCGCCGACCGCATCGGGCACGCCGCGTTCCGGTGCGCCTGGCTGCTCGCCCAGCTCAGCCGGCGCGGCGTCGACGTGCACCGGGCCGGGACCGGGCGGGTCGTCGAGGTGTATCCGGCGGCCTCGCTGAAGGTCTGGGGCCTGCGGCAGCGCGGCTACAAGGGAGCCGCCCACCGCGCGGAGCGGGACCAGATCGTCACGGAGCTGCGTGCCGCGGCACCCTGGCTCGACCTCGGCGCCCATGACGAGCAATGCCGCGCGTCCGACCACGCGCTCGACGCCGTCGTCGCGGCGCTCAGTGCCCGGGCGGCGGCGATCGGCCTGGTCACCACCCCTGCGAGTGACCAGGCCGCCGCGGCGGCCGTCGAAGGCTGGATCGCGGTGCCCACCGCGGGCATCGACGCGCTCGCGGCCGCGGAGCCGCCGGTCTAGTAGGTCGAGCCGCCCGACATGACGGGCTCGCCCGCGGGCGAGATGACGTACCAGACGCTCCCCACGCCCTGGCCGGTCACGTCGCCGGCGGCCTGGTCCTGCGCGTAGGTGTAGAGGGGCCAGCCGTTGAGCGTCACCTGCAGCTCGCCGTCGACACCGGTGATGGTGCCGACCTCACCCGTGACGCCCTCGACCGTCGGGGTCGCCGACGCGGCGTGGACGGCGGGCCAGGCGGCCGCGCACTGGTCGGCGCAGGAGCTGGACCCGGAGCCCTGGGTGTCGTTGGTGTACATGTACACCGTCATGCCCTGGCCGTCGACGACGACCTCGCCGAGGTCGCCGGTCGCGACGGCCAGCTCGGCGGCCGCCGCCGGTGCCTCCGAGGTGGGCTCCTCCGACGGCGGTGTCACGCCCTCCGACGGCGTCGTGCCGCCCGCGGGCGCCTCGGCCGACGGAGCCGCGGTGTCGCCGCTGCCGCCGTCGCCGTCGTCGTCCGAGCAGCCCGCCAGCGCGAGCACGAGTCCGGCGCCGAGCGCGACCGCTGTGCTGATCCTCATGAGGATCCCCCTCCCGCCGCGGCGTTCGCGGCCACACGGTGTACTACGGGCCGTGGCCGCGCGAGGATGGCGCCGTGATCCCACCGTGACGTCGGGCGGCTAGCCTGGGCGCGTGACGACGGAGCCGCCGATCCCCGATCCGGCGCTGGTGGTGCTGGTCGGCGCCTCCGGCTCGGGCAAGTCGACGTGGGCGCAGGCCCGCTACCGCGCGCAGGAGATCGTCTCGTCCGACGACCTGCGCGGCGTGGTCGGCAGCGGCCGGCACGACCTCGACGCCACCGACGACGCGTTCGACCTGCTCGACCGCATCGTCGCCGCACGGGCGGGCCGCGGGCTCACCGTCGTCGTCGACACCCTGGGGCTCGACGGCGCCCGCCGGCGGTCGTACCTCGCGCAGGCCCGAGCTGCCGGGCTGCCCGCCGTCGCCGTCCTCGTCGACACATCCGCCGACGTGTGCCGGGCCCGCAACACCGCCCGCGACCGGCCGGTGCCGGCGCCGGCGCTCGCGGGTCAGCTGCGCAAGGCCGGACAGGTGGGCGCCGAGCTCGACGGCGAGGGCTGGGACCTCGTCGTCACGGTGCGCAGCGACGACGGCGTCCGCTCGGCCGCCGCTCCGGTCGTCTCCCCCGCAACAGCAGCCGAACCCGCCCGCGACCCCGACCGGCAGGTGATCCTGCAGGTCTCGCGTTTCCCCTGGGGCGACGACCCCGCGACCTGGCTCAGGGAGGTCGCGCTGGCCGCGGACGCCGCCGGGTTCGCGGGCCTGGCGCTGATGGACCACCTGATCCAGATTCCGCAGGTCGGCCGCGCGTGGGACCCGGTCCCGGAGCCGTTCACGACGCTCGGCATGATCGCCGGCCTCGGCACCGGGCTGCGGCTCGGCCCGCTGTGCACGCCGGTGACGTTCCGCCGCGGCGGCGTCATCGCGAAGTCGATCGCCACGCTCGACGTGCTGTCCGGCGGGCGGGCGTTCGTCGGCATCGGCGCAGGCTGGTTCGGCCGCGAGCACGAGGTGCACGACCTGCCGTTCCCGTCGCCGAAGGAGCGCCTCGACGAGCTGGAGCGCGCCGTCGAGACCATGCGGGCGCTCTGGGCCAGCGGCACCAAGGCCTACGCCGGCGCGCACGTCAGCCTGCCCGAGACCACCTCCTACCCGCGGCCCACCGGGTCGCCGCAGATCATCGTGGGTGGCGGCGGCGACCGGTCGCTGCGCATCGCCGCCGAACTGGGCGACGCCTGCAACGTGCGCACCGACGACGGCTTCGAGGAGAAGCTGGCGGTGTTCGAGAAGCACCGCGACCGCACCGGGCGCGATGTCGCCGTCACCGTCCTCGACCTGCCGATCGTCGGCCGCGACCGCGACGACGTGTGGCGGCGGGTCGAGCGGGCCCGCGGCAACGCCCCCGCCGCCGCCTATGCCGCCAAGCACCACGCGGCGACGGTGCAGGCGACGGCCGAGCGGTACCAGGAGCTGTTCGCCCGCGGCGTCCGGACGATCTTCGTCGCCGTCCAGGACCTCGCCTCGCCCGACGACGTCCTCGCGCTCGCCCCGATCACCGCCCGCTGACGCCGTCGCCGTCGCATGCATCGTTTCCGCGGGGTGATGCGTCCTCGGCTGTGAGACCGTGTGCGGCGGAGGAGGCCAGGCGTGGACGCGCAGACCGAGGAGCAGTTCCGGAGCTTCGTCGAGGGGCGGTCGCTCGCGCTGCTGCGCACGGCGTACGCCCTGTGCGGCGACCGGCACGCCGCCGAGGACCTCGTGCAGGGCGCCCTCGCCAAGCTGTACCGGCGATGGCAGAAAGTCGAGGATCCCGAGGGCTACGTCCGGCGCATCCTCTACAACGACCAGGTCAGCAAGTGGCGCCGCCGCGGGATCCTGCGTGAGGACCCCGTCGACGCCGTCCCCGATGCGCCGCTCCCCGACCGTGTCGCCAGCGTCGACGCCCGCCTCGACGTGTGGGAGCTGCTGCAGCAACTGGCGCCACGACAACGGGCGGTGCTGGTGCTGCGCTACTACGAGGACCTGTCCGAACGCGAGATCGCCGCGGTGCTCGGCTGCTCCCTCGGCACGGTTCGCAGCCAGGCGTCCCGGGCCATCGCCCGGCTCCGCGTCCTGGCACCGGAACTGAATGCCACGCTTCCCGTGGACGGAGGGCACGCATGAACCTCGAAGAACTGCTCAGGACCGCGGTCGACGACGGCGTCCGCTCGGTGCCGCCGGGCCTCGCCGACGGTGCGATCCGGCGGGCCAAGCGGCAGCGGCGGACCACCCGGATCGCCGTCGCAGGCGGGGTGGCGGCATTCGGGCTCGCCGCCGCAGCCATCGCCGTCGTCGACCCCACCGAGATACGCACCGACGCCCCACCGGCCGGCGGGACCGACGGCACCGTCGTCGACCTCGCGCACCTCGACGCCGGCCCGCCGCCGGAGATCGCCTGGTACGCCGACGGCGCCCTGCACCATGGCACAGAGTCGACCCCGTTCGACCTGGAGACCGACTATCCGGTCATCATCCGGCTACCCGACGGATACCTCGTCTGGGAGAGCGTCCCCGGCCCGGACTCGGCGGACCACACGGCAACGATCTGGCTGGTTCCCGACGACGGCGAGCGGGTGGAGCTGGGCTCGGGCGATCTGACACCGCCGGTGGTGTCCGCGGCGGGCGACATCGCCGCCTGGGGAGTGCGGAACGACGACTGGGTCCTCGACGAAGAGGCCCGCGAGCAGGGTGTCACCAGCTCCATCGTCGTCGTGGACCTCACGACCGGCGAGGTAGCGCACCGCCTCGACGAGGCGCCCAGTCCCAGCGCCAGCCCGAAGGGTTTCGTTCGCGAGGACCGGGTGGTCTTCGAAGCGGCGGCGAACACGGCCTGGGGCGCCTACGTCTGGGAATTCGACGGCGAGGTCACGCTGCTACGGGCGGACACCGGTGTCGACGCCGTGTCACAGGGCACCGGCCTCGTCCGCCTGGCCGCCTCTCCTCCGATGACCCTCGACCTCGAGGCCGGCACGACGCTGGTCCCGGAGGCCGACCCGGGCTGGCCGGTCTACTCCCCTGGCGGCCGGTATGTCGCCACGATCACCCGGCCAGGGACGACCCTCGGCACCGGGACCGGGCGCGACCAGTTGGTGATCCGCGACGCGTACAGCGGCGAGGAGGTCGTCCGGCTCGACACCGAGGCGCCGGAGTCGCTGCCGGTGTGGGAAAACGAGACCGGCTTGGTCTTCGGCGCGTATCAGGACGGCGCCACGGCCGCGCTCGTCCGGTGCACGGTCGACGGCGAGTGCGAGCTGGCGACCGAGCCGCAGGTCCTCGACGACGACCCGGACACCTTCGACATTCCTTACCGGACGAGCAACTGGTGACGGCCGGCGCAACACATCGCGGCTGCTGAGCGTGTTGACTGTGTGAGCACGACGGACGAGGACTTCACCGACTGGTACGTGGCGCTGCGGCCGCGCGTGCTGCGGGCCGTGACCATCGCCGTCGGCGACCGCGACCTGGCCGAGGAGGCCACCGCCGAGGCGTTCGCCCGCGCACTGGCGCGCTGGCCCGCCGGCGCGGCCCTGGACTCCCCCGTCACCTGGCTGCTGAAGGTCGCCGTCAACGAGGTCCGGTCGCGCTGGCGGCGCGGCCGGCTCGAGCGGCGGCACCTGCAGCGCCTGGCCGCGGAGCCCGAACGGCACACCCCGGCCGCCGAGCCGCGCGACGACGCGCTGTGGTCGGCGGTCGCGGCGCTGCCCGAGCGCAGTCGCCAGGTGATCGCGATGCGCTACGTTCTCGACCTCACCGAGCACGAGATCGCCGCCGCCCTGGGCATCACCCGGGGCACGGTCGCGTCGACGCTGAGCCGGGCCCGCCAGCAGCTCGCGACCGCCCTCACCCACGAGGAGACATCATGACCCCGTTCGACGACGACGAGCTGGCCCGCGCGCTCGCCCGGGTCCCCGTCGGCACCTACGCGTCACTCGACAGCTTGCAGAACCGCGCGCACCAACTGCACGTCCGCCGCCGGCTGACCGGCGCCGGGGTCGCGGCGGCCGCCGCAGTGGCGGTTGGGATCCCGTCGGCGCTCGCCCTCACCAGCGGCGACGGCGGCACCCCCACCCCCGCGGACGACCCGGCCCATTGCCCCGTCACCTACGACGACCGGCTCACCTCAATCCAGCCGATCGACACTTGGGCGCAACTCGCCCGTCCGGACATGCTGCCGCCGTCGATCCGGTTGCTCTGGGACGAGAGCGCCGCGCCGCCGCCCACCGAGGCCTCCGCCTTCAACAACAGCGACGAGGCAGCCGCGCTGGAGGCCGCCTTCGAGCAGTGCCCGCCGCCTGATGACCTGAGCGTCGTGGTCGTGCAGTCAGCCGGTGGCGTCGTCGAGCGCCGCGTCCTGGTCATGGCGGTGGGCCAGGAACGCGAGATCAGCGACGTCGTGCGCACGATCGACGCGGGGGCGGCGGAGATCCTGATCGAGTCGGAGGCCCGACCCCTGGACGGGCTGGTCACCGCATGGTGGCACGACGCCGACGGCATGACCTGGTACGTCGCCGGCAGCTCGCTCACCGACGACGAGCTCGTCGAGCTGGTCCAGACCATGGGGACCGTGGGCGACGAGATCGACCTGTCGGCCTGGTCGGTGGCCCAGGACGCCGAGCAGATCATTCAGCACGCCGGTGTGGGCGACCGGCCCGCCACGTACGCGTACAGCGCGACGGTCCAGCTCGACGGCGGGACGCCGCAGCTGCAGCTGATGGTCGACGACGACAACCGGACTCTCTGGATCGAGGCGATGGCCGGCACCCGCGAGGTGGACGTCGCAGGCGTGCCGGGGTTGCTGTCCGATGACGGCGGCGGCACCTGGCGGCTCAGCTGGCAGCTCGATCCGGCCACCACGACCATCCTGTACGGCGCCGACGATCCGGAGGAACTGCTGGCCATCGCCGCGACCGTCGGGCGCGTGCCCGGAGGGGACTCCCGGCTGCTCGACGCATGGAAGCCGCAGTGAAGCGCGGTCAGCCGCGCAGCGACAGGTAGCGGGTGCGGGCCTCGAAGACGCCGCGCATCTCGTGGGTCACGCCGGCCATGAACTCGTCGCGGTAGGTGGAGTCGGTGAGGATGGAGATGGCGTAGTAGAGCCCGGTGAACGCCGCCATCCCGCCGGCCACCCGCAGCAGCGTCTCGGTGAGCTCGACGGGATGGCCGAGCAGGCTGAACTCGTTCGACCAGGAGCCCGCGGTGCCGGCCCACTCGACCCCCACGTCCGGCGTCAGCGCGAACAGGCCGAACACCACGAAGAACGCCCCGATGCCTGCGGCCACCACGGACACCTGCAGCACCTGGCTCACCACCAGTGTGAGCCCGACATTGACGCGCTGGCGGCGGGTCAGCGGCCGGGCGCCCTCGTTCAGCTCCGCCTCGAGCTGACGCACCAGGCCCGGCGCCCGCACGACCAGGAACACCAGACCCAGCCCGAACAGCATCCCCGTCACGACGAACACGAACGCCCGCGGCATGGTGCCGAACATCTGCCACATCTCGGCGTTGACGAACAGCACCACCGAGAAGATCAGCAGTAGCGGCAGCGTCCGCACCAGCCGGCCGAGCGACGCCGCGAGCTCGTCGGCCATGCGGCTGAGCGCCCAGAACACCGTCGCGATCAGGCCGTAGCCGACCACCAGGTACACCAGCAGGAGGAACAGCGTGTTGCCGGCTGCGATGCCGAAGAACTGCCGCCACTGGCCGCCGAAGATCAGCGGCAGGAGCGCCGGGACCAGCACGAACGCCGTCAGCTCGGGCCAGCCGACCTCGCGCGGCAGCTCGAGGAAGCGCCGGCCGCGCGCACGGTTGAGCAGGCCGAACGCGGCGACGAGGATCGCCAGCCCGCCCAGCGCCGCCACCACGTTGAGCAGGAACGGCCACTCGAGCTCCGTCGCACCGAGCATCTCGCCCAGGAACACCAGCGCCAGCCAGGGCGCCGCACGAGTGAAGATGTCCTCGCTCGCGGTGTAGTCCTCGATGAACAGCGGCAGCCCGCTGCGCCGGAACCGCCGCTCGTAGGCCCCAATGTCGTGTTCAGCATCGTCCTGGTCACCCACGTGCGGGACTCTACCGACCGCCGCGTCCTCAGTACGCCAGGGTCGACAGCACCAGGATCACCAGCGCCGTCAGCATGAACGACGCCGTCCCCGCCATGATGCCCAGCACGCCCAGCAGCAGCCGCCGCCGTCGCAACGCCCCGATGGACAGCCCGACGGCGACGATCCCCAGCACGACCGGCAGGGACACGCTCCCGTTCCCGATCTCGCTCACGGGCCGCACGAACGAGTACAGCCCGGCGGCGTTGCCGACCAGGCCCGTGACGACCCCGGCGACGCCGAGGAGGACGCCGTCGCCACTGGGCTCGGAGGCCGGGGACGACGGCGGCATCGGCGGGTTCGGTGCCGCCGCGGGCGCCTGGATCCGGGCCGACGGCGAGGTGTGCGACCAGAACTGGCCGTTCCACCACCGGACATTTCCGGCATCGTCCGGGTACCATCCGGGCTGCCGCGGTTCGCCGTCCCGCTCCGTCATTCGCCCCAGGCTCGCAGACCGGCGTGAACGGAGAATGAACGCCACAGTGCGGTGACAATCCCGGCATTGGGTACGCATCGGTCCACGAGGAGGAGCGGTGGCTGAGCTTCGCTACAGGCGCGACGAGGACCAGGCCGAGCGCTACGACCGGCACTGGAACGAGCTGCTGCAGGAGCTGCGGATCGCCCAGACGGGCGTGCAGATCCTGTTCGCGTTCCTGCTGACCATCGCGTTCACGACCCCCTTCCGCGACGACTCCGACGAGTTCACCCACGACGTGTTCGCGGTGACGATCGTCCTCGCCGCGCTGTCGATGGCGCTGCTGATCGCGCCGGTCTCCTTCCACCGGGTGGTGTACAAGAAGAAGCTTCGCGACAGAATGATCCCGATGGCTTCGAAGATGACCGCGGGTGGCCTGTTCTTCTTGATGCTCGCCGTGTGCGGCGGGCTGCTGCTGGCGCTCGACGTCGTGCTGGTCCGCTGGCTGGCGATCACCGTCGCGTCGGTCGCTCTGCTCTGGTTCGTCACGTTCTGGTACGTCATCCCCGGCCGGGTGCGCGCGGGAGGCCGGTCTTGACGCTCGTGCACCACCGGCACGACGGCGACGGCTGGGTGGACTGCGACTGCGGTCAGCGACACTGGGGGCGCTTCGGCGCGGCCGGACTGCTGCTGGTCGACGACGAGCGCGGCGCGCTGCTGCAGCACCGGGCCCTCTGGAGCCACCACGGCGGCACGTGGGGCGTGCCGGGCGGGGCACGCTCGTCGGCCGAGACGGCGCTCGAGGCGGCCCTGCGCGAGGCTGCCGAAGAGGCCGCCGTGCCGCCCGACGCGGTCCGCCCCAGCCACGCCTGGGTCGAGGACCACGGCACCTGGTCCTACACGACCATCGTCGCCCACCTGGCGGACCCGGCCCGGCCGGTCGACGCGCGGCCGGCCGACCCCGAGAGCCTCGACATCACCTGGGTGCCGCTCGACTCGGTGGGCGACCTGCCGCTGCTGCCGGCGTTCGGGGCGATGTGGCCGCGGATCCTCGCGTCGGCCACCGCCGAGCTGGTGCTGGTGGTCGACGCTGCCAACGTGGTCGGCTCGCGCCCCGACGGCTGGTGGCGCGACCGCGCGGGGGCGACGGCCCGGCTGCGCGACGAGCTGAGCCTGCTGTCACCCGTCCCCGCGGCGTCGCTCGGACTGCCGGCGACGCACTGGTGGCCGCGGATCGTGCTGGTCGCCGAGGGCAAGGCGCGCGGGGTGCCGTCGCTCGACGGCGTCACCGTGATCGACGCCCCGGGCAGCGGCGACGACGCCATCGCGGCCGCCGTCGCCTCGGCCGTCACCGACCGCCCCCAGGACCACGTCATCGCCGTGACCGCCGACCGCGAGCTCCGTTCCCGCGTCGACGCCGCAGGCGGCGAGCACATCGGCCCGTCGACCCTCTTCGAGCTGGCCGGCCGTCGCAGCTGACGCCGTCAGGCGGACTTGCGCTTGGCGGCCGTCTTCTTGGCGGCGGTCTTCTTCGCCGTCTTCTTGGCCGGAGCGGCCTCGTCGTCGTCGGCCTTGGTGGCCCGGCCCTGCTTGGCCTCCTCGACGCTGCGGCGCAGCGCCTCCATGAGGTCGACGACCTTGCCCTCGGCGGGCGCAGCCTCGGGCGCGGGGATGACTTCGGCACCCTCGGCCTTGGCCTCGACCACCTTCAGCAACGCCTCGCGGTAGTCGTCGTGGAACTCGTCGGGGTCGAAGTCGCCGGAGAGCGTGTCGATGTACGACTCCGCCATGGCCATCTCCTGCTTGCGCACCTCGACGTCCTCGTCGAGGAAGTCGAACTGGGGCCGGCGGATCTCGTCGGGCCACAACATGGTCTGCACGATCAGCACGCCCTCGAACGAGCGCAGCACCGCCAGCCGCTCCTTGTTGCGCAGTGCCACCTTGACCACGCCGACCCGGCCGGACCGCTCGAGGGAGTCGCGCAGCAGGGCGTACGGCTTGGTGTCGCCCGTGGGTTCGGCGTAGTAGGCGCGGTTCAGCGACGTGGGGTCGATCTGCGAGAACGGCACGAACCCGAGCACCTCGACCGCGCGTGACGACGTGATGGGAAGATCCTCGAAGTCCTCGTCGGTGAGCACGACCAGCTGGCCGCCGGGCAGCTCGTAGCCCTTGGCGATGTCGGCGTACGCCACCTCGTGGCCGCCCGCCTCGCACACGCGCTTGTAGCGGATGCGCCCGCCGTCGGCCGCGTGGACCTGCCGGAAGCTGACATCCTTCTCCTGCGTGGCCGACACCAACCGCACCGGGATCGACACGAGGCCGAACGAGATCGAGCCCTTCCAAACCGTCTGTACAGCAGGCATGTTCCACTCCGTCCGCCGGCACCTTCATCCGATGCGTGCCCGTTGCTCAGCCTAGTGTGGCTCGTCACGGCCTTCGGCGCGCCTCCTGGGCCCCGCCGATCCCGCGTGTCACCCTCGAAGGCATGAGGGCAAGAAGAAACCTGAACGTCGCGGCGCCCGAGCTGCTCATCGGGTCCCTCACGGCCTGGTGCGGCGAGTGCGACGCGGAGACGGAGTTCGACAAGGTCCCGGGCGGGCTGGGCGTGGAGTTCGCCTGCCGGGAGTGCTCGGCCGCCGTGTTCAACGGCGACCTGCCACTGATCGAGTCGATCTTCCAGCCGGTCGCAGTCTGATCGACGACGGTCGGTTGGGTTCTAGGTGCGCCGGGTGACCGTGCGCTGAGTTTACCGAGTTGGCCGGCCCCCTGCTGCTCTCCATTGTCGGGGGCGCGGGAGACCGCCTCAAGCGGACCAAGAGGGCGCTTCGCGCAGCGGGGACCGCTTGACCCGGACTCCCGCGCCCCCGCTCAAGCACCATCAGGGACCCCGCCCCCAGAATGGCCCCGGCCCTTCCCGCCGCTGTATCTCGGGTCGCGCCGGCCGCTCACCGTCCCGCTGGGGTGGCGACCGGTCCCGCCGCACTGACGGTCGCGCTGGCCTCGAAATGACCACGTACAACACCCAATTCCCTGCTCCACCAGGCCTGCAGACCTCGTGAAGCAGGAGAACCCCTCGTGACGCCCCTGGCAACCGTTTACCGGCCCCAGCTGTGCCACATCACGAGGATCACCCGACCCTCAACACGCATACAGGCGTAGTACGACACGAGAACTCGTGCCGAACGTGATCATCCCCAGCCCTCGACCATGATCATCAACCTTTCGTGTCGCCAGAGCAGCCCAAAAGGTTGATGATCATGGAATCAGCGCGGCGCGACGCCCCGGAAACCGGCGGACGCCTCGGAAACCGGCGGTTGGCAGCGGAATCCAGGCCGCAAGCGCCGGATTCCGAGGCGTGAGCCGGATCGCGAGGCGTCGCCACCACCGCCAGCGGCCGGCGCGACCCCACCCCAGCGGAACCAACTGCCGAACACCACAGCGGAACCGCCAGCGGCCAGCGCGACCCGAGACACAGCGCCACCAAGGGCCGGGGCCATTCCGGGGAGGGGGCCCTGGTGCTGTTGAGAGCGAGGGCGCGGCGGCGCGGGTCAAGTCCAAGCCCCCCAACCACAGCACCAACGCAACCACAGCGGGCGCGGACTTGAGGCGCGCCGCCGCGCCCTCGACAATGAAGGACAGCAGGGGCCCGACCCACGTCAGCACTCCCCCGCCGAACGACAAGACTCACGCCACGGCGGCGTCCACCACGCGGCCGTCGCGCAGTTCGACGGTCCGGTCGGCCTGCTCCATCAGCGCAGGATCGTGGGTCGCGACGACCGCCGTCATCCCGCGCGTCCGCACCAGATCATGGATGAGCGCCATCACCGAGGCACCGGTCCGGGTGTCGAGCTGGGCCGTCGGCTCGTCGGCGATCAGCACGTCGGGGTCGCCCGCCAGCGCCCGCGCGATGCCGACCCGCTGCTGCTGCCCGCCGGACAGCTCGTACGGCCGCTGCTCGGCGTGCCCGTCCAACCCCACCAGCGCCAGCAACTCGGAAACCCGCGCCGTCCGAGCGGCCGGGTCCAGCTCTTGCAGCCGCAGCGGGATCTCGACGTTCTCGGCGGCGGTGAGGATGGGGATCAGGCCGAAGGACTGGAACACGTAGCCGATCTCGTGCCGGCGCACGGGGACGAGGTCCTTCTCGCTCATCGCCGACACCTCGAGCGAGCCGATGAAGACCTGCCCGCTGGTCGGCCGGTCCAGCGCGCCGAGCAGGTTGAGCAGCGTCGTCTTGCCGGACCCGGACGGCCCCTTCACGACGAGCAGCTCGCCGGGGTGGGCCTCGAGGTCGACGGCGTTGCAGGCGTGCACCTCGCGCGCCCCGCTGCCGAACACCCGGCTCACGGCGACCGCCCGGACGGCGTGACCCTCACTCACCGGCGACCCCTTCCGTCCGTCGGTCCCGTTCGTCGGGCCACACGCCGATGTGGTCCGGTTCCAGCGCCAGCCGGACGCGGTCGCGCAGTTCCAGCGCGCCGACGAAGTCGTCGGGCAGCTGCAGCCGGCCGGCGCGGTCGAGGACGGCGAACTCCTCGGCGATGTGCTGTTCCTGACCGTGCTCGTCGAGCTCGGTGCGCCGCAGGATCTCCGTCGCCGTGCGGCCGTCGCGGATCTGCACCGTCCGCCCGACGTGCCCGGCGACCGCCTGGTCGTGCGTCACCACGAGCACCGTCACGCCGAACTCGGTGTTGGCGTGACGGATCGCCTCGAACACGTCGGCCGAGGTGGCCTCGTCGAGCTCGCCGGTGGGCTCGTCGGCCAGCAGGACGCGCGGTTCGTTGACCAGCGCGACGGCGATGGCCACCCGCTGCTGCTCGCCGCCGGACATCTCGGCCGGACGGCGGTCGCGGCAGTGACCGACGCCCATGGCCTCGAGCAGCAACTCCACCCGCGACGACCGCGCGCGCCCACCCGAACGGGCGATGGCGGCGGGAACGGCGACGTTCTCGGCGGCGGTGAGGTACGGGAGCAGGTTGCGCGACGTCTGCTGCCACACGAACCCGACGGTGTGGCGCTGGTAGCGCACCCGCTCGCGCCCGCGCATCGTCAGCATGTCGTGCCCGGCGACCTTCGCGACGCCGGCCGTCGGGGTGTCCAGCCCGGACAGGATGTTCAGCAGCGTCGACTTGCCGGACCCGGAGGCGCCGACGACGGCGACGACCTCGCCCGCGTCGACGCGCAGGTTGAGGCCCTGCAGCGCCTGCACCTCGACGCCCTCGGCGGTGTAGATGCGCACGAGGTCCTCGCACACGATGTCGCGCCGCTCGGCGCCGTCCAGAACAGCTGTCACGTCTCGTCACCCATCCGTAGGACGCTGGCCGGAGCCAGTCGCCGTCCCGTCAGCACCGCCACCACCACCGCCACCGCGACCACCAGCACGAAGCCCAGCGTCACCGCGACCAGCAGTCCGAACGGCAGGTGCACCGCCGGTTGCTCGCCGCCGCCGGTCAGCGACCGCAGGTCGACGCCGGAGAGCACCGCCCACGGCAGCCCGACGCCGAGCAGCAGCCCCGTCACCAGCGACACCGCCGCCACGGGGGCGGCCTCCCAGACGACCAGGCCCTCGCCCTGCCGGCCGGAGAGCCCCAGCGTGCGCAGCTGCGAGAGCAGCCGGCCGCGCGAGGGCGCCCCGACCACCATGGTGAGCACGACGGCCGCCGCGCACAACAGCCCGGTGAGCGCGATGGCCCCGACGATGGCCCTGGCGGTGCCGTCGTTGACCGGCCCGCGCAGGTCGGCCATGGCGGAGTCCGGCGTCGTCACGATCCGCGCACCGACGGCGTCGGCCACGGCGGCCGCACTGGCGCCGTCGCTGAGGTCGACCAGTGTGAGCCGCGGCGGGATGATCCGGACGCCGGCATCTTCGAGCACTCCGCGGTCGGCCATCATCCACCGGTTGCCCGTGGTGAGCCCCGGGATCGGGCCGGCCGACCCAGCCACGAAGGCGTCCAGCTTCTCGCTCAGCGTCAGCGTGCCGGTGGCGCCGTCGTCGATCAGCCCGTCGCCCACCAGCAGCGGCACCTCGCCGCCGGGGCCGAGCGTCGTCAGCCCGCCGGGCAGCGGGTCCAGTGCGGTCCCGCCGGCGCGCACCGCGTCGAGCTCCTCGACGTCGACGACGTACAGCGGGATGCGGTTGTCGATGGCGCCGACCTTGAACAGCGTCGAGCCGGTGGTGACGACGGGCGCGACGGCGGCCACCCCGCGAAGGTCGCGGACGGCGGCCAGCTCGGCCTCGGTCAGCGGCGACCCGGACACCCGGACGTCGGCGCCGACCTGCTGCCAGGCGGTCTCCTCGATGCCGCGCTCCGTCGTCGACCAGACGACGGTGGAGAACGCGGCGATCGACATGCCCACGACCAGCGCGAGCATCGGCACGAACCCGGCGACGGGATCGCGGAGGGCGCGCGCGGTGCCGAGATAGGCGACGGTGCCGCGGCGGCCGCCGAGCAGGCGCCCCATGGCCGCCATGGGCCGCGGGTAGAGCCGCATGACCAGCAGGCTCACCGCCAGGGCGAGCAGCAGCGGGGTCGCGGCTGTGAGCGGGTCGACCCCGGCACCCTCGCCGGCGTCGAGGCCGCGGGAGTTCAGCGCGACGGCGGACGCGACGGCCGCGCCGACGGCGAGCCCCTCGACCAGCTTGCGGGCCCGCGACGGGCGGGCCAGGCCGAGGTCGCGGCGGACGGCACGCAGCCCCTTGGGGCGCGCGGCCAGCGGGAGCAGGACGGCGGGCGCCAGTCCGACGGCGACCGGCAGCAGCAGGCCGGCGCTGCCGCCCTGACCGTCGACGACCTGCCGGGCCAGCACCGTCGCGACGGCGGCGGCCGGCAGCCCCAGCAGCAGCCCCTCGATGGCCATGAGCAGCCGCAACTGCAGCGGCGACGCGCCCCGGGCGCCGATGAGCCCCAGCGACGTGCGCCGCCGTTCGACCATGAGCCGGGCGGCCAGCGCCAGCACCGCGAGCGCGACGCCCAGCGGGCCAGCAGCCACGATCGCCATGACCGCCGACGAGCTCGCGTGCCGGTCGGCGACGCGGTCGAGCACGTCGATGGAGCCGGTGGTGAGGATCGGGCTGACCAGCGTGCGGGTCGGGTCGGCGGCGTCGCCCGCGGCCAGCGTCGGCGCGGCGGCGACGAACCGGCTGAGCCCGTCACGCAGCGGCTCGGTGAACCCGGCCCGCGCGTCGGACACGTCGACCGGGAACCAGAGCCGGGTCTCGACCGGCCAGCCGATGAACGGCGCCAGCTCGGGCCAGGAGTTCGGCTCGACGTACGCGGCCACCGTCAGCACGCGGCCGCGGTCCCAGTCGTCGAAGACCTCGGGCTCCAGCGCGGCGCGGTGGTGCGTCCACCCCGTCGCGGCGGCATCGACGGCCTCGTAGACGCCGGACAGCCGGTAGACCAGCGGCGCCGTGGTGACCGTCGCGCCACGCGCCGGCTCGACGGCGGTGGTGTCGCCGACCGCCCAGCCCAGGGCCTCGGCCGACGTTGCTGCGAGCATGACGTCGACGACGACCGGCTCGCCCGGTGTCGCGGGCGCAGTGAACGGGGCCGGCGGCTCGCCGTCGACGACGCGGACGGTCTCGGTCCAGTACGGGTCGACGGTCGGCAGCACGTCGACGACGGCCTCGGGAGTGCGCACCTCGACCCGGGCGGTCGGCGTCGTGAGCACGAAGCGGCCCGGCCCGGTGGCCTCGCGGACGGCGGCCGGCGCGGAGTCGCGGACCGAGGCCAGCCCCTGGTCGAACGTCGTCCAGACGTCGTCGCCGCTGCCGAGGGGCGGCGGAACGGCGGCGACGGACGTCACGTCGCGCAGGGTCGCCGGCGTGCCGGCCATCTCCGAACGCAGGTCGTCGGTGAACACCTGCTCGGCCAGCCGCGGCAGCGCGGCCGCCACCAGCGCGAGCACGAACACGACGCCGACCACGACCAGCGCGGCCGCGCGGTCGGCGAGGAACTGCCGGCGGAACAGCCGCCCGGTCCCCAGGCGCCCGGTACCCCGTCGCCCGCTCATCGCCGCTCCTCCCCCGGTACCGCCAGCGCGGCGTCACGACCCGCTCGCGAGGCGTGCAGCAGCGCCACCGCCGCGACGACCCCGGCCAGGACCAGCGCGAACACCGCCAGCGCGCCCAGACTCGCCCCGCCGACCGGGTCCAGCGCCTCCGGCACCCCGGACGTCGCGGCGCGGGCCAGCACCGTCACCGTCAGCGCGGCGACCACCACCCCGCCCACCGCACCGGCCACCATGGCCAGGATCCCCATGCCGGCCTGCTCGATGCGCCGCGACCGGGCCTGCTCCGACGGCGCCACTCCCACCACGCGCAGCACGGCCAGCTCACCCCGTCGCTGCCGCTGCAGCGTCGCCGCCGACGCGACCGCGCCGATGGCCGTCAGCACGATCGCCGCCACCGCGACCGACCAGAACGCCGGCACGACGTGCCGTGCGAGCCCGTGGTCGAGCAGCCCGGAGCGGACCGTCTGCCGGTCGGTGACCTGCGCGGCGCCACTCAGCCCGGCGTCCTCGACGGCGGCCGCGAGCGCCGCGGTGTCGCCGTCGGAGCCGCCGGAGCCGCCGGCGCCGTCGGTCGCTCCCGCGCTCAGCCAGACCTCGGTGATCCGCTGCGGCCGGTCGGCGGTGCGCAGCAGCGTCTCGGTGATGCTCGGCAGGTCGGCGACGAACGCGACCGGGTCGGCGACGCCGGGCACGACCGCCACGGCCGACTCGACCTTCGCGTCGACGCGGGTGCCCACGACGTGCAGGCTGACCGGGTCGCCGACCTGCAGGCCGAACCGGTCGAGCGCGGCCTGCGAGGCGACGACGGGGATCGGCTCGCTCGCGTTGCCGGGCGGCATCAGCCGGACGACGGCGCCGGAGCTGTCGGCGTGGATGACGGCGGACAGCGGCGTCTCACCGGGGTCGCCCATGCTCACGCGGTAGCTGGCCGCGACCTGCGGCGTCCACGGCGCGAGGCCGTCCAGCGGCAGGTCGGTGGCGGCGCCGGAGCCGTCGACGGCGCGCAGCGCGGTGACCGCGGCGGTGGTCGGGCCGGCCACGGACACGGTGAGGTCGACGGCCACGACGGTGCCGAACCCGGCCGGCACGGTGGCCATCCCGCCGTCGGCCTCGGCTTGGGCCAGCACGCCGTCGTCGTCGGCGACCAGCAGCGTGGCCGCGGAGACGCCGTCGGACTCGATCTCGACGCGCTCGGTGCCGGCCGGCAGCTCGAGGCCGGTCAGCCGCTCCTGCCCGGGGGCGACGGCGTCGGCCACGCGGTCCGCCGGGAACACGTCGTCGCGGGTCTCGGCCACGTCGCGCAGCCCGCCGGCCGGGACGGCGAGCAGGGCGGCGCTCTCGTCGCCTACCCGGGCGCCGGTGGCCAGCACGCCGACCGCGTCGCTCACGCCGTCGACCTGCAGGAACGGCTCCGCGGACTCGGCCGGGCGGGCCGCGGTGAGCGGGCCGGCGCGGTCGAAGGTCACCCGCACGTCCGCGCCGGTGCGCACGTCGGCGAGGTCCTCCTGCAGGCCGGTCCAGGTTGCGGAGTACGACGCCGCGAGCACGCCGGCGCCCGCCGTCACCACCACGAGCACGACCACCGACGCGTACACAGGCAGCCGGCGGGTGACCTGCCAGGCCGGTAGCAGCAGCCCGAGGCGGCGCCGTCCGGACAGCACCCGCTCGGTCAGCGCCAGCGGGAACGGGACGGCGAGCAGGGCCAGTGCCGCGCAGGCCAGCAGCGCGAGCGCCGGGCCGGGGGTCGCCAGCAGGTCCGCGCTGCCGCCGCCGTCGGCGCCGGTGCCGTAGCGGCGCAGCTGCCAGATGGCGACCCCCGCGGCGATCAGCGCGACCGCGGCGAAGGTCCAGCCGATGGCGCCAGTGGCCCGCCGGCTGGTGAACGCGACGGTGTCCTCGACGCCGCGACGCGCGGTCAGGGCGGCGCCGGTGACCAGCAGCGCGAGGGTGCCGACCGCGACGCCCGCGGCGCACCACGCGGCCACGCCGGCGTCCACGGCCGGGCCGCCGCCCGCCCGCAGCGCGGCCACCGTCGCCGCCGCGCCGAGCGCCGCCGACGGCAGCACCACGGCCACCGACTCGAGGACCGACCACCACACGAGCTGGCCCGCGGACAGCCCGCGCGAGCGCAGCAGCGTCGTCTCGACCTCGCGCACCACGCCGAGCAGCCGCGCCACCTGGGCCCCGGTGACGACGGCGACCGCCACCAGCACGATGAGCGGGACGGCCGAGACGCTGGTGCCGCGGTCGACGTCGGCGTCGAGGGCGGCGGCGGTCGCGGCGAGCTCGCCGCTGACGGCGACGCCGCGGACGTTGACGCGATCGTCGTCCTCGAGGGTGGTCGCAAGGCCGGGCAGGGTGTCGGCCAGTGCCGCGACCTGGCCGGGCGTGATGGCGTCGGCCTGCGGCGTCACCCGCCAGCGGACCTGCGGCGACGGCTCGACGGCGGCGAGCGCGGCCTCGGTGACCACGAACGGCCCGTAGGCGGAGCCGTCCACGCCGGCGACCTCGAGCGGGTCGCCGAACCAGAACGGGTCGCGCGGGTCGGCGGGCAGCCAGGTGCCGGTGACCTGCACGACGGTCTCGCCGACGGTGATCTCGTCGCCGACGGCGAGGCCGAGCGCCTCGGCGGCGGTGGCGTGCAGAGCCGCGGCGACGGCGGTGGGCGCCTCGGGCATCGTGATGCCGACCTGGGCCTCGATGGGCCAGGCGCCGTCGACCAGCTCGGCGTGCGCCCCGAGGTCGTCGTAGACGGTCAGGACGCCGCGCGCCTCGTCGTCGCTGCCGGGGACGGCCAGCGCGTCCTCGCCGCCGGCGAGGCTGCGGTGGACCTCGAGCGGAGCGCCGCCGGAGCGAGCCGCGACGTCCTCGCGGACGGCGGCGTCCTGGGCGGCGGGGTCGGGCCCGAGCCGGGTGGTGGCCTGGACGGCGGCCTCGGCGGGCGGGGCGTCGCGCAGGGCCTCGCGGACGCCGTCCTGGCTGGCCACGACCAGGTAACCGACCAGTCCGGTGGTGACGGCGGCGACCACGAACACCCAGGCCGCGACGGTGGCGATGACAGCGCCGTGGGCACGCGCGCGCTTGACCCTCATCGGTGCTGTCCGCCGGCTCGGCAACCGTTTCCCCCACGCATGATCGGCACAGACTACCTGTGACGACGTAGGGCATAACAGGCCACAGCAGTCGCTGCAGCCACATTGAGACTGTCGACGCCGGCCTGCATGGGGATGCGCACGCGGCGGTCCGCGACGGCCATCCAGCGCGCCGACAACCCGTGCCCCTCGCCGCCGACCAGCAGCGCCGTCCGGCCCGCGGGCGCCACGTCGGCGAGGTCGACGGCGTCGTCGGCCGGCGTCAGCGCCAGCGTCTCGAAGCCCGCCGCGGCCAGCGCGCCGGGCGCGTCGTACCACTCGTCGACCCGCGTGTACGGGACCGAGAACACGGTGCCCATGGAGACCTTGACGGCGCGCCGGTAGAGCGGGTCGGCGCAGCGCGGCCCGAGCAGGACGGCGTCCCAGCCCAGCGCCGCGGCGCAGCGGAAGATCGCGCCGACGTTCGTGTGGTCGACCAGGTCCTCGAGCACGACCACCCGCGCGGCGTCCGCCAGCACGTCGGCGACCGGCGGCAGCGGGCGGCGGTGCAGCGACGCCAGCGCGCCGCGGTGCACGTGGAAGCCGGTGACGGCCTCGATGACCGGCTCCGGCGCGACGTAGACGGGTGCGTCGGCGGCCGTGGCCAGGACGTCGGCGAGCGCCTCGACCCAGCGCGGCGCCATGAGGAACGAGCGCGGCCGGTACCCCGCGGCGACCGCTCGGCGTACCACCTTCTCGCCCTCGGCCAGGAACAGCCCGTGCTCGGCCTCGAGCGACTGGCGCAGCTGCACGTCACGCAGCGAGACGTAGTCGGCCAGCCGCTCGTCGTCGACGGCGTCGACCTCGACGATCCGCGGGCCGCTGCCGGCCGGTGGCACCGTCACCCCGCCACCAGGTAGACGACCGCGGCGACACCCACCACGATGATGACCACCCGCAGCACCACCGGCGAGAGCCGCCGCCCGATGCGTGCGCCCAGCAGGCCGCCCAGCGCCGACCCGACCGCGATCAGCCCGGCGACCGCCCAGTCGACGTCGGCGACGAACACGAACACGATGCCGGCGACCAGGTTGACCAGCCCGGCCTGCACGTTCTTGACGGCGTTGAGCCGCTGCAGCGTGTCGGAGAGCGCGACGCCCATGACGGCGAGCAGCAGCACGCCCTGCGCGGCGCCGAAGTAGCCGCCGTAGACCGCCGTCAGCAGGATCAGGAACCAGACGACGGGGCCTCCGTGCTCGCGCCCGGCCGGCCGCTCCTTCAGCCGCCGGGCGATCCACGGCTGCAGCGCGACCAGCACACACGCCAGGATGATGAGCACCGGGACGATCGCCTCGAACGCCCCGGGCGGCAGCGCCAGCAGCAGGACGGCGCCCGCCGCCCCGCCGACCAGCGCCAGCGCCCCGAACCGCACGAGCCGGTCGCGCTGGCCGCGCAGCTCCTCGCGGTAGCCCCAGGCGCCCATGACCGAGCCCGGCACCAGCCCGACGGTGTTGGACACGTTGGCCACCACCGGCGGGTAGCCGAGCGCCAGCAGCGTCGGGAACGTGATCATCGTCCCGGAGCCGACGACGACGTTGATGGCTCCCGCCGCGAACCCGGCCGCGACGATCGCGACGACGTCGAGCAGGCTCACCCCGCCGGCGGCGCGGGCGGCGCCGGCGGGTGGTTCGGCGGCGTCGAGGGCGGCTCGTCCTGGGTCAGGTCGCGCCCGATGGCCGGGCCGTTCCCCGTCCCCGGACGGTCATGCGTCCCCGTCACCGGGATCTCGCCGGTCGCGTCGGCCTCGTCGTCCGCGGCGGTGGCGTCGTCCTCGTCGGCCGGGGCGGTCGCGTCGGCTCCGTCGGCCGGGGCGTCCTCGGCCGAGCCGGGCTCGCCGGTGTTGATGCCGGACGGCAGCGGCGTCGTCGGGTCGGAGGCGACCTGGGCGGCCTGCAGCGCGCGGCGGACCTCTTCCTGCGCGGCGGCAGCGGCGGCCTCGCCCTCGGCGGCGGCCTCCTGGGCGGCGGCCTCGATCTCCTCGGCGGCGGTGTCGTCGGCCGGGATGGCGCCCGGCGCGAAGCCGGAGCCGAACCGGCCGACGGCGTCGCCCAGGCCCTCGAGGGCCTTGCCGAACTCGCTCGGCACGATCCAGACCTTGTTGGCGTCGCCCTTGGCGATCTCGGGCATCATCTGCAGGTACTGGTAGGCCAGCAGCTTCTGGTCGGGGTTGCCGCGGTGGATGGCATCGAAGACGGCGCCGATGGCCTTCGCCTCGCCGTCGGCGCGCAGGATCTGCGCCTGCTTCTCGGCCTCGGCCCGCAGGACGGTCGACTGCTTGTCGCCCTCGGCGGTGAGGATCGCGGACTGCTTCTGGCCCTCGGCGGTGAGGATCTGCGACTGCCGCACACCCTCGGCGTTGAGGATCGCCGCCCGCTTGTCGCGGTCGGCGCGCATCTGCTTCTCCATGGAGTCCTGGATGGAGGGCGGCGGGTCGATGGCCTTCAGCTCGACGCGGTTGACGCGGATGCCCCACTTGCCGGTGGCGTCGTCGAGGACGCCGCGCAGCGCATTGTTGATCTCTTCGCGGCTGGTCAGCGTGCGCTCGAGGTCCATGCCACCGATGACGTTACGCAGCGTGGTGACCGTCAGCTGCTCGATGCCCTGGATGTAGTTCGCGATCTCATACGTCGCGGCCTTGGGGTCGTTGACCTGGTAGTAGATGACGGTGTCGATGGACACGACCAGGTTGTCCTGGGTGATCACCGGCTGCGGCGGGAACGACACGACCTGCTCGCGGAGGTCGAGCAGCGGCAGCACGCGGTCGATGAACGGCACGACGACCGTCAGGCCGGGGTCGAGGGTGCGCTGGTAGCGGCCGAGGCGCTCGACGATGCCGGCCCGCGCCTGGGGCACGATGCGCACCGACTTGGCCAGCGTCACCAGGACGAAGATGGCCAAGAGGATGACGACGAGGAGGACGAAGATCTGACCGGCTTCCATGAACGACCTTCCGCTACTTTCTGGGGGCCAGGCGGGTCTGCGACAACCTATCAATAACACAGGTCGGGCCGGGCGAACCCTTGCACGGTCACCTAGTCCTTTGCGGCGGGCCGAGAGCTCGAGGAGGCCTCCGGCCCCCTGTCGCTCCCGGCTTCGCCCGACCCTCCGGGAGGTGTCTAGCGCGGGTCGGCCTCGAACACGAGCGCCGTCGCGCCCTGGATCTCGATGACATCGACGTCGCGTCCGGCCTCGATGACGGAGCTGCCGTCGTAGCTGCGCGCGGTCCAGATCTCTCCGGCCAGCTTGATGAGACCGCGCTCGGAGTCGACGGTCTCGACGACGACGCCCTTGCGGCCGACCAGCGCGGCGGCGCCGGTGCGGGTGCTGCCGCCGGTGCGCAGGTGCCGCTTGGCGACCGGCCGGACGAACCCGAGCAGCGCAACGCTGACGGCGATGGCGATGACGATCTGCAGCCACAGCGCGTCGATGCCGATGGCCGCCGCGAGCGCACCGGCCAGTGCGCCGCCGGCCAGCATGAGGAAGATGAGGTCGACGGTGGTCGTCTCGACGATGCCCAGGACGAACGCGAGGCCCAGCCAGGCGACCCAGTCGTGGTCGGCGAGCCAGTCCAGGAAGTCCTGCATAGCGTCAAGTCTAGGGCGTGGCGACGCCCTCGCGCTCCCCTGCGACGGCTCTGGCGGACCATCGTCCGTCGTCGTGGCGAATGCGCAGCGGGAGCCCGAACGCCGTCGTCAGATGCTCGTCGGTCAGGGTCTCGGCGATGGGCCCGGCGGCGACGACGCGGCCGCCGGCCAGCAGCAGCGCGTGCGTGAACCCGGGCGGGATCTCCTCGACGTGGTGGGTCACCAGGACGGTGGCCGGCGAGGCGGGGTCGGCGGCGATCTCGCCGAGCGTGGCGACCAGCGTCTCGCGGCCGCCGAGGTCGAGACCGGCGGTGGGCTCGTCGAGCAGCAGCAGCTCGGGGTCGGCCATGAGCGCGCGGGCGAGCTGGGTGCGCTTGCGCTCGCCCTCGGACAACGTGCCGAACGTGCGCTCGGCGAGGTGCGCGACCCCCATGCGGCCGAGCAGCCAGCGGGCGCGGTCGTCGTCGAGGTCCTCGTACGACTCGCGCCACCGGCCGACGACGGCGTACGCGCCGGTCCGCACGACGTCGAGCACGGACTCCTGCCGCGGGATGCGCTCGGCCAGCGCAGCGCTGGTGATGCCGATGCGCGGGCGCAGCTCGAACACGTCGACCGCACCCATCATCTCGCCCAGCACGGCCGCATAGCCGCTGGTGGGGTGCATCTGGGCGGCCGCGATCTGCAGCAGGGTGGTCTTGCCGGCGCCGTTGGGCCCGAGGATCACCCAGCGCTGCCCGTCGGACACCGACCAGGTGACCTCGTCGAGCAGCCGGTTCCCCGAGCGCACGAGTGTGACGTCGGCCAGTTCGAGCACATCGGACATCGCGTGGACCCGGCTCCCTCGAAACGACTAGCGGCGGCGATGGCGGGTGCTCGCCCCGGAACCCCCGCCCGACTCTATCGGGCACGTCGTAGGCTCTGGTTCATGGTCACCCTCCCCCGGTCCGCACGCCTCGCGGCGTGGGGCACGGCCTGGCTGCGGAACGAGGCCAGCGTCGACGACGTCGTCGACCGCGTCCGTGCCGACGACGAGCCGCACGACGCCGTCGACGTCCCCGGCGCGGCCACCGCCACCGGGCTGTCCGAGGCGCTGCGGGCGCTGCGCGGCGCCGGCGCGACGGCGTTCCTGGTCGCGCTGCCCGCGCCTGGCGACCCCACCGGCCTGGGTGGTCCGGCCGACCTCAACGGCTACGCGGTCGACGCCGGCGAAGCGGTCATCGCCGACGGCGCCCCGTACGCCCTGGTGCCCGACGTCCGCACGTTCGGCCCGCCCGGCGACCAGGGCCACATGGTCACGTGGATGGTCCGCTCTGCGCAGCCGGCTCCCCTCGGGCCGTCGCTGGCCGACGCCGACAAGGAGCTGACGACGGCGCTGCTGGCGGCCGGGTCGACGCTCACCGACCTCGACGTGCCGTCCTGGCGGCCCGAGGTCGAGGCGCTGCTCACCGACATCCGCACCAACCGCGAGTCCGACCCGCTGCCTCGTGCATTCCCGCAGCAGGCGCAGGCCGTGGCGGCGCGGGCGGCGCGGCTGCTCGCCGTCGTCCGATTCGCGCTGGGCGACGACGGCGGCGCGGTGACGGTGTCGTCGGCGGCCTCGCGTCGCGACGCCCTGACGCCGTTGGAGCGGGCGTCGCGTTCGGCCCTGGCCGCCGCGTGCAACGCGTTGGCGACGCGATAGCGTTTCAGCTTGCGATGAGCCTGCCACCGGAACCCCCCGCGAACACCCTGCTCGTCAGCCTCACCGGCCGCGACCGGCCCGGGCTGACCGCGCAGCTGTTCACCGCACTGTCCGCCCATGACGTCGAGGTCCTCGACGTCGAACAGGTCACGGTCCGCGGCCGGCTGGTGCTGGCCGTCCTCCTCAATCCCGCCGCCTCGTTCGACGAGGTCGCGTTCCGGCGGTCGCTGGTGGGGCTGGGCGACCAGCTGGGCGTCGAGGTCGAGCTCTCCCCCGGCCACGGCGACCACCGCCGGCCCCCGGGGCGCGCGCACATCACCGCCCTCGGCTTCCCGCTGCGCCCGAGCGCCGTCGCCGCCCTCACCGACACCGTCGCCAAGGCCGGCGCCAACATCGACCGCATCGTGCGGCTCGCGTCGTACCCCGTCACGTCCATCGAGTTCGAGGTGTCCGGTGCCGACCCCGCTCGCCTGAAGACCGAGCTGGCCGCCGTCGCGCTGGCCGAGGGCGCCGACGTCGCCGTCCAGCCGTCCGGGCTGCTGCGCCGGGCCAAACGCCTGGTCGTCATGGACGTCGACTCCACCCTGGTGCAGGGCGAGGTCATCGAGATGCTGGCCGCCCGCGCGGGCAAGCTCGACCAGGTCGCGTCGGTGACGACCCGTGCCATGCAGGGCGAGTTGGACTTCGCGGCGTCGCTGCGCGAGCGGGTCCGGCTGCTCGCCGGACTCTCCGCATCCGCCGTCGCCGAGGTGCGGGCCGAGGTGCAGCTCACGCCCGGCGCCCGCACACTGGTGCGCACGCTGAAGCGGCTGGACTACAAGTGCGCGATCGTGAGCGGCGGGTTCTCGCAGATCACCGACCCGCTGGCCGACGAGCTCGGCATCGACTACTCCGCCGCCAACACCCTCGAGATCGCCGACGGCGTCCTGACCGGCGGGCTGGTCGGGCCCGTACTCGACCGGGCGGGCAAGGCCGCCGCGCTCGCCCGGTTCGCCGCCGCCGAGGGCATCCCGCTGTCGCAGACCGTCGCCGTGGGCGATGGCGCCAACGACCTCGACATGATCGCCGCGGCCGGCCTGGGGGTTGCCTTCAACGCCAAGCCGATCGTCCGCAGCGCCGCCGACACCGCCGTCAACGTGCCCTACCTCGACGCGATCCTCTACCTGCTCGGCATCAGCCGCGACGACATCGAGGCCGCCGACGCCGCCGACGGCACCCCGACCCCGTCGCCACCCGTCCGCTGAGGTTCCTTCGGTTCTGCGTTCGGCGGGGTGTGCCGTCGGCTGGGTTTGCCGAGTTGGCCGGCCCTGCTGCTCTCCATTGTCGGAGGCGCGGGAGACCGCCTCAAGCGGACCAAGTAGGCGCTTCGCGCATCGGGGACCGCTTGACCCGGACTCCCGCGCCCCCGCTCAAGCACCATCAGGGACCCCGCCCCCAGAATGACCCCGGCCCGCAGCCCCGCTGTGCCTCAGTTTGCGCTGGCCACTAACTGTGCCGCTGGGTGTGGCGACCCGCCCCGCCGACATCCAGCCCCGCCGGCCGCTTTCCATGATCATCAAGGATTCACCACACCATAGGGGGTCGAATCCTTGATGATCATGGAGAAGTGCGGGTTAAACCGGCCTCGGAACCCGCATTTCTCCATGATCAACAGTGGGCGGCCGGCGGAACTGGACCACAGCGAGACCAATGGCCAAACCAACGCGCCAACAGGTAGCGGCCAGCGAGAAGAGAGCACAGCGGGTCTGAGAGCCGGGTCCATTCCGGGGAGGGGGCCCTGGTGCTGTGAAAGGCGAGGGCGCGGCGGCGCGGGTCAAGTCCAGCGCCCCCACCACAGCGCGAAACGACCCCAGCGCGCGCAGACTTGAGGCGCGCCGCCGCGCCCTCGACAATCGGACAGCAGTGGGCCCGACCCACGTCAGCACCCCACCGCCGAACCTCGAATCAACCCCGGGCGACGGAGTACCCCACCAGCCGTGCGCCGCCGGGATCGACCGTCGCCCAGTCGCCGTCGACGGTGAAGACGGCGACCGAGGAGGTCGGGAAGCCGGCCCGCATGCGCACCGCCTCGACCGCGGACTCGCCGTCGTCGAGCGCGCCGGCCAGCATGCCGATGCCGGGGTTGTGCCCGACGATCGCCGCCGACGCCGCCTCGGCCGGCAGGGCGCGCACGATCTCGAGGAGGTCGCCGGCCGACGCGTAGTAGACGTCGTCGGTCACGACGGGGTCGGGCGCACCGGAGCCCAGCTCGTCGGCCAGCAGGCGGAAGGTCTCGACCGTTCGCCGCGCGCTCGACACGACCGCCACCTGCACCGCGACGTCCTGCGAGCGCAGCCACCGGCCGATGACGGGCGCGTCGCGGCGGCCCTGGTCGGCCAGCTTGCGGGCGTGGTCGTCGCGCCCTTCTGGGTGGACGGCCTTCGCGTGCCGGATGAGAACGAGGGTCCTCGCCATCCACGCAGCCTAAGCGCTCCAGTACCCTGCGGCAGGATGGGGTCGTCCCGCCACAACTCCGGCGGACATGGCCACGATCGTCCCGATCTGGTAAGGATTCGCTGTGGAGATCACCGTGCCCGATGCCACCGTGCCAGACGTACCCCCGCCGCCCGCTGCCCCTGCGCCCACGCCACCGGTCGCGAGTTCCCGCGCTGACCTGCGGCATCGGCTCAACACGGCCACGGCGGGCTTCGAGGCGCCGCTCGCCGCCATCGACATGGACGCGTGGGACGTCAACGCGGCCGACCTCGTCCGGCGCGCCGCGGGCAAGCCGATCCGGGTGGCCAGCAAGTCGCTGCGCAGCCGGGCGCTGCTGCGCGAGGTGCTGGGCCGCGACGGCTTCCACGGCGTGCTGGCGCTGACGCTGTCCGAGGCGCTCTGGCTCGTGGGCACCGAGCTGAGCTCCGACGTCGTCGTCGGCTACCCCACCGCTGACCGGCGCGGCCTGGCCCGGCTGGCCGGCGACGACGAGCTGGCGGCCGGCATCACCATCATGGTCGACGACGTCGCGCAGCTCGACCTGGTCGACGCGGTGGCGCCGTCGGACGGTCGGGTCGAGATCCGGGTCTGCCTCGAGCTGGACCTCTCGTGGCAGCCCGTGGGCGGGCGCGTCCGCGTGGGGGCCAAGCGCTCGCCGTTGCACTCCGTCGACGACCTCGTCCGGCTCGCCCACGCGGTGCAGTCGCGGCCGGGGTTCCGACTGGTCGGCGTCATGGGCTACGAGTCGCAGATCGCCGGCGTGCAGGACGCCCCGCCCGGGCGCGGCTGGCGCGGGCGCATGGTGCGGTCCATGCAGAAGCGGTCGTGGGCCGAGCTGTCCGAACGGCGCATCGCCGCCGTCGAGGCGGTCCGCAAGTTCGCCGACCTCGAGTTCGTCAACGGCGGCGGCAGCGGCTCCGTCGAGCGCACGGTGTCGGACCTGTCGATCACCGAGGTCACGGCCGGGTCCGGGCTGCTGGCCCCGCGGCTGTTCGACGGCTACACGAGCTTCTCGCCGCGGCCGGCGGCGTTCTTCGCGGTGCCGGTGGTCCGCCGTCCGGCAGCGGGCATCGTCACCGTCGCGGGCGGCGGCTACATCGCCAGCGGCGCGGCCGGCGGCGACCGCCTCCCGGTCCCGTGGCTGCCCGAGGGCCTCACGCTGGACAAGAACGAGGGCGCCGGCGAGGCGCAGACGCCGCTGCTGGGCTCCCCCGCCGACGACCTCGCCATCGGCGACCGCGTCTGGTTCCGGCACGCCAAGGCCGGCGAGCTGTCCGAACGGTTCGACCAGTACTACCTCGTCCGCGGCGAGCGGCTGGTCGACACCATCGCGACCTACCGCGGCGACGGCAAGACCTTCCTTTAGACGGCGGCCGCGGCGGGTACGCTCCGGGCGTGCCCGTCGTCTCGCTGGACGCCCTCGTCCGACGCATCCGCGCCACCCTGCCGCGGGCCGGCTCGACGACGGTGGTCGCCGTCGACGGCCCGGCCGGTTCGGGCAAGACGACGCTGGCCGCCCGGCTGGCGGCGCGCCTCGACGACGCGCCGGTGGTGCACATGGACGACCTCTACCCCGGCTGGGACGGCCTCGCGCACGCCGCCACCACCGTCGCCGAGCAGGTGCTCGTGCCGCTCGCCGGCGGGCGCCCGGCCCGGTACCGGCGCTGGGACTGGCACGCCGACCGCTACGCCGAGTGGGTCGAGGTCCCGTCGGCGCCGGTCCTCGTGGTCGAGGGCTGCGGCAGCGGCTCGACGCCCGGGGCGGCGTACCTGGCGTTCCTGCTCTGGGTCGAAGCGCCGCACGACGTGCGCCTGGCCCGCGGCATCGAGCGCGACGGCGAGGCCTTCCGGCCGCACTGGGAGCGCTGGGCCCGGCAGGAGACCGCGCTCTTCGCCGCCGAGCACACCCGCGAACGGGCCGACCTGCGCGTCGACACGGCGTCCGCCGTCCCCCACGATCCCCTACGGGACGTGGTCGTCGAAGCGGAGGATGAGCCCGTGCCGGAACTCGGTTAGCGTACTGCCGTGCGTGTCGCCGAGCTGAACATCTACCCCGTCAAGTCGACCCGGGCACTGCCGCTGACGCAGGCCCAGGTCGAGCCGTGGGGGCTGGTCGACGACCGCCGCTGGATGGTCGTCGACGACTCCGGCTACGTGGTGACGGCGCGCGTCCGGCCGGCGCTGCTCGGCGTGCGGGTGACGCCGCTGGGCCGCGGCCGCATCCTGCTCGAGGGGCCGCACGCCGCCGCCGTCGAGGTCGACGCCACGACGTCGCGCGAGTACGTGCCGGTGCAGATCTGGAAGAACACCCTCGACGCCGTCCGGCCCAGCGTCACCGCCGACGCCTGGTTCGGCAAGCTCCTCGACGACGACGTCCGCCTGGTCTGGCTCGACGACCCCACCCGGCGCCCCGTCAACCCCGCGTACGGCCTGCCCGCCGACCGCGTGAGCTTCGCCGACGCGTTCCCGCTGCTGGCCACCACCACGGGGTCGCTCGCGCGGCTCAACGACTGGGTGGTCGAGGAGGCGCTGCTGCGCGGCGAGGAGCCGCCCGAGGCGCCGCTGCCCATGCGCCGGTTCCGGCCCAGCGTCGTCGTCGACAACGCCGAGCCGTTCGCCGAGGACACCTGGTGCAAGCTGCGCATCGGCGACGTCCCGTTCCGGGCGGTCAAGCTGTGCGACCGGTGCGTGCTCACCACCATCGACCCCGACACCCAGACGCGCGGCAAGGAGCCGCTGCGCACGCTGGCCCGGCACCGCAACTGGGACGGCAAGGTCTGGTTCGGTATGAACCTCGTCCCCGACGGCACCGGCACCATCGCCGTCGGCGACGAGGTTCGGGTCACCGCCGGCTGACGGTGCTACCGGTCACGGCAGCGGGTACGGGTCGTCGCCCGCGAACCTGATGCGCCCGGCCGCCTCGGCGCCGGCCGCCTCGAAGCGCTGCCCGAGCTCGGGATCGGTCGAGCCGAGGTGCAGCCACAGGCCGCCGCGCGGCCCGGCGGGCAGCAGCAGGCTGGGGCCGTCGTAGCGGCCGGCCAGCTCGTTGCCGAAGTAGACGACGGAGCCGGGATGCGCCAGGCACCCGTCGACCGCGCTGATGCACAGGGGTTCGTAGACGCGGTCCTTCTGCCAGAGCACGACGTCGACGCCGACCCCGGACGTGGTGACGTAGCGGCCCCAGACCGACGCGGAGTCCGGCCCCAGCTCGGACAGCGCGCTGTGGGTCAGGCCGGAGGTCCGGAAGCCGAACGTGCCGAGGCCGAGGCGCTCCTGCAACACGGCCACGACGTCGTCGACCGTGGCCTCGGACGCCGCGGCGTCCATGTCGATCGCGGTCCGCAGCTGCTCGGCCGGGCGGTCGCGGCCGACCTGCCACACCGCGTCGGCGACGGCGTCGGTCTCGTCCTGGGTGAGGGTGACGCCGGTGCCGGCCGGACGGACGACGGTGACGGCGGCTCCATCGCCCTCGAGCACCGTGATGTGATCGTTCTGGTCGACGTCGGCGGAGATGCGCCAGCGCCCGTCGGAGTCGGCGCCCTCCTGGCAGTCCTGCCAGCCGCCGGTGACCTCGAGCGCGGTGCCGGGCCGGCTGCAGGGCCGGAACGCCTCGGGATCGGTGCGGGCCTCCTGCAGCCAGACCCGCACGGTGAACGGGGCGCCGCGGCGCTCGAGCCGCAGCGAGAGGTCCGGCCCGGGACCGTCGCCGCCGGGGGCGAAGTCCGCCGCCGGGCCGACGTCGCCGGGCAGCACGGCCTCGACCGCCTGCCACATCTCCTGCTCCAGCGCGTCGACGCCGCCGTCGGGCCCCGCCACCGCCTCGTCCCGGATCACCTCGTCGAGGTCCGCGGGATCGCCGTCGACCAGCGACAACGGCGACGCGGGCAGCACCAGCACCGCCGCGGACACCGCCGCGACGAGGGCGCCGCCGGCCGTCCAGCGGCGTCGCCGGCGCCGCAGCGAGCGCCGGCCGCGGTCGACGTCGTCGCGGACGGGGACCTCCCGCTCCGGCTCGCCGGCCAGAGCGTCCTCGAAGAGCTCCCTGAGCTCGCGGGGACTCACAGCTGCTCCTTGATGGCCGCGAGGGTCTCGGACCCCAGCACCTCGCGCAGGCGGTCGAGGCCGCGGGCGGTCTGGCTCTTGACCGTGCCGGGACTGCAGTCGAGCAGCGCCGCGACCTGGTCGACCGACAGGTCCTCCCAGAACCGCAGCACCAGGACGGCACGCTGCCGCGGCGGGACCTCGGCCAGCGCCGTCAGCAGCTGGCCGCGGGTGCCGGGGTCGCCGAGGTCGGGCGACTGGCCGCCGACGGCGTCCTCGGGCACGACTCCGACGGCATGCTCGCGCCGCCAGGGCCGGCGGGTGGAGTCGATGTAGGCGTTGAGGAGGATGCGGCGGACGTAGGCGTCGGTGTCCTCACGCCGCCGCACCCGCCTCCAGTGCAGGTAGAGCTTGGTCAGCGTCTCCTGCACGAGGTCCTCGGCCGCGTGCCAGTCGCCGGTGAGCAGGAACGCGGTGCGCAGCAGCGACCGGCGACGGGCACGGACGAACTCGCCGTACGACGCCTCGTCGATGCCCAGCATGGTCCGCCCCTGTCGCTCGTCGCGCCCGCGCCACCACCTGGCGCAGTGGAGCGGCTTGCATCGTGACGATGTGCGTCCAGTATGTCAGTCAGATGCGGCAGGCGAGGATCTCGGTGACCAGGATGGCGCGGGCGCCGACGGCCCAGAGGTCGTCCATGACGCGCTGCGCCTCGGCCCTCGGCACCATGGCCCGGACGGCGACCCAGCCCTCGCGGTGCAGCGGCGACACCGTCGGCGACTCGAGGCCCGGGGTGAGGGCGCTGGCCTCGTCGACGCGGTCGGCGCGGATGTCGTAGTCCATCATCACGTAGCCGCGGGCGACCATGACGCCGTTGAGCCGGCGCAGCAGCAGGTCGACGGAGGCCGGGCGCTCACCGTCGGGCCGGCCGATGAGGATGGCCTCGGAGCGCAGGATGGGCTCGCCGACGATCTCGAGGCCGGCCTGGCGCAGCGTGGTGCCGGTCTCGACGACGTCGGCGATGACGTCGGCGACGCCGAGCTGGACGGCGGTCTCGACGGCGCCGTCGAGCCGGACCACCGAGGCGTCGACGCCGCGGTCGGCGAGGTAGTCGCGCAGCAGGCCGGCGTAGGACGTGGCGACGCGCAGGCCGCCGAAGTCGGAGACCTTCTCGGCCGTGCCGGGGCGGGCGGCGAAGTGGAACGTCGACCGGGCGAAGCCGAGCGGCAGCAGCTCCGCGGCCGAGGCACCGGAGTCGAGCAGCAGGTCGCGGCCGGTGATGCCGACGTCGACGGTGCCGGCGCCGACGTAGACGGCGATGTCGCGGGGGCGCAGGTAGAAGAACTCGACGTCGTTGTCGGGGTCGCGCAGCACCAGTTCGCGGCCGCCGTCGGAGCGCTGCCGGTAACCGGCCTCGCGCATCATCTCCGCGGCGGGTCCGGACAGCGAGCCCTTGTTGGGCACAGCGATCCGCAATGTCATCGGACAGAGCCCTTTCAGAGTTTGTTGTAGACGTCGGCGAGGGTCACGCCGCGGGCCAGCATGAGTACCTGCACGTGGTAGAGCAGCTGGGAGATCTCTTCAGCCGCCCGCTCCGTGCTCTCGTGCTCGGCCGCCATCCACGCCTCGGCGGCCTCCTCCACGACCTTCTTGCCGACGTGATGGACCCCATGACGGACCGCCTCGACGGTTCCGGAGCCGGCCTCACCGGACTCCACCTTCGCGGACAGCTCGACCCAGAGGTCATCGAAACTCTTCACGTCGCACAAGGGTACGGATACCGCACCCCTCGACGCCGGACCGGCTCACGGTCCGGACACGCGGCCCGTCTACGCGTAGCAGTTGCGCAGCGCAACGACGGTGGCCAGCGCGGCCTGCGTCGCCTCGTAGCCCTTGTCCTCCTTGGACCCCGGCAGCCCCGCCCGAGCCAGCGCCTGCTCCTCGTCGTCGCAGGTCAGCAGGCCGAAGCCCACGGGGACGCCGGTGTCGACGGCGACCCGGGTGAGCCCTTCGGTGGCGGCCTGGCAGACGTAGTCGAAGTGCGGCGTCTCGCCGCGGACGACCACGCCGAGCGCGACGACCGCGTCGTAGTTGGCGCGGGCCAGCCGGGCGGCGACGACCGGGAGCTCGAACGAGCCCGGCACCCGCAGCACCAGCGGGTCGTCGATGCCCGCCTCGTCCAGCGCCCGCTGCGCCCCGGCGATCAACCCGTCCATCACCTGCTGATGCCACAGCGAGGCGACGACGGCGACCCGGAGGTCCCCGACCTTGCCGATCTGCAGCTCCGGCGCGCCCTGACCGCTCATCGTCCGACGTCCTCTCGTTCCTCGTGGGGCTCCTGTGGCCCCGAGCCTGGCAGATCGCGCAGGTCGTGTCCCATGCGGTCCCGCTTCGTCGTCAGGTAGCGCAGGTTCTCGGGGTTGACGGCGACCGGCAGCGCGACCCGTTCGGCCAGCTTGAGGCCGTAGCCCTCGACGCCGGTCAGCTTGGCCGGGTTGTTAGTCATGAGGGCGATGGTGCGCACGCCGAGGTCGGCGAGGATCTGCGCGCCGGTGCCGTAGTCGCGGGCGTCGGCCGGCAGCCCCAGCTCGACGTTGGCGTCGACGGTGTCGAGGCCGCCGTCCTGCAGCTCGTAGGCCTGCAGCTTGTGCGCCAGGCCGATGCCACGGCCCTCGTGTCCGCGCAGGTAGACGACGACGCCGCGGCCGGCGCCGGCGACCATGTCGAGCGCGGCGCGCAGCTGGGGGCCGCAGTCGCAGCGCAGCGAGCCGAACGCGTCGCCGGTCAGGCACTCGGAGTGCAACCGGACCAGGACGGCGTCGTCGCCGACCTCGTCGGACGCCACGTCGCCCATGACCAGGGCGACGTGCTCGCTGCCGTCCAGGACGTCGCGGTAGGCGTGCGCCGTGAACGTGCCGTGCTGGGTGGGCAGGCGGGTCGTGGCGACGCGCTGGATCTGCCGCTCGGTGCGACGGCGGTAGCGGATGAGGTCGGCGATGGAGATCATGGCCAGGCCGTGCTCGTCGGCGAACTCGCGCAGCGCCGGCGCCCGCATCATGGAGCCGTCGTCGTGGACGATCTCGCAGATGGCGGCGGCCGGCGACAGCCCGGCGAGCTGGGCGAGGTCGACCGACGCCTCGGTGTGGCCGGGCCGGCGCAGCACGCCGCCGTCCTTCGCCCGCAGCGGGAAGACGTGGCCGGGCCGGGTCAGCTCGAACGCCTCGGTGGCGGAGTCGGCCAGCACCCGCACCGTGTGCGCGCGGTCGGCGGCGGAGATGCCGGTGCTGATGCCGTCGCGGGCGTCGACGGAGACGGAGTAGGCGGTGCCCTTGCGGTCCTCGTTGACGAACGTCATGGGCGGCAGCTTGAGCCGGTCGAGCTCGCTGGCCAGCATCGGGACGCACACCACGCCCGAGGTGTGCCGGATCATGAAGCCCATCAGCTCCGGCGTGGCGCGGGCGGCGGCGAAGATCAGGTCGCCCTCGTTCTCGCGGTCCTCGTCGTCGACGACCACGACCGCCTTTCCGGCCGCGATGTCGGCGATGGCCCGTTCGACGGAGTCCAGCTGGACGGTCATGCGCGCACTCCTGTCTCGAGCAGTCGTTCCACGTACTTGGCGACCACGTCGACCTCGAGGTTCACGCCGTCGCCGGGCTGCCGGCGGCCGAGCGTGGTGAGCTCGAGCGTGGTCGGGATGAGGCTCACCTCGAACCAGTCGGCGCCGAGCCCCGACACCGTCAGCGACACCCCGTCGACGGCGATCGATCCCTTCTCGGCGACGTAGCGGAGCAGGTGCGCCGGGGCCTCGATGCGGACGACCTCCCAGCGGCTGCCGGGCGTGCGCGCGACCACGCTGCCGACGCCGTCGACGTGACCCTGGACGATGTGCCCGCCGAGCCGGTCCGACGCCTTGACCGCCCGCTCGAGGTTGACGGCGTCGCCGCTGGTCAGCTTCGCCAGCGTGGTGCGGTCGAAGGTCTCGCGCATGACGTCGACGGTGAAGGTGTCGCCGTCGACGGCGGTGACCGTCAGGCAGACGCCGTCGACGGCGATCGATGCGCCGTGCACGGCGTCGCCCGCGACCTTGGGGCCGCGGACGGTGAGCCGGCCGTCCTCGGCGTCGCCCTCCGTCCGGAGCAGCTCGCCCAGCTCTTCGACGATCCCGGTGAACATGGCCTCACGCCTTCCTGTGGTCTTGCGGTCGTTCGCGCGGTGTTGCGGTGATGCGGAGGTCCGGGCCCACGGTCCGGACGTCGGTGACGTCGAGGCGGATGGTGTCGGCGATGGTGCCGACGCCGGCGTCGTGGAGGGCGGCCGGACCGGCGCCGAGCAGCGCGGGCGCGACGTAGCCGACGACGCGGTCGACGAGGCCGGCCTGCCAGAACGCGCCGGCCAGCGTGGGTCCGCCCTCGAGCAGGACGTAGCGGCGTCCCTGCTCGTAGAGGGCGTTCAGGAGCTTCGCGAGGTCGACCCGCCCGTCGGGGGTCGCGCCGACCTCTGCCGCCGTCGCGATCCACGTGGCCGCCTGGTCGTCGTGGACCCGGGCGGTCGCCGGCGTGCGGCCCCGGCTGTCGACGACGACGCGCAGTGGCTGCGGCCGTTCGCCGGCCGGGCCGGCGTCGGCCGGGCCGGCGTCGCTGGGGTCGAGACGGGCGGTGAGCTGCGGGTCGTCCGCGAGCACGGTCCCGGAGCCGGCGACGACGGTGTCGACGGCGGCCCTCAGCCGGTGGACGTCGGCGCGCGCCTCGGGACCGGTGATCCAGCGACTGGAGCCGTCGGCGGCCGCGCTGCGCCCGTCGAGCGTGGCGGCGAACTTCCAGACGACGAACGGCCGGTGGGTGCGGAACGGCGTGAGCCAGCGCGCGTTGGCGGTGCTCGCCTCGTCCTCGAGCACGCCGGCCTCGACGTCGACGCCGTGGGCGCGCAGGGTGGCCGCTCCCCCGGCGGCGACCGGGTTCGGGTCGGCGACCGCGACCACCACCCGGGCGATGCCCGCCTCGAGGAGCGCATGGGTGCACGGACCGGTGCGGCCGGTGTGGTCGCACGGCTCCAGCGTCACGACCGCGGTGCCGCCCCGGGCCCGCTCGCCCGCCTGCGCGAGAGCGTTGACCTCGGCGTGCGGGCCGCCGGCGTGCTCGTGCCAGCCCTCGCCCACCGTCGCGCCGGTCGCGTCGAGGATCACGCAGCCGACGTCGGGGTTGGGCGGCGTCGTGTAGGCGCCGTTCAGGGACAGCTCGACGGCACGGCGCATCGCCGCCAGTTCCCCAGGACTCGCCACCGGCCCTCCTCGCCTCATTCGGGCGAGCTCCGGGGCGGGCGCGGGTGCGCCACTGACGACCGGCTCGGCGGTTCGGGCGCGCACCAAGGCGCGACCAGCCGAGACGGCCGCGCGTGCTGCCTCCCATCCGGACTTTCACCGTCGGTCTCGGAGTTCCACCGAGTCAACCGGACGCCTCGTGTAGACGACGGCCGGGTCGCGGACTGTCACCGCCGGTTCGGACTTTCACCGACCCCGGAGCACGCGTTGTGTCTCTTGAAGGGTAACCGCCGCCGTCCGGCACGCATTCCCGGCCCCGCTTCAGACCTCCTCTCCGCGCCGGCGCGCGTCCAGCACCAGTGCCGCCCACGCGTCGGCCAGAGCGGAGACGTCAATGGTGACGGGCCAGGGGTAATCGGTGCTGAACATCGCCGACGAGGCTCGAGTGCGTTCGACGTACCAGCCGGAAGATGCATCGAGGCGCAGCTCGACGACGCTGGCACTGGCCGGATGGCGGTTCGGCACCACGATCCAGTACGCGGGCACCCCGGCCGACGCGTAGAGGGCGTGCTTCGTCGTGAGATCACGCAGAAGCGAGGTCGACGACACCACCTCGACGACCAGTGCGACGGCTTCGATCGGAATCGGTGTCGTCTCGGCCATCGACACGTGCGCGACCACGATGTCCGGCCCGACCTCGTCGTACTCGCCGATCCGCACCGGCTGAGCGCGATCGACCACCAGCGGACTGCCGCGGTTCGCCACCTCCAGCATGTTCGCCAGACACTCCGTCAGCGCGGTCTCGGCAGCGGTCGGCGGCGGCGACACGACGACGGAGCCCTCGATGAGCTCATAGCGAGGCCCGTCGGTGGGCAGTGCGTCCAGGTCGGACGTGCGGAACCCCAGCGGTCCAGGGGTGCGGTCGAGCACGTGGGTGGCGTTCACGGGGACTCCTCAGGGGCACGGATGCGGGCTGGACCGTCGCGATCGATCCGCGACCCGCACCACGCTAAGCAGCCGGTTCACCCGCTGTCGCCTCGTGGCGTTAGCCCGCCGGTTGCCCGAAAGGTTGCCCTGATCGGGCAACTCCGCCCGCTCCCGCCCCGCACCGTCGGGCAAACTCCACGGCTACCCCCGCATGCCTCCCGAACCCCGGAAGTTGATCTTGGAGGAAGCGGGCCATCAATCGGGCATATCGGATCGCAATACGCCACTTACTCCAAGATCAACGTCGAGGGCGGGCGGCGGTCAGTGGCCGGGGGCGGCCTTCTGGGCCAGCGCACGAAGCTCGGTCACCGCGGCGGCCGCGTCCTCGGCGCCGTAGACGGCGGAGCCGGCGACGAAGACGTCGGCGCCGGCGTCGGCGCAGCGCTCGATCGTGTCGGCGGACACCCCGCCGTCGACCTGGATCCGGATGTCGAGGCCGGACCGCGACACCAGCTCGCGCGCCCGGCGGATCTTCGGCAGGCACACGTCGAGGAAGGCCTGGCCGCCGAAGCCGGGTTCGACCGTCATGACCAGCAGCATGTCGATCTCGGGCAACAGGTCGGCCCACGGCTCGATCGGGGTGGCGGGCCGGAGCCCGACCCCGGCCCGTGAACCGTGCCGGCGCAACTCGCGGGCCAGCCGGACCGGCGCGGCGGCCGCCTCGGCGTGGAACGTGACGTTGTGGGCGCCGGCCTCGGCATACGCGGGCGCCCACCGGTCGGGTGCCTCGATCATCAAATGGCAGTCGATCCGCCGGTCCGTCCTGGCAAGGATCGCCTCGACCACCGGCAGCCCGAGCGTCAGGTTGGGGACGAAGTGGTTGTCCATGACGTCGACGTGCACGAGGTCGGCGTCGCCGAGGCGCGCGATCTCGGACTCGAGGTTGGCGAAGTCGGACGACAGGATGCTCGGCGCGATCTGAATCCCCACGGTCGCCCAGGCTACCCGCCTGGCCTCAGTGTTCGCCGCCGGACGACACGGGCGACGGCAGCGCGGCGCTCCGCGAGCGGCGCAGCACGACCAGCGCCTGCACGGCGGCGCCGACGACCACCAGCGCCCCGATGACGCTGGTCACCTCGACCGCGTGCGTGAACGCGCCGTCCGCCGCCGCCAGCAGCGAAGCCCCGGCCGACGACGGCAGTGACCCGGCCACGTCCACCGCGCCGCCCAGCGTCTCACGCGCCTGCGACAACGCCGCCCCGTCGACCCCCGGTACCGCACCCAGCGACGACGCGTACACCGCGGTCAGCACGCTGCCCAGGACAGCCGTGCCCAGACCGCCGCCCACCTCGTACGCCGTCTCCGACACCGCCGCCGCGGCACCGGCCCGGGCCGGGTCGACGGAGCCCATGATGATGTTGTTGGTGATCGTCTGGACCAGCCCGACCCCGGCGCCGACCAGCACGAACGCCGTCATGACCAGTCCGGCGCCGAAGCCCCGCCCGGCCAGCACCATGAGCCCGAACCCGCCCGCCACCACCAGCAGCGCCCCGAAGAGCAGCCACGGCGTCGGCACCCGGCGCATCAGCGGGACGGCGACCAGCCCGGTCAGGATCGCCAGCACGAGCCCGGGCACCAGCACCAGGCCGGACTCCAGCGGCTGCATGCCCAGCACGAGCTGCAGGTACTGCGTCATGAAGAACAGCGCGCCGATCATCGCGAACGTCGTCAGCAGGTTCGTCACGACGGACGCGCGGAAGGCCGGCCGGGCGAACAGCCCGAGATCCAGCAGCGGCGTCTCGAGCCGGCGCTGCCGCCGGACGAACGCCACCCCGACCAGCACGCCCGCCACCAGCGCCGCCACGTACCCGACCGACAGCGACCCCGTCGCCAGGCCCTTGATCCCGTACACGGCCGCCAGCATCGCCACCAGCGACAGCCCGGCGCTGGGCAGGTCGTACGGCCCCGGCGCGGGGTTCTTCGACTCCGGCACCAGGATCGGCGCGAAGATCAGCAGCAGCGCCAGCACCGGTAGCGCGACCAGGAACACCGAGCCCCACCAGAAGTGCTCGAGCAGCCAGCCGCCGACCACCGGGCCCAGGGCGGCGCCGGCCGAGAACATCGTCGCCCAGATCGCGATGGCGAGCGTCCGCTGCCGGACGTCGTGGAAGATGTTGCGGATGAGCGAGAGCGTCGACGGCATCAGCGTCGCCCCGGCCACGCCGAGCAGCGCCCGCGCGGCGATCAGCATCTCCGGCGACGTCGAGTACGCCGCCAGCGCGGACGCCACGCCGAACGCCGTCGCGCCGGCCAGGAGCAGCTTCCGCCGTCCGATCCGGTCCCCCAGCGTGCCCGCGGTGACCAGCAGCCCGGCGATCATGAAGCCGTACACGTCGACGATCCACAGCAGCTCGGTGCCCGACGGCGCCAGATCCGCGCTCAGGTGCGGGACGGCGAAGCTGAGCACCGTCATGTCGATGGAGATCAGCAGCACCGGCAGCAGGAGGACCACCAGCGCCAGCCACTCGCGACGTCCGGCAAGCAAGCGGTCCTGCTCCATGATCGCCATCTCATCCTCCGCCGAGGTAAACTTAACCGTCCAGACGGTACAGTAACTCATCGAAAGCGAGGTCCATTCCCGTGCCACGTCCTTCGTCCCGCGATCGCATCCTCGACGCGCTGCAGCGGATCCTGGTCGACACCGGCCTGCACGCGGTCACGCTGGAGGCCGTCGCCGACGAGGCCGGTGTGTCGAAGGGCGGCCTGCTCTACCACTTCCCCAGTAAGGAAGCGCTGATCACGGGCCTGGCCCGGCGACTGGCCGACAACGTCGAGGCCGACTTCGACAAGACCGAGACCATGACCCCGGACGACGTCGTCGACTACTACCTGCGGTCGTCTGTGGCGAGCTCCGACGACGCCGTCTACTGGCCGCTCCTCGCGGCGCTTCGCACCAATGACATCGCCAGCGACGAGGCCCGCGAACTGGTCATCTACTGCTTCGTTCGCTGGGCCGAGATCATCCGCAGGAACGTGCAGGACCCGGTGACGGCCGAGATCCTGCGCCTGGTCGGCGACGGGCTCTACCTCAGCGCGCTGGCCGGGCTGCCCATGCCGGACCCCGCCCTCCTGGACGAGGTCCGGCTCCGTCTGCGGCGCGAAGCTCGCGCCACGGCGACCGACGAACCGACGACCGCCGGCTAGCTGACCACCGCCGGCTCGACGTCGACCGGCAGCTGGGTCTCCTGCTGGCGGCTGACGGCGGCCGCCACCAGCCCGGCGAACAGCGGGTGCGGGCGGGTCGGGCGCGACTTGAGCTCAGGGTGCGCCTGCGTGGCCACGAAGAACGGGTGGACGTCGCGGGGCAGCTCGACGAACTCGACCAGCGTGCCGTCGGGCGAGGTGCCCGAGACCACGAGCCCGGCCTTGACCAGCCGGTCGCGGTGCTCGTTGTTGACCTCGAAGCGGTGCCGGTGCCGCTCGGTGACGCGGCCGGAGCCGTACAGCTCGCGCGCCAGCGTGCCCTCGCCCAGCACCGCCGGGTACGAGCCCAGCCGCATGGTGCCGCCGAGGTCGCCCTCACCGGCCACGATGCCCTTCTGGTCCTCCATGGTCGCGATGACCGGCTCCGGCGTGCCGGGGTCGAACTCGGCCGAGCTGGCCTGCACCAGGCCGGCCTCGGACCGGGCGTACTCGATGACCATGCACTGCAGGCCGAGGCAGAGCCCGAGGGTCGGGATCTGGTGCTCGCGGGCGTACCGGATGGCGCCGATCTTGCCCTCGATACCGCGGATGCCGAAGCCGCCCGGGATGACCACGCCGTCGACGTCGTGCAGCCGGGCCGCCGCGCCCTCGGGCGTCTCGCACTCGTCGGACGGGACCCAGCGGATGTGCACCTTGGCGTCGTTGGCGAACCCGCCGGCCCGCAGCGCCTCGGTGACCGAGAGGTAGGCGTCGGGGAGGTCGACGTACTTGCCGACCAGTGCGACGGTGACGTCGTGGCGCGGGTGGTGCACGCGGCGCAGCAGCTCGTCCCAGGCGGTCCAGTCGACGTCGCGGAAGGACAGCCCGAGCCGCTTGACGACGTAGGCGTCGAGGCCCTCGGCGTGCAGCACCTTGGGGATGTCGTAGATGGACGGGGCGTCGACGGCGGCCACGACGGCCTCGGCGTCGACGTCGCACATCAGCGAGATCTTCTTCTTCACGCCGGCCGGGATGGGCCGGTCGGACCGGCACACGATGGCGTCGGGCGTGATGCCGACCTGCCGCAGAGCGGCGACGGAGTGCTGCGTCGGCTTCGTCTTCAGCTCGCCCGACGGCGCGAGGTACGGCACCAGCGAGACGTGCAGGAAGAAGCAGCGGTCGCGGCCGACGTCGTGGCGGACCTGGCGCGCGGCCTCGAGGAACGGCAGCGACTCGATGTCGCCGACGGTGCCGCCGATCTCGTGGATCACGACGTCGACTTCGCCGTCGCCGATGCCGATCATGCGGTCCTTGATCTCGTTGGTGATGTGCGGGATGACCTGGACGGTGTCGCCCAGGTACTCGCCGCGGCGCTCCTTCGCGATGACGTCGGAGTACACCTGACCCGTAGTGACGTTGGCCGACTTGTTGAGGTCGCGGTCGAGGAACCGCTCGTAGTGGCCGACGTCGAGGTCGGTCTCGGCGCCGTCCTCGGTGACGAAGACCTCACCGTGCTGGAACGGGTTCATCGTCCCGGGGTCGACGTTGAGGTACGGGTCGAGCTTCTGCATGGTGACCCGGAGGCCGCGGGCGGTGAGCAGGCTCCCCAGCGAGGAGGCGGTGAGCCCCTTGCCGAGAGAGGACGCGACTCCACCGGTCACGAACACATGGGTGGTCGGCTGCAAGGCCAAGAGGGGCTCCCGTGGTCAATCCGTCAGCTGGTGGCTCAAGGCGAAGAACGCTGAACCTTGTTCCCACGGACCTCCAGCCTAACAGTTTCCCGGGGTCCTCCGTGCCGACTCGCCGCGACCCGTGTTCGCCGTCGTAGAACTTGATGAGATCTTTCTCCGATCGGGGTGGCTTGCCGATCTTGATCCGGTACGTTTGGCTTCGGCCACTTTCCCCCGTGGTGGCCACCGCCCCCGCCGGACTCGCGGCTGGCGGGGGCGGACCAAGCATGCGTCAACGCCCGGCGAGGTCCCGGCACAGGCCGGCGACCAGCCGGGCGTTGTCGTCCTCGTCCGGCCAGGTGGCGGCGTGGCGCCGGCCCCGCTCGCCCAGCTCCGACCGCCGTACCGGGTCGTCGAGCAGCGCGGTCACGGCCTCGACGACGGCGGTGACGTCGCCGACGGGCACCACCTGCGCGCCGTCGCCGACCAGTTCGGGGACGCCGCCGGCCGCCGTCGCGACCACCGGCAGGCCCACCTGCATCGCCTCCTGGATGACCAGGGGGCGGCCCTCCCAGACCGACGTCAGCACGTAGACGTCGGCGGCGCCCAGCAGGTCCGGGATGTCCGAGCGCCGGCCGAGCAGCCGCACCGGCAGGTCGTCCCACGTGATGGCCCGGTTCAGCTCGTCCTCCAGCGGCCCGTCACCCGCCACGACGACCAGCGGCGACGTCGTCAGCTCACGCCACCGCTTCGCGGCGGCCAGGAGGACGTCGAGGCCCTTCTGCTCGGCCAGCCGGTTCACCGCCAGCAGCAGCGGCCGCTCCCCCGCGCCGAGCTCGGCCCGGACGGCGGCGGCGTCGCGCTTCGCCGGCTGGACGCGCGGCGCGGCCACGGGCGCCAGCCGGACGTCGGGCGCGCCGAGCTCGCGGGCCCGGGCCACCAGGTCCGACGACACGCCCAGCGTGACGTCGGCCCGGCGCGCGGCCAGCCGTTCCAGCCTGCCGATGAGCACCCGCTTCGGCCCCGTCGCCAGGACGGCGTTGTGCCAGGTGGCCAGCAGCGGGACCCGCCCGGGACGCCGTCGGCCCAGGGCCAGCCCGGACAGCGCCGCCGCGCGGAACCCGTGCGCATGCACGACGTCGGTGCCGCGGAACGCCCGCCGCAGCCCGCGGACCGCCGCGAGGTCGGCCGGCGGGTTCGGCGCGCTGCCGATGCGCACCGGCGCGAACCGGGCGCCGGCCCCGGTGAAGTCGAAGCGTTCCTGGGTCTCGGCCGGGCCGACGACGCCGACCTCGATGCCCAGCCCGCCGAGCCGCTCCACGAGCGACCGCACGTGCATGCCGACGCCCCCCGCCGTCATGCCGACGACGATCGTCAGCCTCATCGCTCTCCTCCTGTGCTGGAAAGGGTCCAACCTAACGTTCGCCGCGCGCGCTGGTCTGCTGTCACGTCCTGGTCCCCAGTCACGCGTTCGGGCCGAGTTCGACCGTTTCGCGTGACGCCAGACCAGCACGTGACGGCAGACCAGGACGCTGTCACCCACCCGTTGCCAGACTCCCCACGCAAGCGTCAGCGGCGGAGCAGCGCGCGCAGGTCGCCGCCCAGGAGCGGCCAGGCCAGGACGGCGGCGACCACCGTCACCGCGAGCGCCGCCGCCACGCCGGCCAGCACCAGGTACCCCGCCGAGCCGTCGCCGAACGCCGACGCCACCGCCCATCCCACCGCCGCGCCCAGCCCCGCGGCGACGAGCCCCACCACGAAGGTCCGCGCGACGCCTGCCAGCGCCACGCCGCCGGAGTCGCGCACGACGCCGGCCAGCAGCAACACGCCCGCCACGCTGAGCCCGACGGTGTGCGCGACGCCCAGCGCCGCCGTCACGCCGTCCTCGCCGACCGACGACGACAGCACGACCGCCAGCGCGATGACCACGAGCCAGCCGCCCGCCGTCGCCGCCGCCGACGTCTTGCCGCGGCCGCGCGCGTACAGCGCCCGGCCGAGGTGCGCCACGAGCCCGTAGCCCACCAGGCCCGGCGCGAACGCCACCAGCGCCCACGCCATGCGCTCCGGCGGCGCGTCACCGGCGCCGATGGCCGCGAAGAACCGCGCGACCGGCCAGGCGACCGCCGTCAGCACCGCCGCGCCGAGCAGCGACACCAGCACGACAGCCCGGGTCGACCGTGCGAGCACGTCGGCATACGCGGGCCGCGACGTCTCCGCGTGCTCCGACAGCCGCGGGAACGCCGCCGTCGCGATGGGGACGGCCAGCACGGCGTACGGCAGCAGGTACACCATCCAGCTGTTCAGGTAGGTGACGGCGCCGCCGGTGCCGCCGTGCTCGTTCGACATCAAGTACGAGGTCAGATACGCCAACTGCTGCGCCACCAGCGTCACGAGCCCGGCGCCGGCCAGCAGCGCCGCACGCCGCCGCACGCCGTCGGGGAAGCGCAGCGTCGGCCGCACGCCGGTGACCCGCACCAGCATCGGCAGCAGGGTGGCCAGCGCCAGGGCCAGCACGCCCACCGTCGTGCCGCCGGCCAGCACCAGCTCGTCGCGGCGGTCCAGCGTCGACAGGTCGTCGGCGGACCCCGTGAACACCGCCCCGAACACCACGTACGCCGTCGCCACCACGACGCTGGACACCACCGGCGCGAGCGCCGCGGCCAGGAAGCGCTTGTGCGCCTGCAGCGTCCCCGCGGTCACGACCGCGATGCCGTACAGCGGGATCTGCGGCAGGAACAGCAGCAGCATGGCCCGCCCGACGGTGACGCCCTCGGAGCCGCCGGCGTCGCCGAGCATGACCGACATCAGCGGGCCGGCCACCAGCACGCCGAGCAGCGCCACCGGCACCAGCAGCACCAGCGTCCAGCCCAGCAACGCCGACACCGTCTGCTTGACGTGGGCGTGGTCGCCCCGCCCGGCCGCGGCGGCCAGAAGCGGCACGACGGCGCCCGCCAGCGCGCCGCCGGCGACGATCTCGAAGACGACGTTGGGGATCGCGTTGGCCGTCGCGTAGACGGAGCCGAGCAGCGTCTCGCCGACCTGCGCCTGGAAGACCAGTTGCCGGCCAAAGCCGACCACCCGGGCCAGCACACTGACCACGGCGATCAGCGCCGCTCCCCCGGCGATCCCGGCCGCCACCCCCGCGGCGACCCGCCCGGCGTCAGACCGGCGTGCGCTCACGGAGGTCAGCGCTGGCGGCCGAGGCCGTCGAGCTCGCGCAGCACCGGAGTGCGCTCGATGACCTTGGTGAAGCTGACCTTCTCGCTCGCCAGCGTCAGCCCGGTGACGACGGCGAGGTGCGCCAGCCGTGCGGCCCGGCCCTCGCGGGCGACCAGCGCCAGCCCGAGCAGCGCGCCGAGCGTATTGGCTCCGGCGTCGCCGAGCATGGTGCGCTCGCCGAGGTCGTCCGGCAGCATGGCCAGCGCGGCGCCCACCGCGGCCGCACCGACCGGCGCCGCCGGCCCGCCGACCACGAGCGGCGTGTGCAGCAGCACCGTCTTGTTGGCCCGGCCAGGGCGCAGGTCGAGCAGGTTCAGCAGGTTGGCGTGCCCGGCGATGGCGGCACCGCCGATGGCGGCGTCGACGACGTTGTCGCTGACCAGCGCCCCGCCGATGACCCCGGCCGCGCCGATGACGCCGATCTTGACGACGCCGCTGGTGACCTCGCCGGACTGCAGCGCCGACAGGTGCCCGCGCAGGCCCTTGCTCGCCGTGGAGCCGAAGAGGTCGTCGTAGAGCCCGACCGCGCCGACGGCGACGGCGGCGCACACCCCGGCCGTGCGGACGCGCGACGGCAGGCCCGGCGCGACCAGCACGCCCGCGGCGGCTCCGGCGGCGACGGCGGGACCGGCCGCCAGGGTCACCGTCGAGCCGCGGAAGTTCTTGCGCTCCCAGAGCTCGGCGCCGCCCGGCTTCGCGGCACCGATGCGGCGCGAGGCGACCCAGGCCGCGGCGCCCGCGGCCCCGGCGGCGACGAGCGAGCCGACGATGCGCCTCACTCCGAGCTCCCCTCGGTGGCCTCGTCGGTGACGCTCTGCCCGGGTTCCTCGGGCACGGGCGGCAGCGCGCCGTCGGTCTCGCCGACCACGCCGTACTGCCCGGAGCCGCCCTCGGACTGCTCGCTGACCGCGAAGACGACGGCCGCGCGGCCGCTGGGCAGGTCGACGGAGTCGACGGTGGACACGATCTCGGCGACGTCGCCGTCGTCGCGGATGGTGCGCAGCAGGCCGTCCTCGGCCGTCGAGGCGGGACCGGCGACGACGGCACCGGCGCCGGCGGCGTCGACGCTGGCGGCCAGCGTGGCCAGCCGGTTCAGCCGGTCGTCGGCGTCGTCGCCGGAGACCGACCCGGCCACCAGCACCGCGAGCGACGGCGCCACCGAGGCGTCCTGCTCGAGCGTGATGAGGTCGGACTCCTCGAACGCCGTGACCGTGGCGGTGTCGATGGTCTCGTGCGACGCGCCCGGCTCGACCGGCGGCGCCAGCAGCGCGGCGGCCAGCACGGCGGCGCCGCGGGCGTAGCCGTCGCCGGTGGACGGCAGCTCGGTGCCCGACGACACCAGCTCGGTGGCGAGCTCGTCGAGCACCGGCTCGGAGTCGGGGTCGGTCCACGTCGGCTCGATGCGGACGGTGAGGTCGGCCGTCGCCCCCGCGGTCTCGAGCGTCTCGCGGACGGCGGTGACGGTGTCCTCGTCGGCGCCCGGGAGCGCGATGACACCGACGTACTGGCCCTCGAGCTGGCCGGTGACCAGCCGCGGCGTCACCTCTTGGAGGAACGCCTGCTGGTAGGCGGTGTCGGCCTCGGTGGCCTCGAGCTGCTGGCGCAGCTCGCGGTTCTCGTCGCGCAGCGAGGAGGTCTGCTCGGCCAGCGTGTCGTCGACGGTGTCGCCGAGCGGGCCAGCGCCGAGCACGATGCCGGCCGCCAGCGCGAAGAAGACGGCGATGATCGAGACCAGGTGGTAACGAAAGTCGATCACGTCAGAAGAGTCCCTGCACCCAGAAGTAGAAGCGGTCCCACCACGAGCCCACGATGTCGAGGTAGGCCTGGCCCGTCGGGGTCGAGTACATGGCGGCCGCGACCGCCGTGATGCCCGCGATGATGAGCACGGCCAGCATCCACGTGGGGACGCTGCTGTGGTAGAGCCGGCTCACACCCTTGGCGTCGACGAGCTTGCTGCCCACCCGCAGGCGGGTGAGGAAGGTACTGGCCATGCCGGAGCGGCCCTTGTCGAGGAACTCGACCAGCGTGGCATGTGTGCCGACGGCGACGATGAGGCTCGCGCCCTTGTCGTCGGCCAGCAGCATGGCGATGTCCTCGCTCGTCCCCGTGGCGGCGAACGGGACGCCGGACAGGCCCATGCGCTCGAGCCGTCCCAGGCCCGGCGCACGGCCGTCGCGGTAGGCGTGCACCACCAGTTCGGCGCCGCTGGACAGCGCGGAGTCGGAGACGGAGTCCATGTCGCCGACGATCATGTGCGGCTTCAGCCCGACCTCGAGCAGCGCGTCGGCGCCGCCGTCGACGCCGATGAGGACGGGGTCGTACTCGCGGATGTACGGCCGCAGCGTGGAGAGGTCTTCCTTGTAGTCGTACCCCCGCACGACGATGAGGACGTGGCGGCCGTCGAGGTCGGTGCGGATCTCGGGGACGCCGACGCCGTCGAGGAGCAGCTCGCGCTCGCGCTTGAGGAACTCCATGGTGTTGGCGGCGAACGCCTCGAGCTGCGCCGACAGGCCCTCGCGGGCCGCGCTCATCAGCTTGGCGAGGCTCTCTTCGTCGTGCCGGATGCCGACGCCGACGGCCTCGCCCGTGCTGTCGCGGTGCAGCGTGGTGCCGTCGACCCGCAGCCGCTCGCCCTCTTTGACCGCGCTGAACAGGTCGGGGCCGACGTCGTCGATGAGCGGGATGCCGGCCCGGACGATGATGTCGGGCCCGAGGTTCGGGTAGCGGCCGCTGACCGACGGGCGCACGTTGACGACGGCACCGGCCTGGCAGGCGACGAGCGCCTCGGCGCTGACGCGGTCGAGATCGAGGTGGTCGATGACGGCGATCTCGCCCGGTTTGAGGCGTTTGGTGAGGTTCTTCGTGCGGTGGTCCAGACGCACCACGCCGCTGACCCCGGGCAGGTCATCGGGCTTGCGGCGGCGCAGTGCGGGCATCCTCACCAAGCGAATCCTGCCACGTCCAGGCCCGTAACACCGCATCGGTCCGGTGTGTGTTGGCCGTTTCCCGGCCGTTCAGCCGACCCCTCGCGCGTCACTGCCGGGCGAGCGCCATACGGATCTCCGCAGCATGATCCACGACTCCGTCGCCGGAGAGGTCGTACACCACCCGCTCGATCGTGCCGGTGAACGCGTACGGCGTGCGGTAGAGCGCCGTGACGGGCGAGCCGGCGTCGGCGCCGACTGCGATGCCGGACGCCAGTCCCATGGCGATCGGGATGGTCACCGGCAGCTCGCCGGAGCCGATCGGCTCGCCGTCGACGAACAGCGACGCCGTCCCCGGGGTCCCCTTGCCCTCCAGGGGCCGGGCCTCCCCCGTGGGCTCGAACTCGAAGCTCAGCGCGTGCCGTCCAGCCGGGACGGTGCCCTCGGAGACGATGTGGAACTCCTGGTCGGCGACGTAGTTGTAGACGTAGTGCAGCCGCCCGTCGCTCAGGTAGAGCGTGAACCCCCCGTCGACGCCGCCCTGCGAGACCAGCACGCCCTCGGCGCCGTCGTCGGGGATGGTGGCCAGGACGGTGATGGTGTGCGCGCGGTTGACGATGCGCGGCGCCGCCACCGACGACACCTCCTGGGTCCCCGGATGGAAGACGTAGCGGGTGCGCGGCCGCGCGATGGTGGGCCGCTCCTCGGCGAGGCGCTCCTGGCCCCGTCCGTCGACCGGCAGCACGTCGTACTTGCCGGCCTCGACGTACCACTGCGCGATCAGCTCGATCAGCGTGGCGCGGTTCTCGGCGGCGACGTCGTGGGTCTCGGTCGGGTCCTCGGTGACGTGGTAGAGCTCCCAGCCGGTGGCGTCGAGCGCGGTGAGCTCCTCGGCGGTGATCGGCTGCCCGAACGGGCGGCCGGCCTCGCTGAACGACGGCCCCGGCCACGGGCAGACCGCGCGCCAGCCGTCGTGGTAGATGGAGCGGTGCCCGAGCATCTCGAAGTACTGCGTGACGTGCCTGGTCGGCGCGTCGGCGGCGTCGAAGGTGTGCGCGAAGCTGACCCCCTCGAGCGGCGCCTGCGTCACCCCGCGGATCCGGTCCGGCGGCTCCAGCCCGAGCGCGTCGAGGACGGTCGGCACCATGTCGATCGCGTGCGCGTACTGGTGCCGGATCTCGCCGCGGGCGCCGAACCCGCCCGGCCAGTGCACGATGAACGGGTCGCTGATGCCGCCGCGGTACGTCTCGCGCTTCCAGCGCCGGTACGGCGTGTTGCCGGCCCACGTCCAGCCCCACGGGTAGTGGTTGAAGTGCTTCGGGCCGCCGAGCTCGTCGATGGCGGCGAGGTTCTGCTCCAGCGACTCCGGCACGTAGTTGAAGAACTTGTTCTCGTTGACCGAGCCCGTCGGCCCGCCCTCGGCGCTGGCGCCGTTGTCGGACAGCACCATGACCAGCGTGTCGTCCAGCTCGCCGATGCTCTCGAGGAAGTCGAGCAGCCGGCCGATGTGGTGGTCGGTGTGGCTGAGGAAGCCGGCGAAGACCTCCATCATGCGGGCGTACAGACGGCGCTCGTCGGCGCTGCAGTCCTCCCACCGCTGCACGTCGGGATCGTGCCGCGAGAGCTGCGCGTCCGCCGGCAGCAGGCCGATCTCCTTCTGCCGGGCGAACACCCGCTCGCGGTAGGCGTCCCAGCCGTCGTCGAACACGCCCGCGTACCGGTCGGCCCACTCGCGCGGGACGTGGTGCGGGGCGTGCATGGCGCCGGTCGCGAAGTACAGGAAGAACGGCTTGTCCGGCGCCACCTGCTTGGCGTCGGCGATGAACGCGATCGCCCGGTCGGTGAGGTCCTCGGTGAGGTGGTACCCCTCCTCGGGCGTGCGCGGCGGCTCGACGCGGTGGTTGTCGAACGTGAGCTCCGGGTAGTACTGGTGCGTGTCGCCGCCCATGAAGCCGTAGTAGCGCTCGAACCCGCGGCCCAGCGGCCAGCGGTCGTACGGCCCCGCCGCCGACGTCTGGTCCGACGGCGTCAGATGCCACTTGCCGACGGCGTAGGTGTTGTAGCCGTGGCCCAGCAGCATCTCCGGCAGGAAGCCGTTCTCGAACGGGATGTAGCCGTCGTAGCCCGGGAAGCCGGTCGAGATCTCGGTGATGCCGGCCATGTGGTTCGAGTGGTGGTTGCGGCCCGTGAGCACGCACGAGCGCGACGGCGAGCACAACGCCGTCGTGTGCATGTTCGCGTAGCGCAGGCCGCCGTCCGCCAGCCGATCCAGGTTCGGCGTCTCGATCGGGCTCCCGTAGCAGCCGAGTTGACCGAAACCGGTGTCGTCCAGGATCACGAACAGCACGTTCGGGGCGCCGTCGGCCGCTCGCCGCGGCTCCGGCCAGGCCGGCTCGGAGACGTCGAACGTCCGGCCGATGACGCCCGGGAACGCCCGCCCGGCCGGGTACTCGGTCAGCGGCATGGTGGAGATCCCCCTTGTGGTGGTCAGACGGTGGTGACGGTGTGTCGTGCGGGTGACGACGGGGTCAGGCGGCGGTCGTGTGCTGCAGCAGCTTCGCCTTCTGCGCCGCGAACTCGTCGGGGCTCAGCACGCCCTCGTCACGCAGCCGGGCCAGCTTCGTCAGCTCGTCCGCGGTGCTCGGCGTGCTCGCGCCGTTGCTGGTAGTGGCGGCGTCGCGCACGTACTCGCGGAACGCGTCGTCGCGGCGCTGGTACTCGCGCGCCATCCGCTCGGTCATGCTGGAGCCGCGCACGATCAGGTAGATCAGCGCGCCGAGCAGTGGCAGCACCAGGATGAAGATCGTCCACAGCGCCTTCGTCCAGCCGTTGAGGTCGTCACTGCGGAACACGTCGGTGAGCAGGGTCACCAGGAGCCAGATCCACGCGATGAACAGGAAGAACCAGAGCATCGTGAGGAACAGGTTGAGGAGCGGGTAGTCGTCCATGGTCCACCTCCGGTCGCAGCGTGGCAGGCCGGGACGGTGCTCCGTCTCACCCCCGAGGGGTGATCTCGGGCGGTGGGGGGTCCCCGGCGTCCTCGTGGCCCTGGCCGGTGCGCGCGACGTTCATCCGGTGCGCGATCTGCGACGACGCGACGGCGAACAGCGCGCCGATGACCACGAGGTCGAAGACGATCTGCACCATCACGGCGATCCGCGCCCCCTGCCCGGTGGCGTGGACGTCGCCGTAGCCGACGGTGCCCAGCGTGACGATGGAGAAGTACAGCGCGTCGGTGCGCGTCTCGAGGTCGGCGAACTGGGACGGGTCGTTGCGCTCCATGAGGTAGTAGGCGAGCGCGAAGAACACGACGACGATGTAGAGCACCGCTATCAGGCCGAACACCCTGGTCCTGGCCTCGTTGAGCCGGGCCGCGAAGCGGCGGACCTCGTGCACGGTGAGCCACACCAGCCCGCCGACGCCGGCCAGGAACAGCACGCCGCCCACGGCCCCCGGCAGGTCCTCCGGGATGCTCAGGGGCAGCGCGTAGTAGGCGACCAGCGCGCAGAGCAGGATCGCGGTGCTGCGGACGACGTGTCCCATGCGGCCCCCTCCCTCACCGCCGCGGCGCGTCGTAGACGAGCGCCGTCCGGGCCACGAGGTCGTGGACGGCGGCCGTGCGGCGGCTGACCAGCACCCACAGCACCCCGATCGGGAAGAACACGCAGACCAGGGCGCGGACGAGCGCGCGCAGCGGAGCCGGCGGCCGGCCGCCCGCGGTGATGACGCGCAGGCCGAGCATCAGCTGGCCCGGCGTCCGCCCGGCGAACGACCAGCAGATGGTCAGGTAGGCCAGCACCAGCAGCGTGTGCCCGGCGGCGAGCGACCAGCCGGGCACCGACGGGTACTCGAACGGCGGCCCGTCGACGGTGTAGCGGATGCCGCTGAGCACGAAGCCCACCAGCGCGGACACCGCGGCGACGACACCCACGTCGACGAGCGACGCGGCGCCGCGCGAGACCAGACCGGCGCCCGTCACGGCGGCGCCCGGCCGGGGTCGGCAGGCGGGACGGGGTCGGCCGGTGGGACGGCGTCGCGGGGCGGGCGGCGCAGCACGACGCGGTCGACGAACCCGTTGATCGCGCGGTCCGCGCCGGCGCTGCGCGTCCGGACCGCGTCGACGGTCTCGGCGGCGATGCCGGTGCTGGACTCGCGGACGATCCGGCCCAGGTCGATGTCGTCGAGCACCCGCTCGACCAGCTCGGGAATGTCCAGCCGCTCGACGACGGCGTCCACGTCCACCCCGGCGACGACGGCGTCGACGTCGACCCTGCGGATGACCGCCTCGATGTCGACCCGCGCGACCACGGCGTCGAGATCGAGCCGCGCGACGACGGCGTCGAGGTCGACCTGCTCGAGGACGGCGTCGACGTCGGTCTCGGCGACGACGCGGGCCACCGACCGGCGCCACGCCGACCGCAGGAGCAGCGCCGCCTCACGCTCGTTCCGGCGCTGCTCCGCGCGGCCGACGGCGGCCAGCCGGTCGATGCGCCGGGCGACGCGGCTCTGGCCGGCGACGGACGTGCCCACTCGGACGACGAGCGTGGCGGCGGCCTCGACCGGCATCGCGACGGCCGAGGCGACGTCCAGCGCCCGGCGGGTGGAGACGGCGGCCAGCCCGAGCGCCGCCTCGCCCAGCCGGACGGCCGCCAGCCGCACGACCGCGGCCGTCTGGCCGGGACCCTCCGGGACCGGTGGCGGCGGGGCCTCCCAGCCGTCCGGCGTGCGGTCGTGGTGACCCGGTCGCGTGGACTCCGTGGCCACGCGGATCGCCAGCCCGGCCGCCCCGGCGACCACGCGTCCCGCCCGGCCGGCGGCCCGCAGCACCGCCGGCCGGCTGCTGCCTGCCGTCCCGTTCGCGCCCATCGCGCCACCTCGCATCACGGCAAGGCTCCCGCGGCCACCTCGGGGCGGTCCTCACCCGCCTCAGGTGATCCGGCGCGGATGCGCAGATCGAGGTACAGGTAGCCGAGGACGAGCGCGACGAACGGGATGGTCACCACGTACACCAGCGCGGTGATGAGGTTGATGACGTTGAACGAGCCGTCCGACACCAGCAGCAGGATGACGCCGATCAGCGGCCCGGTGATGGCGCCCAGGCCCACCACCAGCGCGGCGACCGCCGTGGTGCGCCACCAGTGGCCGCGCACGACCTCGCGGCTGCGCCGGAACGCGTCGCCGGCGGCGCGGTCCTCCATCATGACGGCCTGGACGGCGAACCCGTTGCGGACGGCGTAGAACAGCGCGAGCGGCGCCGTGAACACGAACACCAGCAGCACCCAGCAGACGACCACGAGTCGCGCCGCGACCAGCGCCAGCGGCCGGATGTGCCGTCTGACCTCGCGATACGCGGACAGCACGGTGACTGGTACGCCGGCGCCGAGGTCGCGCAGCGCCTGCGCGACGGCCGCGACCACGCAGAAGTAGGCCAGCAGCGAGATCGCGCCGCCCAGCAGGACCACCACGAACACCGTCGCCGCGTTCTGGTCGCCGTCGGTGTCGACCAGTGACGTCAGCTCGCCGGCCTCGACGAGCACCCACTGCAGCCCGGCCGCCACCAGCATGACCGGCACGTACACCAGCCCGATGCCGCTGAACAGCAGCGGGTGCCGTCCGTACATGCGGCGGGAGGCGCCGATGATGCGGCCCCAGCTGCGCCGCTGCGCCACGGGGTACGGGTCGCTGGGCGACCAGGTGGTGCGGGTCGCGATGACCAGGATCGCGATGACGATGGCGGCGAGCGCCAGCAGGACGGCGGCCGGGTTGCGGATCAGCTGGAGCAGCAGGTTCGAGCCGGCCTCGACGACGCCGCAGAACGCGCCGGTGGCGCTGGGGCCCAGCGACGAGCCGAGCGGCACGGTCGCGCTGTCGTCGCGCCAGCTCCGCTCGGACCAGCGGATCGGTGACGCCCACTGCGTCTTCATGCTCGGGCCGGTGGGGCCGTTGTAGAAGGCCTCCTGGCGCTCGCCCCAGCGGCCCTCGAAGCCCAGCCACGGGTAGCCGGCCAGGTAGTCCTCGGTGTCGGTCGGGACCGCCTCGGTCTCGGTGTCCAGCTCGGTGTGCGGGCCGGTGGTGTCGTCGCAGCCCACGCCGGCCGCCGAGCTGGCGCCGAGGTAGAGCCCTGGGCTGAAGAAGTTGGCGTGCGACCCCTCGGCCGGGTAGACGACCGGGTGCGTGCCGTCGACGATCTCGAGCTTGTCGTCGCCCCACTCGGCCCGTTCGGCGCTGGAGTGCTGGCTGTAGCCGACGCTCGACGGCTCGGCGTCGAGGGCGGCCACGGCGTCCGGGGCGTCGATGATCAGCTGGATCATCTCCCAGTCGCCCTCGTGCAGGTTGTTGAAGTCGTTGTAGACGTAGAAGAACCAGTACTGCACCGCGACCTTGCCGGGGCGGGCCCGCTCGGTGACCACCCGGCCGTACGCCGTCGGCGCCGTGCCCTCGCTGATCTGACGGCTCCACTGCTCGTAGCCGCAGCCGGGGTTGAGCGCGTCGCCCGGGAAGTCGAGGTGGTACTCGAGCAGGCCGGTCCCGATGCGCTCCTCACTGGGCGCGATCTCGACCAGGTCGTTCTGCGTCCACGGCCCGCGCAAGGCGACGCCGTCGTTGTCCATGACGACGTCGACGTCGACCGGCAGGTACGGCTCGCCGTCGCCGCACGCCTCGAGCTGCTCCCGGATCCGCACGACGGGCGCGTACCGCTCGATCAGCTCGGCGGACGCGCGGTCCTGCTCGGGCGTGCTCGGCTCGGGCGGCGGGACGTCCTCGGGCTCCGGCAGCGGAGGCGGCAGGTCTTCGGCGGCGACGACGGGGACGGCTGCGGCGGGCGTCGTGGCAGCGTCCAGCGCCGTCGCCTGCTGCGCCGGGACCGACGTGGCGGCCACAGCCAGCAGGGCGATGAGAGCCGCGACCATAGGTGCCCCCTGGGTCCGGGTCGCGACGGCGTCGCTCCCCCACCGAACTGTGATCACCCTAGCCCGGACGGGTCCCGCCGGACAGGACCTTCGCCACGATCGCCGCGCCGGGCGGCGGGTCAGCGACCGCGCTTGGAGCCGGCCGCGGTCTCGAGCAGCTCCTCGGCGTGCGCCCGGGCCGACGCGGAGCCCTCGAGGCCCGCCAGCATGCGCGAGAGCTCGTTCACCCGGCCGGTGTCGTCGAGCATCTCGACCCCGCTGCTGGTGACCCGGCCGTCGTCGGACTTCACGACCTTGAGGTGATGGTCGGCGAACGCCGCGACCTGCGGCAGGTGGGTCACGACGAGGACCTGCGCGTGCCGGGCGAGCATGGCCAGGCGGCGGCCGACCTCGACCGCGGCCTTGCCGCCGACACCGGCGTCGACCTCGTCGAACACGAATGTCGGGACCGGGTCGGCGCCGGCGAACACGACCTCGATGGCCAGCATGAGCCGCGACAGCTCGCCGCCGGACGCGCCCTTGTCGAGCGGCCGCGGCTGGGCGCCGTTGTGCCCGGTGAACAGGATCTCGACGTCGTCGACGCCGGTGGGGCCGAAGCCGTCGCGCGGGCGGACCTCGACGACGATGCGGGCGTGCGGCATGGCGAGCGCGGTGAGCTCGACGCTGACATCGTCGGCGAACCGGGCGGCGGCCTCGGTGCGGGCCTTGGTGATGGTGGCCGCGAGGTCGCCCAGCTCGGCGGTGAGCCGCTCGCGCTCCTGGCCGAGCGCCGCGACGCGGTCGTCGTCGCCGTCGAGCTCGAGCAGCCGGCGGGATCCCTGCTCCGCCCAGGTGAGGACCTGGTCGATGGTCTCGCCGTACTTCCTGGTCAGCGCGGTGAGCGCGGCGCGGCGGGACTGGACCTCGGCGAGGCGCTCGGGGTCGGTGTCGACGCCGGCGCCGTAGGACGCGAGGTCGGCGGCGACGTCGCCGACGAGGTAGGTCGCCTCGGCGAGCCGGTCGGCCAGGGCGGCGAGCTCGGGGTCGTGGTCGCGCTCGGGGTCGAGCGCCTGGCGGGCCTGGGCCAGCAGGCCCAGCACGTCCGGCGCGTCGGGGAAGGACTCGTCGCCGGAAAGGCTCTGGTGCGCCGTGACGGCGGCCGTGCGCAGCGCGTCGGCGTGGGCGAGCCGGCCCTCCTCGGCGCGCAGGGTCTCGTCCTCGCCGGGCTGCGGGTCGACGGACTCGACCTCGCCCAGGCCGAGGCGCAGCAGGTCGGCCTCTTGAGCGCGCTCGCGGGCCTTGGAGGTGACCTCGTCGAGCTCGGCCTCGACGGAGCGGAGCCGGGCGTAGCGCGTCGCGTAGTCGGCCAGCGGCTCGGCGACGGCGGCGCCGGCGAACCGGTCGAGCGCGGCGAGCTGGCGCGAGCTGCGCAGGAGCCGCTGCTGGTCGCTCTGGCCGTGCACCGCGACCAGGCCGTCGGCCAGTTCGCCGAGCAGGCTCACCGGCGCACTGTGCCCGCCGACGTGGGCGCGCGAACGGCCCTCGGCCATGACGGTGCGGCTGAGCAGCAGCTCGAGGCGTTCCCGCTTGCTCTTGCCCTTGCCGATGGGCTCGGCGGGCTCGAGCTCGGCGCCGGCCTCGGCGGCCCGCTCGGCGACCGGTCCACCGGCGTCGATGGTGACGCGGCCCTCGACCAGCGCGCGGCTGGTGCCGGTGCGGACGGCGCCGCCGTCGGCGCGACCGCCCATGAGCAGGTTGAGGCCGGTCAGCACCATGGTCTTGCCTGCGCCGGTCTCGCCCGTGACGACGGTGAGCCCCGGACCCAGCTCGAGCTGGGCGTCGTCGATGACGCCGAGTCCACGGATACGGATTTCCTCAAGCACGGAACCTCAGCCTAGTGGTCGATGTGCGGATGGTCCGGGATGTCGGCCGCCCCGGGTGTCACGTCGGATGATCATGGCTGCGCGATGGCCGGGCGCCGCGCCAGCCCTCGACGGGGAGGGCGAACTTGGCGACCAGGCGCTTGGTGAACGGGGCCTCGTGCAGCCGCGCCAGGCGGACCGGCTGCGAGCCGCGGCAGGCCTCGACCCGGGCGCCGGCGGGCAGCTCGACCGCGCGCCGGCCGTCGCACCAGAGGACCGCGCCGGGCGTGCGGTGCTGGATCGTCACCGCCATGGTCGACGACGGCGCGACCACGAGCGGGCGGGCGAACAGGGCGTGCGCGCTGATCGGGACCATCAGCAGCGCCTCGACCTCGGGCCATACCACCGGGCCGCCGGCGCTGAACGCGTACGCCGTCGACCCCGTCGGCGTGGCCATGACCACGCCGTCGCAGCCCCAGCGCGACAGCGCCCGCCCGTCGATCTCGGCGACGACGTCGAGCATGCGCTCGCGGCTGGCCTTCTCGACGCTGACCTCGTTGAGCGCCCAGCCGGTGGCGATCTCGGTGCCGTCGTGGCGCACGGAGACGTCGATGGTCATGCGCTCCTCGACGGCGTAGTCGCGCTTGACGATGTGGTCGACGGTGTACCCGAGGTCGTCGACCTCGGACTCGGCGAGAAAGCCGACGTGGCCGAGGTTGACGCCCAGAACGGGGGTGCCCGTGGACCGCGCGACCTCGGCGCCGCGCAGGATGGTGCCGTCGCCGCCGATGACGACGATGAGCTCGCAGCCGTCGGCGGCCAGCGGGTCGCCCTCGGCGACGACATCGGCGACCCGGGTGTCGGCCTCGGGGATGGGGATGTCGTGGCGCTCGTCGGCCATGACGCGGACGGCGACGCCGGCGTCGCTGAGCTTGTCGATCACCTTGGCGGCGACCTGTCTGGCCTCCTCGCGCCCGGTGTGGGTGACGAGCAGTACCGTGCGGGTCATTGCGGCCCTTCCTCTACTGCACGCTGGACGTCCTCGGGGCGGACCTCGGGTGCGCCGGCACGCAGCCAGAGGAAGTACTCGACGTTGCCGGACGGGCCGGGCAGCGGGCTCGCGGTGACGCCGTTGACGCCGAGGCCGAGCTCGCCCGCCGCCCGCGCGACGTCGACGACCGCTGCCGCGCGGAGTTCCGGATCGCGGACCACGCCGCCCTTGCCGACGCGGTCCTTGCCGACCTCGAACTGCGGCTTCACCATGAGGGCGAAGTCGGCGTCGCGTTTGCTGACCTGGACCAGCGGGCCGAGGACCAGTCGCAGCGAGATGAACGACAGGTCGCCCACCACGACGGCGACCGGCTCGCCGACCGTGTCGGGGGTCAGGTCGCGGATGTTGGTGCGGTCGTGCACCTCGACGCGTTCGTCGGAGCGCAGCGACCACGCCAGCTGCCCGTACCCGACGTCGACGGCCACGACGGACGCCGCCCCGCGCCGCAGCAGGACGTCGGTGAAGCCGCCGGTCGAGGCGCCGGCGTCGAGGCAGCGTTTTCCGTTCACCGTCAGGCCGGCCGGTTCGAACGCGTCCAGTGCACCGGCCAGCTTGTGCCCGCCGCGCGAGACGTACTCGTCGCCCTCGGCCGGCTCGGTGACCAGCACCGGGTCGGCCGGGTCGACTGCCGTGGCCGGCTTCGTCGCGACCCGGCCGCTGACCAGCACCCGGCCGTCGCCGACGAGGGTCGCCGCGTGCTCGCGCGAGCGGGCCAGCCCACGGCGGACCAGTTCCGCGTCCAGGCGTCGTCGAGGCGGCACCGGCCGGTCAGCCTTCGCCGTCGCCGAAGCCGTCGGCGGCTTCCTGGTCGTCGTGGGCGTCGGGTTCGCCGGTCAGGCGGTCCTGCAGCACCTGATGGACCCGCTCGTACACGGCCGCGTGCTCGTGCACCGGCAGCCCGTCGAGCGTCTCGAGGGTCCGCACCGCCTCGTCCACCTGGGCGTCGCCGGTGCCGCCGTCGTCCGTCAGTTCCCGCATGACGGTAACGCTAGTACGGCCGTGCGGGCGCACGGGTGGTTCGGGCGGCATCGAGCGCGGCCTGGACCGACGCCCGGTCGACGGCCGCACCGCCGGCGTCGACGGCCGCACCGCCGGCACCAGCGTCGTCGGCCGCGGCCCACACCGCGCCGCAGACCGCCCGCAACCCGTCCAGCGCGAGCCGATCCGCCTCCGCGCCGTCGCCCTCGGCTCCGTCATCCTCGCCGCCGGACCCGGCACCGCCGGACGCACCGTCACCCGGCCCGGAGCCGTCGGCCGCCGCCCGGGTGAGCCGCAGCGTGCCGCCGTCGACGACCGCATGCCAGTCGCCCACCGTCGCGTCGCCGGCGCCTACCCTCAGCCCGCCGGGCGAGGCGTGCAGCGAGCGCAGGTCGTGTCCGACGTAGGTGGGGCGCAGCCGCGCCGGCGCCAGCACCACGTCGATCGGATCCGTGACGCCGGTGAGCACCAGCAGGCTGTCGACCTCGGCGGCGTTGGCGCCCTCGATGTCGGTGTCGAGCCGGTCGCCGACCACGAGCGGCCGCGTCGCCCCGGACCGCAGGATCGCCTCGCGGTGCATCGGCGGCTCCGGCTTGCCCGCGACGACCGGGTCGCGGCCGGTCGCCGTGCGGATGGCGTCGACGAGGGTGCCGTTGCCCGGGGCCCGGCCACGGTCGGTCGGCACGATGGGGTCGGTGTTGCTCGCCACCCACGGCAGCCCGGACGCCACGGCGTAGGTGCCCTCGGCGAGCAGCGGCCAGCCGACCTTCGGCGAGAAGCCCTGCACGACAGCCACCGGGCCGTCGTCGGCGCCCGAGACCGGGACGAGGTCCTGCTCGCGGAGCGCGACCTCGAGCCCCTCGCCGCCCACCACCAGCACCTTCGAGCCCGCCGGCAGCTGCTCGGCGAGCAACCGGGCGGCCGCCTGCGCCGACGTCACGACCTCCTCGGGCCGCGCCTCGACGCCGATCTCGGTGAGGTGCGCCGCGACCCGGTCCGGCGGGCGGGACGCGTTGTTCGTGACGAACGCCAGCCGCATGCCGGCCTCGCGGGCCTGCCGCAACGCCTCGGGTGCGTGGGGCACGGGCCGGGGTCCGATGTAGACGACCCCGTCGAGGTCGAGCAGGGCGACGTCGTAGAGCTCGGTCAAGTGCGGCACGGCACCCATCCTCCCAGCCAGTGCTCCTGGTGGTCGCGGCCGGGCGGCCGGTGGGGCCCGCGTACCATCCGTTGATGACCTCCGCCAGGCCGCCGTTGCGCTTGACGCCGTTCCGGGCGACGACCTACGCCCCCGGCACCGATCTCGCGGCCGTGGTCTGCCCGCTGTACGACGTCATCGGCGACCGGCTCGCGACGTTCGAGGCGCAGGACCCGCACAACATCGTCCACCTGACGCTCCCCCGGCCGGCGCCGGGCGAGGACGACCGGTACGCCCGGGCCGCGCGCTCGCTGGCCGCCTGGCGCGAGGCGGGCGTGTTGGTCCGCGACCCGTCGCCCGCGCTGTACGTCTACGAGCACACGACCGACGGTGGCGCGGCGATCGGCCTGGTGGGCGGCGTCGGGATCGACGGCCCGGTACTTCCGCACGAGAACACCTTCCCCGGCCCGGTGGCCGACCGCGCCGCGCTGATGAGCGCGACCCGGATGCAGCTCGAGCCGATCCTGTTGACGTATGACGGGGGCGGCGCGGCCAGCGACGTCGTCGATCGCACAGCCGCCACCGCACCGATGCTGGAGTTCACCGTGGCCGGTCAGGTGCACCGGCTCTGGCGGATCGCCGACCCCGGCGAGCTGGCGGAGATCGCCGCCGACCTGGCCGGCCGCACCGCGCTGATCGCAGACGGACACCACCGGTTCGCCGCCTACCGCGCGGTCCACGCGGCCGGCGAGGCACCCATCGGCGCCGATCACGGCCTGGCGCTCCTGGTCGACGCCGCCCGGCACCCGCTGGAGCTGCGCGGCATCCACCGCAGCGTCGGCGGCCTCTCCTTCGACGACGCGGCGGCCGCGGCGGCCAAGGGCTTCGACGTCGTCCCGCTGTCTGCGGGCGACGAACCGGCCGCCGTGCTCGGTGCCGAGCGTGGCACCGCGTTCGTCATCGGCGCAGGGACGCGGCTGGCCCTGCTGCGCTCGCCGCGGTCCTCGGTCATCGACGACGCCGTACCCGCCGACCGGCCCGAGGGCTGGCGCGACCTGGACGCCGGCGTGCTGGTGGACGTGTTGCTGGCGCACCTGTGGGGCGTGGACGACGCCGACCCGCGCGTGTCGTACCACCACAACGGCTCCGACGCCCTGCTCGCCGCGGGCCGCGAGGCCGGTGTCGCCGTCCTGACCCGGCCGCCCGCGCTCGACGACGTGCTCGCGCTGGCCGCCCGCGGCGAACGGATGCCCCGCAAGTCGACCTCGTTCGGGCCCAAGCCGTGGACCGGCCTGCTCATGCGCGAGCTCACCACCGACCACCAGTAAACCGCCAGCACCCGCGCCGCCCGGCCGCCCCCTACGGGCCAGCGGCCGCGGAGCCGGCGCCGGCTCCGACCAGCGCGAGCCGGCGTTCGGGCTGCGCCGAGCCGTGCTCTGCGGGTGGATCGGCCCTTCTGGCCGACCGCTTCTTCTGCTTCACCGGCGGCTTCCGCGCGACCCGGCTGGCGGAGTCGATCTCGATCTCGAACGTGCTCTGGCCCGCGCCGCCGGAGCGCCAGAACCGGCGGCGGAGCGCACCGGTGATCTCGACGGTGTCGCCCTCTTCGAGGACGCGGAGCTTGCGGCGTTGGGCGGAGGCCCAGGCCGTGCAGGTGACGGTGTCGACCCGGCGGGGCGCGCCCAGCCCGGCGGGCGGGCGTGGGCGCTGGACCACGAGGCGCGCCGACACGATCTCGTCGCCGCTGGGCAACAGGATGACCTCGGGCTCGGCGGACAACCGGCCGATGAGCCGGACCTGGTTCAGATGCTCGGCGACCACCGCGGTGGTGTTCATGACGACTCCTTCGGCTGACGGGGATCGGGTGCTGTCCCCATCGTGGAGTGCGGCCGGGTAGTCGTGCAGCGGCGGATCGCCGATTTGTGGACGACGAGCCGAAGTCGTCAGGGCTGTGGACGATCGCCCTGCTGAGCGGCCGTTCGAGTCGCCTCGAACGGCCGCATCGGCAGGATCAGTCCTCGCCGATCTCGGCCGCGCGCTCGGCGGCGTCGGTCTCGCCGTCGATGTCGGCGTCGGCCGAGCGGAGGAACCAGCGGCGTGCTTCCTTGTCGCGGCCCGCGGCCAGCAGCGCGTCGGCATAGGCGTAGCGCAGGCGGGCGACCCATTCGGCGTGCGCATTCGACCGCAGCTCCGGGACCTGCAGCGACACCGCGGCCGCCTCGTGGTCACCAAGGTCGCGGCGGGCGCCGGCGGCGACGATGAGCATCTCGATGCGCCCGGCGGTGTTCAGGCCGGTGACGGCGGGATCGTGCGAGAGGTCGAGCGCCCGCCGCGGCCGCCCGAGCCCTCGCTCGGCGTCGGCCATCATGGGCAGGTACTCGGCCGAGCCGGTCATGCGCCGGGCGGCGCGCAGCTCCGCGAGCGCGTCGGCGTACTTGCCGGCCATGTACGCGGCCACGCCGGCGGCCTCGCGGACCACACCGATGCGCCCGGCCTTGCGGCGCGCGGCCATGGCGTGCTCGTAGGCACGCTGCGGCTCGTCCTCGAGCAGGCGCTGCGCCATGACCAGGTGTCGCGCGACGGCGGCGGACATCTGGCCGGAGAGCGCGCTCAGCTCCGCCCGGATCTCCTCGTCGAGCTCGCGGCCGGTCACATCCTCGTCGACGATGGGGTCAGGGACGCGAGGGGCACTCGACGGGCCGGGGGCCGAGCGGTCGCCACCGTCGGCCGGGCCGCGGGAGCCGCCACTCGGGCCACCGCGGTAGCCACCGCCGGGACGGTCGCCACCCGAGCCACCGCGGCGGTCGCCGCCGCGGGAGTCGTCACCGGAGCGGGGCCCGTAGGGGCGGCTACCGCCGCCACCCGAGGGACGGCCACCGCCACGGGAATCGTCACCCGAGCGGGAACCGTAGGAGCGGCCACCGCCGCCGGAGCGGTCTCCCCCACGAGAGTCATCACCCGAACGGGGACCGTAGAAACGGCCGCCGCCGGAGCGGTCTCCCCCACGAGAGTCATCACCCGAACGGGGACCGTAGGAACGGCCGCCGCCGGAGCGGTCTCCCCCACGAGAGTCATCACCCGAACGGGGACCGTAGGAACGGCCGCCGCCGGAGCGGTCTCCCCCACGAGAGTCATCACCCGAACGGGGACCGTAGGAGCGGCCGCCTCCGCCCGAGCCTCCGCGGTCGCCGCCGCGGGAGTCGTCACCGGAGCGGGGACCGTAGGAGCGGCCGCCTCCGCCCGAGCCTCCGCGGTCGCCGCCGCGGGAGTCGTCACCGGAGCGGGGACCGTAGGAGCGGCCGCCTCCGCCCGAGCCTCCGCGGTCGCCGCCGCGGGAGTCGTCACCGGAGCGCGGACCGTAGGAGCGGCCACCGCCACCCGAAGGACGGCCACCGCCGCGGGACTCATCACCCGACCGCGGACCGTAGGAGCGGCCACCGCCGCCCGAGGGCCGGCCGCCGCCGGAGCGCTCGCCGCCACCGGAGCCACCGCTCCAGCGGTCACCGCCGCCGGAGCCACCGCTCCAGCGGTCACCGCCGCCGGAACGGCCGCCACCCGAGGGGCGGCCACCGCCGCGGGAGTCATCGGAACGCGAACCGTAGGAACGCCCGCCACCGGAACGGTCGCCGCCACGGGAATCATCGTTGGAGCGCTGGCCATAGGAACGGCCACCACCCGAAGGCCGGCCACCGCCGCGGGAGTCGTCACCGGAGCGCTGACCGTAAGAACGGCCACCGCCCGAGGACCGGTTGCCGCCCGAGCCACGGGCCGGCCGGTCGTCTCCGCCGCCTCGCCGAGCTCGGCCGCCGTCGGACGACTCGGGCGTGTCATCGCGGTCGCGACCAGACATCAATGATTCCTCTCGTTCCTCATGCCGTTACCCCATTCTCCCCCGTCGACCACCTGGGCGCCGTCGAGGAGGGGGTACGGACATGCGTGAGGCCCCGACGCACTAGGGGTCGGGGCCTCACGGTGGGTAAGTGTCCGGCGGTGTCCTACTCTCCCACCCCCTCTCGAGGGCAGTACCATCGGCGCTGGTGGGCTTAGCTTCCGGGTTCGGAATGGGTCCGGGCGTTTCCCCGCCGCTATGACCGCCGGCACATCTATGGAGTTGTGTCACCGGCCCCGTTCGCACTCGACACGCCCCGGGGATGGTGCGTGGGGGTGGGTGCGGTGGGGGTGGTGCCCGTTCGTTGGTCGGGAACCGTATAGTGGACGCGTTTTGTCTTCGCAGCCCCCACCAGGCACACCGGAGTGTGGGTGGTGGGGAAAGAGTGTGTGTGGTCAAGTCCTCGGCCTATTAGTACCGGTCAGCTTCACCCATTGCTGGGCTTTCACGTCCGGCCTATCAACCCAGTCGTCTAGCTGGGGGCCTTACCACGTCAACCGTGTGGGAGACCTCATCTTGAAGCAGGCTTCCCGCTTAGATGCTTTCAGCGGTTATCCCTTCCGAACGTAGCCAACCAGCGGTGCTCCTGGCGGAACAACTGGCACACCAGAGGTTCGTCCGTCCCGGTCCTCTCGTACTAGGGACAGCCCTTCTCAAGTCTCCTGCGCCCGCAGCGGATAGGGACCGAACTGTCTCACGACGTTCTAAACCCAGCTCGCGTACCGCTTTAATGGGCGAACAGCCCAACCCTTGGGACCTGCTACGGCCCCAGGATGCGACGAGCCGACATCGAGGTGCCAAACCATGCCGTCGATATGGACTCTTGGGCAGGATCAGCCTGTTATCCCCGGGGTACCTTTTATCCGTTGAGCGACAGCGCTTCCACAAGCCACTGCCGGATCACTAGTCCCTGCTTTCGCACCTGCTCGACCTGTCGGTCTCACAGTCAAGCTCCCTTGTGCACTTGCACTCGACACCTGATTGCCAACCAGGCTGAGGGAACCTTTGGGCGCCTCCGTTACCTTTTGGGAGGCAACCGCCCCAGTTAAACTACCCACCAGGCACTGTCCCTGATCCGGATCACGGACCGAGGTTAGATATCCAGTACGACCAGAGTGGTATTTCAACGTTGACTCCACCGACACTGGCGTGCCGGCTTCACAGTCTCCCACCTATCCTACACAAGCCGAACCGAACACCAATACCAAGCTATAGTAAAGGTCCCGGGGTCTTTCCGTCCTGCTGCGGGTAACGAGCATCTTTACTCGTAGTGCAATTTCGCCGAGTCCGTGGTTGAGACAGTGGGAAAGTCGTTACGCCATTCGTGCAGGTCGGAACTTACCCGACAAGGAATTTCGCTACCTTAGGATGGTTATAGTTACCACCGCCGTTTACTGGCGCTTAAGTTCTGAGCTTCGCCGTGAGGCTAACTCGTCCCCTTAACGTTCCAGCACCGGGCAGGCGTCAGTCCGTATACATCGTCTTGCGACTTCGCACGGACCTGTGTTTTTAATAAACAGTCGCTTTCCCCTGGTCTCTGCGGCCTTCAACGCTCCCGGAGCAAGTCCGTTCACGCATCCGGCCCCCCTTCTCCCGAAGTTACGGGGGCATTTTGCCGAGTTCCTTAACCACGGTTCACTCGATCGCCTTGGTATTCTCTACCTGACCACCTGTGTCGGTTTGGGGTACGGGCGGCTATGGAACTCGCTAGAGGCTTTTCTCGACAGCATAGGATCACCCACTTCGCCGCAATCGGCTCGGCATCCAGCCTCGGGCGCTACTGTGGCGGATTTACCTACCACGGCCCTGCACTGTTACCCCGGGACAACCATCGCCCGGGTTGGGCTACCTTCCTGCGTCACCCCATCGCTTGCCTACTACCGGCTCGGGTCCCACGCTCCCCCACCAACACTCCCGAAGGAGCAGAGATGAGTTCGGGTGGTTAGCATCACCGGGCTCAGCATGGTCGCGCCACAACCGGTACGGGAATATCAACCCGTTGTCCATCGACTACGCCTGTCGGCCTCGCCTTAGGTCCCGACTTACCCAGGGCGGATTAACCTGGCCCTGGAACCCTTGGTCATTCGGCGGACGGGTTTCTCACCCGTCTTTCGCTACTCATGCCTGCATTCTCACTCGTGTAGCGTCCACGACTGGGTCACCCCGCCGCTTCAACCGCCACACGACGCTCCCCTACCCAACCACACACCTGAACCACAAAGGCTTAGTACACGTGTGATTGCCACAGCTTCGGCGGTGTGCTTGAGCCCCGCTACATTGTCGGCGCAGAATCACTTGACCAGTGAGCTATTACGCACTCTTTCAAGGGTGGCTGCTTCTAAGCCAACCTCCTGGTTGTCTTCGCAACTCCACATCCTTTTCCACTTAGCACACGCTTAGGGGCCTTAGCTGGTGATCTGGGCTGTTTCCCTCTCGACTACGAACCTTATCGCCCGCAGTCTCACTGCCGCGCTCTCACTTACCGGCATTCGGAGTTTGGCTGACGTCAGTAACCTTGTAGGGCCCATCAGCCATCCAGTGCTCTACCTCCGGCAAGAAACACGCGACGCTGCACCTAAATGCATTTCGGGGAGAACCAGCTATCACGGAGTTTGATTGGCCTTTCACCCCTACCCACAGGTCATCCGCCCACTTTTCAACGTAGGTCGGTTCGGGCCTCCACGAAGTCTTACCTCCGCTTCACCCTGCCCATGGGTAGATCACTCCGCTTCGGGTCTAGAGCATGCGACTGATACGCCCTATTCGGACTCGCTTTCGCTACGGCTCCCCCACACGGGTTAACCTCGCCACATACCACTAACTCGCAGGCTCATTCTTCAAAAGGCACGCCATCACCAACCCCGAAGGGCACACGGCTCTGACGGCTTGTAGGCACATGGTTTCAGGTACTATTTCACTCCCCTCCCGGGGTACTTTTCACCATTCCCTCACGGTACTTGTCCGCTATCGGTCACCAGGGAGTATTTAGGCTTAACGGGTGGTCCCGCCAGATTCACACGGGATTTCTCGGGCCCCGTGCTACTCGGGAATCACGCCACTGGAGTCGCTCACTTACGTCTACGGGGGTAACACCCTCTACGCCGGACCTCTCAAGTCCTTCGACTTCACAAGCGATTGATCACTCCAGACCAGCAGCGGCAGCCACTAGTCAACGCAACCCCACAACCCCGCACACGCAACGCCTGCCGGCTATCACACGCGCACGGTTTAGCCTCATCCGCTTTCGCTCGCCACTACTCACGGAATCACATGTTGTTTTCTCTTCCTGTGGGTACTGAGATGTTTCACTTCCCCACGTTCCCTCCGACCACCCTATGTGTTCAGGTGACGGTGACGGCACATGACTGCCGCCGGGTTTCCCCATTCGGACACCCCCGGGTCATAGCTCGGTTGCCAGCTCGCCAGGGATTATCGCAGGCTCCCACGTCCTTCATCGGCTCCTGGTGCCAAGGCATCCACCATGTGCCCTTACTAACTTGACCACAAAGATGAAGATGCTCGCGTCCACTATACAGTTCTCAAACAACGACCAGACACCAACCCACACCCCTGACCCACACCAACAAAGAAGTGATGCGGTCTCAGGAGGGCCGGCCCTGAAAGAAACCCAGACACGCCAAAAGCGGGCCCGATTTCTCAGGACCCAACAGTGTGCACTGATTCTCACCCACCCCAACCCCACGACCACCATGAAGGCGGTCCACGAGTTCACGTGAGCAGCGTTTTGTTGACGTTCCACCCATGAGCAAAACCACCCACCAAACACTCGTCAGTGGCGTGGTCAACCACCCTCCCCGGCCTTCAGAGCCAGGAAACGGTGTGCTGAATGCTCCTTAGAAAGGAGGTGATCCAGCCGCACCTTCCGGTACGGCTACCTTGTTACGACTTCGTCCTAATCGCCAGTCCCACCTTCGACAGCTCCCTCCCACAAGGGGTTAGGCCACCGGCTTCGGGTGTTACCGACTTTCATGACGTGACGGGCGGTGTGTACAAGGCCCGGGAACGTATTCACCGCAGCGTTGCTGATCTGCGATTACTAGCGACTCCAACTTCACGGGGTCGAGTTGCAGACCCCGATCCGAACTGAGACCGGCTTTTTGGGATTCGCTCCACCTCACGGTATCGCAGCCCTTTGTACCGGCCATTGTAGCATGCGTGAAGCCCTGGACATAAGGGGCATGATGACTTGACGTCATCCCCACCTTCCTCCGAGTTGACCCCGGCAGTCTCCCATGAGTCCCCACCATTACGTGCTGGCAACATGGGACGAGGGTTGCGCTCGTTGCGGGACTTAACCCAACATCTCACGACACGAGCTGACGACAGCCATGCACCACCTGTACACAGCCCCGAAGGACCCGACATCTCTGCCGGATTTCCGTGTATGTCAAACCCAGGTAAGGTTCTTCGCGTTGCATCGAATTAATCCGCATGCTCCGCCGCTTGTGCGGGCCCCCGTCAATTCCTTTGAGTTTTAGCCTTGCGGCCGTACTCCCCAGGCGGGGCGCTTAATGCGTTAGCTACGGCACGGATCCCGTGGAAGGGAACCCACACCTAGCGCCCAACGTTTACGGCGTGGACTACCAGGGTATCTAATCCTGTTCGCTCCCCACGCTTTCGCTCCTCAGCGTCAGTACCGGCCCAGAGACCCGCCTTCGCCACCGGTGTTCCTCCTGATATCTGCGCATTCCACCGCTACACCAGGAATTCCAGTCTCCCCTGCCGGACTCTAGCCTGCCCGTATCCACTGCAGACCCGGGGTTAAGCCCCGGGCTTTCACAGCAGACGCAACAAACCGCCTACGAGCCCTTTACGCCCAATAATTCCGGACAACGCTCGCACCCTACGTATTACCGCGGCTGCTGGCACGTAGTTAGCCGGTGCTTCTTCTGCGCCTACCGTCACCCGAAGGCTTCGTCAGCGCTGAAAGAGGTTTACAACCCGAAGGCCGTCATCCCTCACGCGGCGTTGCTGCGTCAGGCTTCCGCCCATTGCGCAATATTCCCCACTGCTGCCTCCCGTAGGAGTCTGGGCCGTGTCTCAGTCCCAGTGTGGCCGGTCGCCCTCTCAGGCCGGCTACCCGTCATCGCCTTGGTAGGCCACTACCCCACCAACAAGCTGATAGGCCGCGAGTCCATCTCCAGCCGAAAAACTTTCCACACACCACCATGCGGAGGCGCGTCATATCCGGTATTAGACCCAGTTTCCCAGGCTTATCCCAGAGCTGAAGGCAGGTTACCCACGTGTTACTCACCCGTTCGCCGCTCGAGTACCCCGAAGGGCCTTTCCGCTCGACTTGCATGTGTTAAGCACGCCGCCAGCGTTCGTCCTGAGCCAGGATCAAACTCTCCATCAATGAATATCCGATCACCCAAAAAGGGTGGATCAACCATCATCAGAAGAAACTCAACCCCAGCAACACAACCACCCCCGGTAAGAGATGGCTGCATCACCAAAGGAACCCCAAACCAACCCCACAAAGAGCTGGCCCGAGGACACAAACAATTGGCATCAACCAAACATCATCAGGCACACTGTTGAGTTCTCAAAAATCGGACGCACTCACATGACGACCCGCTAGGGAGTCAGCGTGAGACGCTTTTGATCCGTGTGGATCTTCTTCGGTCAACGCCGGGACCCTACCATCAGGTGGATCTTCCGGCGGACGGTCCTGGAACCAGGACCCCTGCCCGAAGCAGTTCCTCAAGCTTACTGCGTCCGGTCCGCCGAAACAAACCGCTTCGCAGTTCCCGCTACCGCTCCGATCGGACCCGGACATGGGTCGTCCCAGCGAGCTGAAGTAGTGGGTGACTCTGCCGGCCGGCCGCCGTTTCCGGCGTCCCGCTCCCTGCGAGCCGAAGAGAAACTTACGGTCCCAGGGAGCGGGAGTCAAATCCAGATCCGGTGAATTACTGTGACGGCCGTCTCATCCGCGTTTGCGCAGGTCAGCGCCTTGCGCGGCAAGATCACGCGAGTTCGACGCCGCCCACGGTCCGCTTGCCGCGGCGGAGCACCAGCCACCGGCCGTGCAGAAGATCATCGCGGGCGGGACGATCTTCCGGCGAAAGGCCGGGATCGAGCCGCACGTTGTTGACGTACGCGCCGCCGTCGGAGATCGCCCGCCGGGCCGCGGAGCGTGAGTCGACGAGCCCTGATCGCACGAACAGGTCCACGTACGAGGGCAGCTCCTCCCCCGCCTCGACCACCGGCGCCCCCGCCTCGTCCAGGGCGGCCTTCACGACTCCGGCGTCGAGCTCTTCGAGCGAGCCCATACCGAATAGCGCCCTGGACGCGGCGATGACCTTCGCGGTCTCGTGCTCGCCGTGCACCAGTGACGTGACGTCGGACGCCAGCGCCCGTTGCGCCGACCGCGCCGCCGGCTTGTCGGCGACCTCCTGTTCCAGCGCCGCGATCTCTTCGCGTGATCGGAAGCTGAACACCTTGAGGTAGCCGATGACGTCGCGATCCTCGGCGTTCATCCAGAACTGGAAGAACGCGTACGGACTGGTCATCTCGGCATCGAGCCAGACGGTGCCGGACTCGGTCTTGCCGAACTTGGTGCCGTCGGCCTTGGTGATGAGCGGCGTGGCCAGGGCATGCACCGACTGCCGTTCGACCCGATGGATGAGGTCGACGCCGCTGGTGAGGTTGCCCCACTGGTCGCTGCCGCCGGTCTGCAGGACGCAGCCGTAGCGCCGGTGCAGCTCGAGGTAGTCCATGCCCTGCAGGATCTGGTAGCTGAACTCGGTGAAGCTGATGCCCTGATCGCTGTTGAGCCGCGCGCTCACCGTCTCTTTCGCCAGCATGCGGCTGAGCCGGAAGTGCTTGCCGATGTCGCGCAGGAAGTCGATGGCCGACATCGGCGACGTCCAGTCGAGGTTGTTCACCATGCGGGCCGGATGGGGACCGTCGAAGTCGAGCAGTGGCTCGATCTGCTTGCGGATGCGTTCGACCCAGCCGGCGACGATGTCGCGGTCGTTCAGCGAGCGCTCGCTGGTCATCTTCGGATCGCCGATGAGCCCCGTGGCGCCGCCGACCAGCGCCAGCGGATCGTTGCCGGCCAGCTGGAGGCGTCGCACCGTGAGGATCTGCACGAGGTTGCCGATGTGCAGGCTCGGCGCCGTGGGGTCGAACCCGCAGTAATAGGTGACCGGACCGGCTGCCAGAGCGGAGCGCAACTCCTGCTCGTCGGTGGACAGCGCGATGAGCCCGCGCCAGTGCAGCTCGTCCAGGATGTCGGTCACGGTCGGTCCTCGGTCTCCTCGTGGGTGGTCAACAGCACAACGCCCCCATGATTCCGCACCCCTGCCGAGCGAGGCCAATCACTTCCGGCGCTTGGGCACGTGCGGGCGGTACGGCGACACCGTCGCCTCCCCGTCGAGCCAGAACCGCCACGGGAAGCTGACGCCGTCGCCGCCCGGCCCGCTCACTCCGACCCGCGGGCCCGTCCGCACCGAGGAGGGGTCGACGGCGTCGGCTGCCGGCAGGAGCTGGGTCGCCGACGAGGACGAGCACAGGTCGGCGCCGTTGTCGGACCGGCCCAGTCCGAGCGCCGACACCAGCCGGGCCGGACCGCGCGCGTAGTCGCGCGGCGACCGTGCGGACAGCCGTCGCGTCGCGGCCAGTGGCGCGCCCTGGATCACCTCACCACCGCGCAACAGGACAGCTGTCGCCGTCCCCTCGACGTCGCACACCACGTTCGCGCAGAAGTGCATGCCGTAGGTGAAGTAGACGTACAGGTGCCCGGCCGGGCCGAACATGACCTCGTTGCGCGGGGTGGGGCCGCGGAACGCGTGCGACCCGGGGTCCTCGGAGCCCTGGTAGGCCTCGACCTCGGTCAGCCGCACGGCCACCGTCCCCTCGGGGGTCGTGTGCCGCAGTACACAGCCCAAGAGGTCCGGGGCCACCGCGAGGCCGGGCCGGGCCAGGAACGCACGCTCCATCGTCGCCGTCGTCACGGCGCCAGTATCGGTTACTGGTCGATGACCGACCCGTCGACATGCAGCCGGGTCTGAATCTCCCAGGGCTTCGGCGGCGCCGCCTCGACCGCGCCCTCGCGCAGCGTGACGCCGATGCCCGGCACGTCGGGGATGGTGAGGAAGCCGGCGCCGTCGTAGCCGTAGGCGCGCTCGACGATGTCCTTCTTCGGGAACTCGTCCTCGCCCAGCGGGTACTCCTGCAGCACGAAGTTCGGCACGCTGGCGGCGATCTGCAGGCAGGCCGCCGTCGACACCGGGCTCAGCGGGTTGTGCGGGATGACGCCGACGTGACGGGCCTCGGCCAGCGCGGCGACCTTCTTGGCGCCGGTGATGCCGCCGACCAGGCAGACGTCGGGGCGGACGTACTGGACGGCGTCGCGGCGCAGCAGCATGTCGAACTCCCAGATGCTGGTGAGCCGCTCGCCAGTCGCGATGGGGATGTTGATCTTGTCGGCGACGTAGGCCATCTCGTCGGCGTTGTCGGGCAGGACGGGGTCCTCGATGAACATCGGGTGGTACTGCTCGATCCCCAGCGCGACCTGCACGGCCTCGGTGGGGGTGAGCCGGCGGTGGATCTCGATGCACAGGTCGACGGAGTCGCCGACGGCCTCGCGGTACTGCCGGACGGCGTCGATGGCGCCCTCGACCTTCTGGGCGTGCGTCTCGAAGTACGGCTCGGAGAAGGGCTCGTCGAGGAACGGCGTCAGGTGGCCGACGGCGGTGAACCCGGCCGCCTTGGCGGCGATGACACCGTCGACCAGCTCCTGCCGCGTCGAGCCGAAGACGTGACCGTAGGCCCGCGCCTTCGACCGGACCTTGCCGCCGAGCAGGTCGTAGACCGGCGCCTGGTAGTGCTGGCCCTTGATGTCCCACAGCGCGATGTCGATGGCGCTCAGCGCGCCCATGACCGCCGAGCCGCCGAAGTGGCTGGAGCGGTACATGTACTGCCAGTGGTGCTCGATGAGCAGCGGGTCCTTGCCGACGAGGTAGCGGCCGAGCGCCTCGACCGCCCCCGCCGACGCCTCGAGGAACCCCCACGCACCGGACTCGCCGAGCCCGGTCAGGCCGGTGTCGGTCCGAACCTCGACCAGCAGGTAGCGGTCGAGCAGGAGGGGACGAACATCGGTCACGATCACGGTGTCTTCTCCACGGTGTCTACTGAACGGGTCAGTCCTTCACCGAGCCGGACGTGAGTCCTTCGGTGAGGAAACGCTGGGCCAGCGAGAACGCCACGACGACGGGGATGGTGATGACCACACAGCCGGCCATGAGCACCGTCGTCGGGGTGCCGACGTTCGCCTCCAGCTGGTTGATGCCCAGGGCGACGGTCCACGAGTCGCGGTCCTCGACCAGGAAGAGCAGGGCGAACAGGAACTCGTCCCACGCCGACATGAACACGTAGATGCCGACGGTGGCGATGGCCGGCGCCGAGAGCGGGACGATGACGTGCCGGATGACGCCGAGCCGGGAGGCGCCGTCGATGCGTGCCGCCTCTTCGATGTCGACGGGGACGCTGCTGAAGTAGTTGCGCAGCATGTACAGCGCCAGCGGCAGCGTGTAGGCGAAGTAGATGATGATGACGGCGGTGAACGACGGCCGCATGCCCATGCGCGTGAACATGACGAACAGCGGCACGGCGAACACCAGCGGCGGGAACAGGTACACCATGAGGATCGAGGCGTTGACGAACGAGGCGCCCCGGTAGCGCAGCCGGGTGGCGGCGTACGCGGCGAAGATGCCGAACGTCAGCGACAGGACGACGGTGACGCCGGCGATGTACGCGCTGTTGCCGATGAAGCCGCCGAAGCCGAAGCCGCCGTCCTCGCGGCTGGACAGGATGCGGGTGTAGCCGTCGAGGTCGATCTCGGACAGCCGCGGCAGCAGCCGGCTGGGCTCGTTGAGCAGCGACGACACCGGCCGGAACGACAACCCGAGCATGACGATCAGCGGGAACGCCGTGATGCAGATGAAGAACGCGATGCTGACCCAGCGGAAGATGCGGAAGAACCGTTCCTCGAACGCGTGCCGGCTCATGTCTGGTCCCTCCTCGCCTGCCAGCGGACGTACACCGTCAGGACGACGAGCATCACCGCGGCCAGGATCAGCGACAGCGCCGCCGCCGCGCCGGGGTTGCTCCGCCCGATCAGCCACTCGTAGATCTCGATGGAGATGACCCGCGTGCCGGCGCCGCCCCCGGTGAGCAGGTAGATGTTGGTGAAGTCGTTGAAGTTCCAGATGAACCGCAGCAGGAACAGCACCGCCAGCACCCCGCGCAGCGCCGGGAACGTGACGTGGCGGAACTGCTGGGTGATGGTGGCGCCGTCGATGGTCGCCGCCTCGTACAGGTGCTTGGGAATGGCCTGCAGCCGCGCGTAGACGAAGATGAACGCGAACGGGAAGTAGCGCCACGCCTCGAATGCGATGACGGTGCTGAACGCCAGCGGGACGGTGCCCACGAGCGGCAGGTCGATGTTCTGCTGGCCGAAGAAATCGACCCGCGACCAGCCGAACCAGTCCTGTCCCCAGGCGTTCACGACGCCGTACTGCGGCGACAGCATGGTCCGCCAGACGAACGCCGCGGCCACGACCGGCAGCACGTACGGCACCAGCAGCAGCGCCTTCACCGCGGCGCGGCCGCGGAACGGGCGCCGCATGGCCAGCGCGGCCCACACGCCGAGCAGCAGCGACAGCGTGGTGCCGAGCAGGGCGTAGACGACGGTGCGCCCCACCGTCGACCAGAACTCGCGCTGCCCCGTCACCAGCCGGAAGTTGTCGAAACCGAGCTCGGCCTGGAGGAACCCGAACGGCGTGAAGTTGCGTAGCTCGATGAGCCGGAGGCTCTGCAGGCTGATGGTGACGTTCCACAGCACCGGCAGCACGACCAGGACGACGGTGGCGAGGATCGCCGGCAGCAGGAGCAGGTAGGCGAAGCGCGCCTCCCGGCGGCGCGACAGCGACAGCTTGCGGTCGCGCTTGCCGGGGTGCGTGGCGCCGCCGGGCCGGTCGGATCCCGGCGGCGCCTGCGTGGTGGTGGTCATTGGTTCCCGGCCTCCTGAGCCTCAGCTGAGAAGCGCACTTCGGCTAGCGTGCGGGGTCAGCCGGCGGACTCGATGAGGTCGAGCTCGTCGGTCAGCTTCTGCTGGACGTCGGCCGCGGCCTCCTCGGGCGTCAGGACGCCGTTCTGGACGTCGCCGACGGCGGCCGGGATGGTCGTGAGCTCGTACAGCACGCCGACCAGCTCGCCGAAGCCCTGCTGGATGCCCCACGCGTCGAAGTTCTGCGCGCCGTCGACGAGCTCGGTGACCGTGTCCTCGCCGTAGTACTCGACGAGCGTGCCCTCGCGGTCGACGCCCATGTCGAGGTCCTGCCAGGCGTCGACGAACTCGGTGGGGTTGTCCGGCGTGCCGGTGCGCATGGGGATCATGCCGTTGGGAACCTGCGCGAGCCACTCGGTGTAGCCGTCGCCGACCAGGTACTTCACCAGCTCCTGGGCGTTCTCGGTGTCGGCGTCGACGGTGATGCCGAGGTTGCTGATGCGGCCGTACTGCGCGGTGTCGCCGTGGAAGCCCTCGATCTCGGACACGATGCCGGTGTTGGTGGCGAGGTAGCCGGGGTCGGCGGCGCACTCGGCGCAGTTGGCCAGCTCGGCGTCCTCGAGCCCGGCGAGGCGGTGCAGCGTGAACGGTCCCTGCGGCATCATGGCGGCCTGGCCCGCGAGGTACGCGGCGCGCTGGTCGACGCTGTTGAACGTGCCGGCCGGCGAGTAGTTCTGCAGCAGCTCGTCGTAGAACTCGAACGTCTCGACGCAGCGCTCGTCGTCGAGGGCGAGCTGGTCGTCCTCGCCGATGAGCTGGCAGCCGTTGCCGAGCGCGAAGTGCTCGAAGATCTGCTGCGTGACCTGGTGGCCGGGGTCGTTGCCCAGGACGATGCCGTAGCGCTGGTTGTCGGGGTCGTGCAGCGCCTGCGCCGCGGCGAGGATGTTCTCGAACGACGTCGGCGGCTCGAGGCCGGCCGCGTCGAACCAGTCCTTGCGGTAGTGCATGATCAGGCCCCAGCCCGAGGTGGGCACGGCGGCGACGGTGCCGTCGACGGTGGCGAAGTCGAGTCCCGCCTCGCGGAACGTCGACGGGTCGAGCTCGTCGACCACCTCTTGCGCGGCCTCGGCGTCGAGCAGCCCGTCGGCCAGCCACCGGCTCGTCATGACCATGGGGTGGTCGACGACGTCGGGCAGGGTGCCGGACGCGGCGTTGGTGATCATCTGCTGCGGGACGGCGGTCTCCTCGACGGTGACCAGCTCGACCTCGATGCCGGTCTGCTCGGTGAACCGCTCGAGGTTGGCCTCGGTGCGGGCGACGCGGTTCGGCTCGGACTCGAGCGTCCAGAAGGTCAGCGGCTCGGACGACTCGCCGCCGTCACCCTCGGTGTCGTCGCCACCACCACACGCGGCGACGGCGAGCGTGGCCGCGGCCGCGGTGAGCGCCAGGACGAGACGGCGCCGGCCCGGCCGGCGGCGGATCGTGGAGAGAGGCATCGTCGGATCTCCTGTCGGGTTCATCGGGTGGATCGGGGTGAGCGGGGCAACCAGACGCGCATGGCGCCGCCGTCGCGGTTGTCCCAGAGGTGGTAGGGCACGGCCCGGGCGGTGACCCGGGCCTTGACGGCCGGGGCGGCCGCGTGGGCGGCGCCGTAGGGCAGGCCGTCGTGGACGGGGCCGTCGTGGGCCGGCGCGGCCAGGACGTCGGCCCCGGTGTCGACGACGGTGACCGGGCCGGGCAGCCCGAGGCTGCTCTCCTGGTGCGCCGTCAGAGGGTCGCCGCCGGTCAGCGCGAGGTCGTCGAGCGTGACGCCGGCGGGCTGGTCGACCTGTTCGAAGCAGTACACGAGCGGTCCGCGCTCGACGGCGACGGTGCCGCGCAGCGCGTCGAGTCGGCGGTGCGGGTAGGTGAGCCGCGGCGCGACGTCGAGGTCGAGCTCGACGGTGTCACCGGCCCGCCACGCGCGGTGGACGACCAGGTAGCCGCGCTCGTCCGGACGGACGTCGGCCGGGGTGCCGGCGACGGTGAGCGCGGTGCGGCCGGGGGCGCTCCAGGCGGGGAGCCGCAGCTCGAGCCGCCAGGGCGTCGTGGGCGTGGCGTCGACGGTGACGCGGACGCGGCCGTCGTCGGGGTACTCCGTCGCGACCCTGAGCTGGACGCCGTCGTTCGCCTGAATCTCTGCGGGGACGAACAGGTGCAGCTGGACGCCGTCGGCGCTGGTGGTGGCCGTGTAGTGGCCGAGCGAGCCGAGGAGCCGCGCCACGTTGGGCGGGCAGCAGGCGCACGTGAACCAGGCACGGCGGCGCCCGCCCTTGGGCGGCGGGGTGGCGTCGGGGCGGCGCTGCAGCGCGTTGACGTAGAAGAACCGGTCGCCGTCGACGTTGGTGCTGGCGGCGACGGTGTTGTAGAGCGTGCGCTCGACGAGGTCGGCGAACTGCGCCTCGCCCGTGGCCAGCAGAAGCCGCCAGCTCCAGTGGATGCTCGCGACGGCGGCGCAGGTCTCGTTGTACGACTGGTCGGGCGGCAGCTCGTCGCGGTCGCCGAACGCCTCGAACAGGTGCCGGGACCCGTGCCCGCCGGTGAGGGCCGTCTTGTGCGCGACGGTGTCCTCCCAGCGCCGGACCGACGCGGCCAGCAGCTCGTCGTCGCCGGTCTCGGTCGCGACGTCGACGACACCGGCCTCGAGGTAGAGGGCTCGGACGGCGTGCCCGTTGAGCGTGGTGGACGTGCGGACGGGCTCGTGGTCGACGAGGTAGACCGAGCCGCGGTCGGACCGCCCGGCGTGACCGTGACCCCGCCGTTCCACGAAGTCGGCGGCCTGGTCGAGGTAGGAGCGTTCGCCGGTGTGGCGGTAGAGCTCGACCAGCGCGGTCTCGACCCCGGGGTGGCCGTCGAGGTCGGGCCGGCCGGCGCGGAGGAACTCGGCGACGACGTGGTCGGCGACGCGGCGGGCGACGGCGAGCAGGCGGCCGTCGCCGGTGGCGCGGTCGAGGGCGACGGCGGCCTGGATGAGGTGGCCGTAGCAGTACAGCTCGTGGCTGGAGACGAGGGCGCCGTAGCGGCGGTCGGGCGCGGTGATCTGGACCCAGGAGTTCAGGTAGCCGTCGGGGCGCTGGGCGCGCTCGAGGACGCCGGTCCAGTGGTCGACGGTGCGGCGGAGATCGTCGTCCGGCCCGTGCGCGGCCAACCGCCAGGCGACCGCCTCGAGCACCTTGGCGACGTCGGAGTCGGCGAAATGCATGCCCTGGAACCCGCCGTCGGCCTCGCCGGCCGCGATCTCGAGGTTGCGCAGCGTGCCGGTGCTCTCGACCAGGGCGACCGCCGTCGGGACCGTGACCTCACGCGTGCGGCGCTGCCACTCACCCGCCAGGCCGCCGGTGATGCGCACCTGGCCGACCCCGAGCGGACGGAGCCTGACGGCAGCCGCGGCGGACGGCGCCACCGGGCCGGCCGGCGTGGACTCTGTCATAGCTGCTCCGCTCGGAAACTGTTTTCCTGCGCGTGGCGAGGATGTATGGTGAACATCCGGAATAGGTTTTCTGTCGGCACGCTAGTGTGCGTCGCCAGAACTCGTCAAGCGGAAGCACAATGAGCGGATCATCGCGGCGGGCCGGCCCGCCAGGGCTTGGAAGGGGTGGTCGACGGTGTCCCAGCGGGTGCCCACCGTCCGTGACGTCGCCGCGCGCGCAGGGGTGTCCGTCGGGACGGTCTCGAAGGCGCTGAACAACCGCGGACAGCTGCGCGAGGCGACCCGCGCCCGCGTCCTCGCCGCCGCGCGCGACCTGGGGTTCCGGCCCAACGCGCTGGCCCAGAGCCTGCAGTCCGGGCGCACCTACACCGTCGCCGTCATCACCACCGACCGCTTCGGCCGGTTCGGCAACCCGCTCATGCTCGGCGTCGAGGACGCCCTCGGCGCCGACCGCGTCTCCGTCTTCCTCTGCGACACCCGCGACGACCCCATCCGCGAGCACCACCACGCGCAGACCCTCGACGAGCGCCGGGTCGACGGCATCATCGTCGCCGGCCGCCGCAAGCAGACCCGGCCCCCGCTCGCGGTGGCGTCGGGCGTACCGGTGGTCTACGTCATCGCACAGTCCAGCGACCCGTCGGACTTCTGCGTCACCACCGACGACGTCGGCGGCGGCGCCATCGCGGGGCGGCACCTGCTGGCCAGCGGACGCACCCGCATCGGCCACATCACCGGGCCCGAGCGCTTCGCCGACCCGCAGGAACGCGCCGCCGGCCTGTGCGCGGTGCTCGACGAGGCCGGCCTGTCACTGGCGGGCGGGCAGGTGTTCTACGGCGAGTGGAGCGAGGACTGGGGCCGGCGGGCCGTCGAGATGCTGCTGCACGCCGCCCCCGACACCGACGCCATCTTCTGCGGGTCCGACCAGATCGCGCGCGGCGTGGTCGAGACCCTGCGCGACCGGCGACTACGGGTGCCCGGCGACATCGCCGTCATCGGCTTCGACAACTGGGAGCCCATGGCCGCCGGCTGCCGGCCGCCGCTCACCACCGTCGACCCGAACCTGCGCGAAGTGGGCCAGCTCGCGGCGACCCGGCTCCTCGACATGATCGCCGGCCGCTCCGTCGAGGGTGGGGTCGAGACGGTGCCGGCGTGGCTGATGCTGCGCGAGTCGACCGGGGTGCGGTTGGTGGAGCCCGATCTGGGGTTCTGAGGAGTTCTACGTTCGCCGGGTGACCGTGCGCCGGGTTCGCCGAGTTGGCCGGCCCCCTGCTGCTCTCCATTGTCGGGCGCGCTCACAGCACCACCAGGGACCCCTCCCCCAGAATGACCCCGGCCCCCAGCCCCGCTGTTCTGTCTTTGCGCCGGCCGCTGACGGCTCCGCTGAGGTGTGGCGACCGGTCCCGCCGTGGGTGACGGCCCCGCCGGCCTCGAAATGACCACGTACAGCACCCAATTCCCTGCTCCACCAGGCCTGCAGACCTCGTGAAGCAGGAGAACACCTCGTGACGCCGCCAGGCAACCGCTTACCAGGCCGCCTGGCGGGCCATCACCACGATTACCCGACCCTCAACACGCCTACAGGCGTAGTACGACACGAGAACTCGTGCTGAACGTGATCATCTCGAGCACCCAGCCGATGATCATCAACCTTTGGTGTCGCCAGAGCAGCCCAAAAGGTTGATGATCATGGAATCAGGGCGGCGCGACGCCTCGGAAACCGGCGGACGCCTCGGAAACCGGCGGTTGGCAGCGGATTCCGGGCCGCAAGCGCCGGATTCCGAGGCGTGAGCCGGTTTGCCGGGCGTCACCACCACCGCCAGCGGCCGGCGCGACCCCACCCCAGCAGAACCACCTGCCGAACACCCCCAGCGGAACCGCCAGCGGCCAGCGGAACAGGAGCACGGCGGGTCTGAGGGCCGGGTCCATTCCGGGGAGGGGGCCCTGGTGCTGTGAAAGGCGAGGGCGCGGCGGCGCGGGTCAAGTCCAAGCCCCGGAAGCACAGCAGCGAAGCAACCACAGAGGGCGTGGACTTGAGGCGCGCCGCCGCGCCCTCGACAATCGAGACAGCAGGGGCCCGACCCACGTTCGGACCCCACCGCCGAACCTCAATCCCCGCAGAACGAGAAAGATCATCCCGGAGGCATCGGGACCCGCAACGACAACGTCCCCTGCAGGTCCAACCACGCCGCGTCCGGGGAACGGACCAGCCGGAGCATCACGTGGTCACACCCCGGGCACCGGGCCACGTAACCAGGCGCGTTCACGTACACCCGCAGGTCAGCGACCCGCCCGGTGTCGCCGCACGACACGCACCGGCCGGTCGCGGCGGTGACGTCGACGGCGAAGAGCTCGGACAGGGGGCCGGCCAGCGCGTTGCCGTCCTCGTACTCGTACGCGTTCGTCACCATCTCATCCTCCAGTCGGGCCGAAGCGTTCGGTGCGGATCCGGCGCGGATCGTGACCCAGGTGCACCAGTGTCGTCGCCACGTGCTCGACGAAGCCGGTGGGGCCGCAGACGAAGCAGGTGGGCTCGAACTGCGGCGGCCAGCCGAACCGCTCGATGTCGTCGAGGCCGAGGCGGCCGGGCGGGCGGGGCCAGGCCTCGGGCGCCGACCGCGTGTACACCGTCGTGATGTCGAGGCCGCCGTCGTCGCGGGCGGAGCGGCGCAGCTCGGAGGCGTAGATGAGGTCCATGGGCGTGCGGACGGAGTAGATGAGCCGGAACGGTGCCCGGCTCCTCGCCTGCCGCCGGGCCCGGACCATCGCCATGAGCGGCACGATCCCCGACCCGCCTCCGACCAGCAGCACGGGCGCGGTGCGCGACGGATGCCAGAGGAACCAGCCGCCGACGGGTCCGCGCAGCTCGATGGGGTCGCCGACGGCGAGGGTGTCGGCGAGGTACGGCGACACCTCGCCGTCCTCGACGCGCTGGATGGTCAGCTCGACGCGCTCACCGTCGGCGGGGGCGGCCAGCGAGTAGCTGCGCTGGGTGCTGTAGCCGTCCTCGTCGGTGAGCCGGACGTCGACGTGCTGCCCGGGCAGGTGTCCGGGCCAGCCGGGGACGTCGAGCAGCAGCGTGCGCGCGGTCGCGGTCTCGTCGACGAAGTCAGCGAGGGTTGCGACGCGCCACTCGAGCCGGGGGCTCAATCGCCCTGGTAGCGCTGTTCGCGCCATGGGTCACCGTAGTTGTGATAGCCGACGCTCTCCCAGAATCCGGGCTCGTCGAACTCCTGCAATTGGATGCCGCGCACCCACTTCGCCGACTTCCAGAAGTACAGGTGCGGCACGAGCAGCCGGGCCGGCCCGCCGTGTTGCGGCGCCAGCTCGTCGCCCTCGAACTCGTAGGCGACCCACGCCTTGCCGTCGAGGAGGTCCTCGAGCGGCAGGTTGGTGGTGTAGCCGCCGTAGCAGTGCACGAGCGCGAAGTCGGCCGTCGTCTCGACCTCTTCCATGAGCAGGTCGAGCGACACACCGCGCCAGGTGGTCTCGAGCTTGGACCACTTGGTGACGCAGTGGATGTCGACCGTCGGCTCCTCGGCCGGCAGCTCCTGCAGCTCGTCCCACGACCACTGGTAGGACTGGCCGGTCTCGCTGGTGATGGTGAACTCCCACCGGTCCAGCGGGACGTACGGCGTCGGCCCGGCCGACAGCACCGGGAAGTCCTCGGTCAGGTACTGGCCCGGCGGCAGCCTGACGTCGTCACGCCTCTTCCTCCGGAACCCCGGAGACACGATCCCCATAGTTCCAACCCCGTTTCCCCGCGTCGCGCCTGCGGGCACGCGCCCCTCCCACCCTGGCGGACATGGTCCTCTCCCCCGGCCCAGGAGTCCAGAGCATTCGGGATGTCGCGGCCCTCAACCACCGAACTCGGCACGAACGCCCAGGAGCCGGACCGGTCTGCGGTCGGTGAACCGGTCGAGCGCGACCAGGGCCGCCGCGGCGAGCGCGTCGCCGTCGCTGGTGGGCTGGGGCAGCTTGTGGCCGTGGGTGGAGGTGAAGAACGGCGCGTAGCGGACCTTGACGACGACGCGGACGGCGGGCCGGCCCTCGGCGACGACCTCGCGGGTGACGTCGTGGGCCAGCCGCACGACCTGGGCCTGCACCTCGGACCAGTCCTCGAGGTTCTGCTGGAACGTGGTCTCCTTGCCGTGCGAGCGGGCCAGCCAGGCCTCGCCGGTGACCCGCGCCGACGCGACGCCCCGGGCGATGCGCACCAGCCACGGCCCGGTGGCGGGCCCGAACCGGGCGGCGACGACGTCGGGGTGCGTGGTCGCGAGATCGTGGACGGTGTGGATGTTCATCTCGGCCAGCTTCTTCGCCGTCTTGGCGCCGATGCCCCACAGCGCGTCGGTGGGGTGGTCGCCGAGCACGTCGAACCAGGACGCGTAGGTCAGCGTGGCGACGCCGGCCGGCTTGCCGAAGCCCGTGGCGAGCTTGGCCTGGAGCTTGTTCTCGCCGATGCCGACGGTGCACTCGAGCTCGGTGGCCTCGCGCACACGCCGCTGGATGCGCCGCGCGACGGTTTCGGGATCGTCCTCGCCGGGGTCGACGAACGCCTCGTCCCAGCCGAGCACCTCGACCGTGCCGAACTCGCGCAGCGTGGCCATGACGTCGGCCGACACCGCCTCGTACGCCTCTTTGTCCGACGGCAGGAAGACGGCGTCCGGGCAGCGCTTCAGCGCCGTGCGCATGGGCAGGCCGGAGTGCACGCCGAACGCGCGCGCCTCGTACGACGCCGTGGCGACGACGCCGCGCTTGGTGGGGTCGCCGTCGCCGCCCACGACGACCGGCTTGCCCCGCAGCTCGGGATGGCGCAGCACCTCGACGGCGGCGAGGAACTGGTCGAGGTCGACGTGCAGCACCCAGCGGGTCACACGGCCATTGTGGCCGCTCGCACCGACAGCGTCAGGGTGCCTTGCTCCCCGGGGTCGGGTCGTCGGTGGCGTCGCGCCACACCTCGCCCGGCGCCCGCTGCTCGCCCGCGGCGCCGTCCCCGCCCTCATCGACGACGGCGTCAGCCTGCGGTTCCGCGGGGCTCGCCTCCCCCGCGTCCCTCGTCACCGCGCTGCCATGGGCGTCGTACTCGACCTCGGGCGGGTCGGCCGCGGCCCCAGCGCCGGCCCCGGGACTGCCCGCGACGGGGAACCGCTCGGCGTCGGCGGGATCGTCGTCGTGGCGGGCCGGGGCGCCGCCGAGGAAGTCGCGGATGCGCTGCCCGTACGCCGTCGCCCTGCTGGGGTCGACGGGGAACGTGACGTCCTCGACCAGCCGGGCGACGGTGTCGCGGACCTTGGTGGTGCCGGCGCTGGTGGCCGCGCCGCCGAGGATGGAGCTGACCTGGTCCTGCACCGAGGTGAGAGTGTCGCCGACGAACTCGCGGATGCCGGAGTCGTGCACCGGACAGCGCGGCAGCGCCGACCTCTCCGGGCGGACCAGCCGCTGCCGCCGTCGCCACGCGGGGTCGTGCAGGTAGGACTGGCCGTCGACGGCGTAGCGGCAGATGAGGCCTTCGGTGGCCAGCGCCTCGAGGTCGTCGGTCATGGCGGCCGTGGGGTGCTCGTCGAACCGCAGCGCCCACAGCCGCCCGTTGACCACGGCGGCGTTG